>JBBTDS010000632.1:0-7098 GCA_038060875.1 Acidobacteriota bacterium | reverse complement strand
GGCGAGCCGGAGTATACTTGGACTCGCTAAGCGGCTAGAATGGAAAGCCCAGCGAGAATACGCACATGAGGCCCCGGACGCGCCACGATGGGGGCGCTGGAGGATTGAACCGAACCTGGCGGCGCGTCGCCCTCGCGGCTATAGTTCTCGGCGCCAGCCTCTGGGCTCAGAATGCGGGTCCGCCGGAAAACACGCAACTGAACCTGGAGGACGTACTGGCGCGCATGGCTGCCCGGGATGAGGCAAGGGTCGCCGCATTGAAACACTACTCGTCGGCGCGGCGTTACACGCTGCGGAACAACAGGTTTGGGACCTCTGCCCAGTTGGATGTGCAGATGCACTATCAACACCCCGGGACCAAGGCATTCCGGGTGGTTTCGGAGAAGGGTTCACGGATCATCAGGGACAGAGTTCTCAAGAGAATGATCAAGGCTGAGATCGAGGCCGCTCGACCGGAGATTCAGGCCAGTACCCGGATCACCCCCAGGAGCTACACGTTCCAGCTTCTAGCCACCGAGATGTGCGGAGCGCGTGGCTGTTACGTCCTCGAGGCGGTTGCGAAAGTCCCCAACAAGTTCCTCTTCCGGGGCCGCATTTGGGTGGACTCGGAAGACTTCGCCATTGTGCGGATCCAAGGCGCGCCGGCGCTGAATCCGTCTTTCTGGGTAAGAAAGACCTCGTTCGTTCACGAGTACGAGAAAATCGGCTCGTTCTGGTTGCCCGTCGCCAACCGGTCCATCACGGACGCACGCCTGTTTGGCCGAACCGAAGTCGGCGTTGAGTATTCCCTTTACCGGATAAACGAGGCGGATCCAGGAAAGAAGGGCGCTAATGGGCAGAACACAGTGACCCTCGACGGCGTGGGATCGGCCGGAGACGACTGGCGCACCCAGTTTGCCGATGGAAAGAACAACCGTCATCGCTGACACCGGTCGCCCGGCGCCCACAGGGCGCCAGGATCTGGCGGATCGCAAAAGGTGGCCCACGGTCATGCGCCTGCTGCGTCCCAGCGAGTGGCTGCTGGCGCTCTACTTCTCATACGTGGCGTTGCGCGGCGTGACCGCAGGTGGGCCGCCGGAGGCATCGAGCTGGTGGTGCGGTCTGACCCTGGCGGGATGGATCATGCTGTTGCTGCTGGCCCGCGCGGAGCACCGCTCCGGATCCCGGTTTTGGAGCATCGTGCGCGACTGGCTGCCCGCGCCCCTGCTCCTGGTGGCCTACTGGGCGGTGGATTGGCCGCCGACGGTTTCCCACGACTACCGCCTCGAGCGGGCCTGGCTTCATCTCGACAAGGTGCTTCTCAACGACTGGGGTGGCCAAGCCGCCATCGAGTATTTCGGATGGACGGTGCCGTTCTGCTTGGATCTCTGCTATTCCCTTCTGTACGCGGTACCGCCCGTCTCGATCGGCATTCTGTATCTGTACCGGAGGAGGCAGCGGGTGGACTGTTTTCTTTTCACCTTGTTGCTGGGAGTGTTGACTACCTACACGCTGTTGCCGCTCTTCCCCTCGCGGTCTCCGCGAATCGCGTTCCCGGGAGAGGATCTGCCCACTTTCACCACGCCGTTCCGTCAACTGAATCTCTGGGTGCTCGATCGGTGCGACATTCAAGCCAGCGTGTTTCCCAGCGCCCATGTTACGGTCGGATTCTCCGCAGCGCTGGCCATGATGCTCGCCCTGCCGGAGAGAAAACGGGTGGGTTGGACGATCGCCATCGTGGCGCTCGGCGTGGCGGTCGTGACTGTGTACGGCAGATACCATTACGCCGTGGATGGGCTGGCGGCCGCGGCCGTGAGCCTCCTGACGGGCGTCGCCAGCGCGGTGGTGCACGCGGCCCTGCGGCGGACGAGGCTCGGCAGGGGACGTTCATGAAGCACACTCACGTGCATTTGTTGTGGCGAGACCGCACTGTTTGCCGGCATTTCCGAACCGGTGTTTCCCTGCACAGCCACACCATGCACTCCCGGGAAAGCCTAAGCTCCCTTCCCGTCTACGCAAGTAATATTCCCTTGCTGGCCTGGGAGCTGAATCGGCTGGCGCGGGGCTATCAGGCCAAGCACGGCAGGCCTCTGGACTACTCCAGAGCCCACTGGACGCCGCCGCTGCCCGAGCGCGAGGCCCACGAATTGGAGAAACGCAGCATCGAGGATCACCTGGGTCTGGCGGCGCTCGTGTCGCTCAGCGATCACGACAACATCGAGGCGGGCTGCGGGCTCCGGCAGTTGGCGGATACTTCCGCGGCGCCCATCTCTGTGGAGTGGACCGTCCCCGTAGCGGGCACGTATTTCCACTTGGGGGTGCACAACCTGCCTCCGCAGCACGCCCGATCGATCATGGCGGAAATGGCGGCGTACACGCACCAGCCGTCGGAAGCTCTGCGCAAGGAAATCCTCCTGGTGGTGAACGGGCACGAGGACACCTTGGTTGTTCTGAATCACCCCCTCTGGGAGCAATCCGGCTGCGGAACGGAGCATCACCGCGCCGCTGTAGGACAGTTACTCATCGCGTCGGGCAACTTGATCCACGCCATCGAGCTGAACGGGCTGCGCCCTTGGGCGGAAAACCGGTCCGTCATCGACTGGGCACGCGGAAGTGACTACCCACTCATCTCCGGAGGTGACCGTCACGCCTGCGAGCCAAACTCCATCGTCAATCTCACCAACGCCGCGACCTTCCCCGAGTTTGTCGGCGAGGTGCGCGCCGGCCGCAGCGTTGTCGCATTCCGTGACTGCTACAAAGATCCCCGAGGGTTCCGGATCATCAGAGCCCTGTCCGACATAATGGGGGAATATCCGGACCTCCCCTCTCGCGTGCGCTGGAGTGACCGGGTTTTCTGCCAACGTTACTCCGGGGCCTTCACCCCCATTTCGGAGATCTGGAACGGAGACGTGCCCCGAGTAGTGCGGCTCTTCGGCCTTACGGTGGGCCTGGCCCGGAACCAGAAGATCCGAAGCGTTCTCCGCTTCTGCTTCGGAAGCGGAACGGAGGTTTAACTGGAGACATCGCGAGCGCCGGGGTAGTAGCCCAATTCAACCTCGCTGCCGGCTTGTTCTAGCGGTGCAACCACGCCTCCACCGCGAACTCGTCCTCGGTGATCCGATGGAGCGCGACGTCGCGGAACAGGAGCGCCTCTTTGCGGGTGCGGCGGCCGGCCCCGCCGACCACCGGCAGCGATTCCAGCCCGCCCAGGATCTTGGGAGCGTAGTAGAAGAAGATCTTGTCCACGACGCCGGCTTCCAGCGCTCCCCAGTTCAGGCGGCTGCCGGCTTCGATCATCAGCGAGAGGCACTTCTCGCCGGCAAGGTATTCCACCAGCCGGCGCAGGCCGGTGCGGCCGCCCGGACCGTCGAAGCTCAGCACCTTCACGCCGCGGTCTTCGAGCTGCCGGCGGCGCTCCGGCGAGGCGGCCGAAGTCGTCACCACCAGCAGGTCGGCGTTGGCGCTGGCGACGATCCGCGAATCCGGCGGCAGCCGCAACTGCGAATCGACCACGATGCGCAGCAGCGGGCGGCTGCGCGCCAGACCGGTGCGGTCCGTCAGCAGGCAGTCGTCGGCCAGCACGGTGCCGATGCCGGTGAGGATGGCGTCGGAGAGGTGACGGATCTGCTGCACGTGGGCGCGCGCCTGCTCGCTGGTGATCCAGCCGCGATTGTCGTCGGGCGCGGAGATCTTGCCGTCGAGCGTCACCGCCGCCTTCAGGGTGACCAGCGGGCGGCCGGTGCGCATGAAGTGGAAGAACGCCTCGTTGAGCTTCTCGGCCTCGCGGCGGTAGTCGCGCGCCACCTCGACCGCAACGCTGGCCGCCGCCAGGCGGTGGAGACCCTGGCCGGCCACCAGCGGGTTGGGGTCCTCGGCCGCGGCCACGACGCGCGCCACGCCGGCGGCGATCAAGGCGTCGGTGCAGGGGCCGGTGCGGCCCACGTGCGAGCAGGGCTCCAGCGTTATGTAAAGCGTGGCTCCGCGGGCGCGCTCGCCGGCCTGTTCGAGCGCCAGTATCTCGGCGTGCTTGACGCCCGTCCAGGTGTGGAAGGCGCGGCCGACGACTTCGCCCTGGCGCACGAGCACGGCGCCGACCGCCGGGTTGGGGCTGGTGAGTCCCGCGCCCTGGCGGGCCAGCTCCAGCGCCTGGCGCATGTAGTCGGGGCCGCGCTCGCCGGTCATGGCTCGAAAAGGGAGGCCACGAACTTCTCCGGCTCGAACGGCACCAGGTCGTCGGGCTTCTCGCCCACGCCGACGTAGCGGATGGGCAGGTTCAACTCTCGGGCGATGGGGATGACCACGCCGCCCTTGGCCGTGCCGTCGAGCTTGGCGAGCACCAGGCCGGTCACGCCCGAGCTCTCGGTGAAACGGCGGGCCTGTTCGAGGCCGTTCTGGCCGGTGGTGGCATCCATGATGAGCAGCGTCTCGTGCGGGGCGTCGGGGATTAGCCGCGCCGCGGTGCGCCGCATCTTTTCCAGCTCGGCCATCAGGTTGTGCTTGGTGTGGAGCCGGCCGGCGGTGTCCACGATCACGTAATCGGTCCGACGCGCGCGGCCCGCCTGGATGGCGTCGTAGAGCACCGCACTCGGGTCGGCGCCGGACTTCTGGCGGATGATATCGGACCCCGTGCGCTCGGCCCAGATCTCCAGTTGCTCGACGGCGGCGGCGCGGAAGGTGTCGGCGGCGCAGAGCAGCACCGAGCGGCCCTCCGACTTGTACAGGTTCGCCAGCTTGCCGATGGTGGTGGTCTTGCCGGTGCCGTTGACGCCAACGACCATGACCACCGCCGGCGGCCCGCTCACGTGGGCCAGCGGCCTTTCGGTGGCCTGGAGCACCTCGACCAGGTGCTCGCGAATCAGCGCCCGCAGTTCCTGGGCGTCGCCCAGCAGCTTGCGGTCCACCTGCTGGCGGATGCGCTCCAGGATCTCGGCCGTGGTCTTAACGCCGATGTCGGCGCTCACCAGCGTGTATTCGAGTTCCTCCAGCAGCGCCGCGTCGATCTCCTTGCGGCCGGCCAGCGCGTCCTCCATCCGCGAGACCAGGCCGCTGCGGGTCTTCTCGATGCCGCTCTTCAGCCGGTCCAGCAGGCTGGGCTGCTCCTGGACGGAGCCGAACAGAGTCTGGATCATGTGAGCTGAACCCATTGTAACCGGATCGTGGAACGTGTACGCTATCACCCATGAGCCACGCATCTCGCCGTAGCTTCCTTCAATCCGCCGGAGCGGTGGCCGCGGCCACCAGCCCGGCGCCTGCCCCACGTAAGGGCTACCGCCGGACCGCCTTCGCGCCCGCGAGCCGGCCGGAGAAGATCACCGAGAACCTCTACGTCTTTGAAGACACCTGCAACGTCTACCTGATCCGGGACGGCGCAAGCTGCGTCCTGATCGATTTCGGATCGGGCAAGATCCTCGACCACCTGAAGGACCTCGGCATCGCCAGGGTGGACTGGATCCTGCACACCCACCACCACCGCGACCAGTGCCAGGGCGACTGGAAGGCGGCCCAGCGCCGCATCCCGGTGGCGGTGCCGCAGCACGAGCGGCACCTGTTCGCCGACGCCCAGAATTTCTGGCGCAACCGGCGCGTCTTCCACCTCTATTACGTCCGCAACGACTTCAACACCGTCACCGAGAACATTCGCGTCGCCCGCGGGCTGCCCGATTACTCCACTTTCCGCTGGAACAAAATCGAGTTTTTTGTTTTGCCTACTCCTGGCCACACGCTGGGCTCGATCACGCTGCTGGCCGCCATCGACGGCAAGAAGGTGGCCTTTTCGGGCGACCTGATGTACGCGCCCGGCAAGATTCTGAACCTCTACGACACCCAGGTCAACTACGGCGGCTCTGAGGGCATCGACCTCGGCATCTACTCGCTGGCCCACTTGCGCGAGCGCAAGCCGGAGCTGCTGTGCCCCTCGCACGGCCGGCCGGTGACGGACCCGGACGCGGCCATCGGGCGGACCATCGACAAGCTGACGGACTACTACCGCTTCTGGACCGGCGAGCCCACGCTGGCGAACCGCCCCATCCCCGTTAGCCCGCACCTGGTGGCGCACCACCTGACCACCTCGTCGTTCTACGCCATTATCAGCGACAGCGGCAAGGCGATGTTCATCGACTACGGCTCGGCCTCGGGCACGCACTTCGGCAACCTCCAGGTGGCCACGGCGGCCACCGACCGCATCCGCTTCGTCGAGCACTCGATCGACTACCTGAAGCAGAACCACGGTCTCAAGTCGGTCGATGTGGCCATGCCCAGCCACATGCACGACGACCACATGAACGGCTTCCCGCACCTGACGCGCCATCACGGCGCCCGGATCTGGTGCTACGAGAACATGGTGGACGTCTTCGAGAACCCCCGCGGCTACAACCTGGGCTGCATCCTCGGCGAGCCGTTCAAGGTGGCGCGCTCTTTCCGGAACGGCGAGAAGTTCCGCTGGGAGGAGTTCGAGTTCGAGGTGACCCACTCGCCGGGCCACACCGAGTACCAGATGGCGATGTTCGTCACCATCGACGGCGAGCGGGTGGCCTTCACCGGCGACGCCTTCTTCATGCCCAACCCGCGCAACGACGGCACCATGCGCCACAACCTGATCTTCCGCAATCACGTGGAGAACGACAGCCACATCAAGTCGATCCGCAACCTGGTCGCGCACGAGCCGACGCTGTTCTGCCCCGGCCACGGGCGGCCGTTCCCGGTAAACCGCGAGCTGCTGCTGGCGACCGAGAAGAAGATGCGGCAGCAGCAGCAGCTCTTCTTCGACCTGCTGCCGGAGGGCCAGAGCAACTTCGGCCTCGACCCAAGCTGGGTGAGCATCTACCCTTACCAGATCCTTGCCGCCCGCGGGGAGCGCCTCAAGTTGAGTGTGCGGGTGCAGAACTACAAGCCGTCGCCGATGAAGATGGAGGTGGCGCTGGTGGCCCCGGCCGAGTGGAGCGTCGAGCCCGACGTGCTGAAGTTCGAGGCGCCGGCCAACTCGATGGCTTCGCAGCCGGTGGAGATCTTCATCCCCAAGGACTGGGCGGCGCCCGGCCCGCGCTTCGCCATCGCCGCCGACGTGATGAGCGACGGCAAGTACCTCGGGCAGATCACCGAAGCAGTGGTGGAGATGCGGGC
>JBBTDS010000631.1:0-3922 GCA_038060875.1 Acidobacteriota bacterium | reverse complement strand
TGTTTGGGCTCGATTTTGGCCCAAAACCGCTCGGAACTGCGAAAGTCAGGTTAGGCCGCAAAGAGCCGGCTGTCGCGGGCGAACCGGTACTCCGGGGCGGCAGGGCCCGCCGTGGCGCAGACGATCTCCCTGCCGTCCGGCGACTAGGCCGGGTTGTAGCCGAAATCGGTCACACGCCGGAGCGACTCGCCCGTAGCCCCCATCGCGAAGAGCCCGCCGCCGTCGCGCTCGGAGCGAAACGCGATCAGTTCGCCGTGCGGGGAAAAGGCGGGCTGGGTGTAAACCGGGGACAGCCTGCATGCTTCCCGGTGTGCGTGATTGTTGTTCGGGAAACACGCAGGCTGTCCCGGTTTACGGCTTATACTTGGGGCATGGTGCGCTACGGGATGGTCATCGGGCTGGCGCCGGAGAAGCTGGAGGAGTACAAGGCCTACCACGCCAACGCCTGGCCGGAGGTGCTGGCCATGATCCGCCAGTCGAACATCCGCAACTACTCGATCTACCACAAAGACGGCTACCTGTTCAGCTACTTCGAGTACCACGGCGACGACTTCGGCGCCGACATGGCCAGGATGGCGGCTAACCCAAAGACTCAGGAGTGGTGGAGCATAATGATGCCGATGCAGCGGCCCTTAGCGACGCGCCGTCCCGATGAATGGTGGGCGGAGATGGAAGAGCTCTTCCACCTGGACTGAGGGCCGCCCTGGGGTCCTTTACACCGCGGCCGCGGCCGCCGCCGCCGCCGTGGTGCGAGAGAGGTTCAGCAGCTTGTCCTCGAAGCTGTAGTCGATCGGAACGCGGTGGTGGTGGCGCAGGTACCAGCGATAGGTCTCCTTGAGGCTCTGGGAGAAATCGGTCGGCTTGAAGCCGAGCACGCGCTGCGCCTTGGCGACGATCATGGTGACCGGCGGCATGTCGTAGTAGACGCCGAAGTAGTAGGGCGGGCTCAAGACGTGGCCGCCAGCCAGGTAGATGCGCTCCCTGGGCAGGCGCACCACGTTGACCCTTCTGGAGGCGGCCTCGGCGAAGGCGCCGACCGCCTCGAACTGGGTGATGGCCCGGAAATTGGCGATGTTGAAGGCATGGCCGACGGCGGCCGGCGCTTCCATCGCCCGCAGGCAGGCGGTCACGAGGTCCTTGACATAGACAAACTGCATCAGGCGGCGGCCATCGCCGGGCAGGATGATGGGCCGGCCGTCGCGCAGGCGGTCCCAGAAGAAGGCCTCGCGGTAGAAGGGGTTGCCCGGCCCGTAGACGAAGGGCGGGCGGATGGTGACCACCGGCAGGCCCTGGCGCTGGCGCAGCCGGAACAGCGCCCGCTCCGACATCGCCTTGTTGCGCACGTAGGGATCGGGGTGGTCGTCGGGGGCCAGCGCGTCGCCTTCGTGGTGGTTGAGCCCATCGCCGTAGGCGGCCACGCTGGACATGAAGATGTAGCGGTGCAGGCCGTTCCGGCAGGCGCGGGCGGTCGCCTCGACGTGGGCGGCGGTGGTGCCGCGCTCCCAGTCGTAGACGTTGTCGAATACCACGTCGAACTGCTCGCTGGCGAGCGCCCGCCGCACCGCCTCGCCATCGTTGCGGTCGGCCGTGATGTTGCCGACCCGCTTGCCGAGGTTGTGCTCCGCCTTGCGGTGCAGGACCCAGACTTCGTGGCCCCCCTTCAGCAGCTCGGCGACCAGTTGCCGGCCGATGAAGAGCGTGCCCCCGATAACGAGAACCGTCCTGGGACGGGCAACTTCTGGTTCATCCTTTTCCATAACAGGCTGAGGTCAGTCGTAATACTCCAGGCCAAGATGGGTGATCAGATCCTCGCCGCGCATCCAGCGCAGCGTGTTCTTCAACTTCATGAGCTGGATGAAAATGTCGTGCTCCGGGTACAGGCCCGGCGCGTGCATCGGCGATTTGAAGTAAAACGAGAGCCACTCCTGGATGCCCCGCATACCGGCCCGCTGGGCCAGGTCCAGGAACAGCACCAGGTCGAGGACGATCGGCGCCGCCAGGATCGAATCCCGGCACAGGAAGTCGATCTTGATCTGCATGGGATAGCCGAGCCAGCCGAAGATGTCGATGTTATCCCAGCCTTCCTTGGCGTCGCCCCGCGGCGGGTAGTAATTAATGCGGACAACATGATGGAAGTTGCCGTACAGCAGCGGGTATAAGTCCGGTTGCAGGATGGTGTCCAGCACCGACAGCTTGGATTCCTCTTTGGTCTTGAACGAGAGCGGATCGTCCAGGACCTCGCCATCGCGGTTGCCCAGAATGTTGGTGGAGAACCAGCCGTTCAGTCCGAGCATGCGGGCTTTCAAACCCGGGGCGATCAGCGTCTTCATGAAGGTCTGGCCGGTCTTGAAGTCCTTGCCGCCGATCGGGACGCTGCGCTCGCGGGCCAGCTCGACGAGGGCGGGGACTTCGACGGTCAGGTTGGGGGCGCCGTTGGCGAACGGCACGCCAGACTTCAAGGCGGCGTAAGCGTAGATCTGGCTGGGGGCGATCTCAGGGTCGCTGGCGGCCAGACCGGCTTCGAACTCCCTCAGGCTCTGGTGGACCTGTCCCGGACGGCGGAAGACCTCGGTCGAGGCGCACCACACCATGACCAGGCGGGAGGCGCCGGAGGAGCGGCGGAACCCCTCGATATCGGCCATCAACGCCTCGGCCAGTTCCATCTTCGAGCCGCCCTGCTTCACGTTGGGCCCGTTGATGCGCCGCACGTATTCGGGGTCGAAGACCGCCTGGAGCGGTTGAACGGCCTCCAGCGGCTCCCGCACCTGGTCGAGCAGCGTCTTCTCCAGCACGCCCGCCTTGAGGGCGGCTTGATAGGCGTTGTCCTCGAAGATGTCCCAGCCGGCGAAGACCAGGTCCTCGACATCGGCCAGGGGGACGAAGTCCTTGACGAGGGGGCTGCGTCCCTCGGTGCGCTTGCCCAGGCGGACGGTGGCCATCTGGGTCAGCGAGCCGATGGGCTGGCCCAGCCCGCGCTTGACGGCTTCGACGCCGGCGATGAAAGTCGTCGTTACCGCGCCCATGCCGGGCGTCAGGACACCGAGTCTTCCTTCGGCAGGGGCGACGGTGACGTTCTGTTTCTGGGGCAAGGCGAGTGTCTCCTAAGGGGCCAGGCCGGTAAAGCCCAAATTGCTATACTAGCACTTTGATGCAGGAGCGCGCGACTGGAACCATCTCCGCGCTGATCGTCGATGACGAAAAGCTGGCCTGCGACGAGCTGGCTTACCTGCTGGAAGACTTTCCCCAGATCGAGGTGCTGGGGGCCGCCAATAACGGGTTGGAGGCGGTGCGGCTGATCGGGCAGTGGGAGCCGGACCTGGTCTTCCTGGATGTGCAGATGCCGGGCATGGACGGGCTGGGGGTGATCCGCGCCCTCCAGCAGCAGGGGGTTCCCCTGCCCAAGTTCGTGCTGGCCACCGCCTACGACCAGTACGCGGTCGAGGCCTTCCGCGTCCAGGCGCTTGATTACCTCCTAAAGCCGATCGACAAAGAGAGGCTTGCCCTGACCATCGAGCGCGCCCTCCGCGCGCTGGAAGCCAGGACCCAGCCGGCCGAGCCGGCGCCGTCGCCCCGCCCGGCCCCGCACCGGCAGAAGCTGCTGGTCCGCAGCGGAAACCGGAGCCTGATCGTCGATGCCAGCGAGGTGGTCTACGCCACCATCGAGGACGGCGTGATCACGGTGGTCGCCGCCGGCGTAGAGGGCTTGTCCAACTACCGCACCATCGAAGAGCTGCAATCCAACCTCGACCCGGCGACCTTCTGGCGGGTCCACCGCTCCTACCTGGTGAACATCAACCGGATCAAGGAACTGATCCCCTGGTTCAAGTCCAGCTACCTGCTGCGGATGGACGACAAGAAGCAGACCGAGATCCCGGTGAGCAGGGTGCAGACCAAGCGGCTGCGGGCGCTGTTGAGGTTGTAG
>JBBTDS010000630.1:0-2611 GCA_038060875.1 Acidobacteriota bacterium | reverse complement strand
CTACGATAACCGAAACCTGCGGATTTGTCCAGCCCCGCCGCTAATCAATTACGATAAAAGGTTGGCAGGGTTTTTCCCGCAAACTCCGCATAGGCGGCCGCTTCGTACCAGCTCACGCCGCTTGCCGGGAAGTCGTCCTGTCCCTCCGGGTAGGTTCCGAGCTTCCAGGTCGAGGGTCCCGGCCGCCCCGTCGCATCGCGGAATTCGGCCATGGCTTGTTCCCAAGAGAGAGTCTTGCCGGCTTTGACAAAGGGGTGCTTCCAGTACTCGCGTTTTTGGTATCCGCCCCGATCGACGAACTCCTTGAATTGTTTGTTGCTGACCTCGTACTTGTCGAGCCAGTAATCTGGCGATTGGACGGGCGGGAGGCTGCGGACTCGAAGGCTGCCGCCAGGAACCCGGATCATGCCGGGGGGAGCGGCGCTCGGGGTGTGAAGTTTGAATAGCGGGAGGGGGAGCCCGGTATAGGAACTGAAAGCGCCCTCCACCGGCTCAAACCCCTCCTTCGCCACCTTCCAGCGGTCATGGCCCCTGGGAATGCGGGCGCTTTCAATCGGCGACTTGCCCAGGTAAATCCAGCTCGCATGGACGTTCAGGTAACCCTTCACGTAGACCTCGGCTCCCGGCGGATCGGTACGGACGGCCTGGCGTATCCGATAATGGTGCTGCAACCGCAGCAGCTCGGGGTCTCCCGCTATGTAGCGCTCGGCCTGGCGGGCGAGTCGAAAGGTGGAGTCAAAGTCTAACTTGTCCACGAGCCGGGCGATTTCCGGAAGCGCCACGCTGCGAGCCCAGCGCGCGCGACGGCTGTGTATCCCGAACCAGGTCCCCGCCGCCAGCACGGCCACCATCAGAAGCACCGCGGGAACCGCAACCTGGGGCTTTCGCAATAGCGATCGCAGGCCGGGAGCCGACCTCCGCTTGAGCCGCTCCAGATCCGAGTGCATCTCGGCAGCACTTTGGTACCGCGCGGCCCGGTCCTTCTCCACGGCTTTGAGAATGATCCGTTCCAGTTCGGCCGGAAGTTGCCGAACCAGCTCGCGAGGCCTGACCGGCTGCTGGCGGAGAATCGCTTCCACGGTGGCTTGCGGCGTGGCCCGGTGGAACGGCGAGCAGCCGGTAGCCGCCTCGTACAGCGTCGCACCGAGAGAGAACAGGTCGGTGCGCGCATCCACCTCCTCGCCGCGGGCCTGTTCGGGCGACACGTACGTCAACGTGCCCATGGCCACTCCGGTTCGGCTGAGGGTGTCGTCGTGGGATATGGCTCCCGCCTTGTCCCCGCCGGTCTCGACGGAAGCTACGGACAAGCCGGGAGGCTTATCCCACGCCAGCTTCACCAAGCCGAAGTCCAGAATCTTGGCCTGGACGGGCCCAGAGGGCGCCCCAGTGAGGAAGACGTTGCCCGGCTTGATGTCGCGATGAATGATGCCTCGGGCATGAGCGGCCTGCAAGGCGCCGGTAATCTGGATAGCGAGTTCCAGCAGCTCGCCGGGGGGAAGCGGCCCTGCGGCAATGCGGTCCTTCAGCGACCGGCCCTCCAGCAGTTCCAGCACCAGGAACGGCCGGCCTACATGGACGCCGATGTCGTGCAGGACGCAGATGTTGGGATGGTTCAGCGCGGAAACGGCGCGAGCTTCCCGCGTGAACCGTTCCAGGGCGCGCGCGTCCCTGGAGGACTGCTCGGGCAGAAACTTGAGCGCGACCTCACGCCCCAGGCGTGTGTCGGCCGCCTTGTACACCTCGCCCATGCCGCCGCGCCCCAGAGCACCCAGGGTCAAGTACGGACCGATCTGCAACCCGGCGGGAAGCGCTTCCGCCCCTTGTAGCGCTTCCTCACCTGCTACCGAGGCGGCAATGACCTCCAGGGCCGGGACGTCCAGGAAGTCCCGCGCCTGCTCGAATGCGGCCACGAGCGACTCGACTTCCTGCCGTAACGGCTCATCCCCCGCGCAAGCTTCCGCCAGGAAGGCGCCCCGCCTGCCGGGTTCCAGTCCGACGGCGGACTCGTAGAGTTCCTCAACGCGCCGCCACCGTGCCGTGTCCATGGAACCTCTCCCCACCCAGCTCCCGCCAGAGCCAGGCCTTGGCCAGATGCCAGTCGCGCATCACGGTTTGAGGCGATACCCGCAGCACGCTGGCGGTCTCCTCGACGCTCAGCCCGCCAAAGAATCGCAGTTCGACCACCTGGCTCTTGAGGGCATCCACCTTCGCCAGCGCGTTAAGCGCCTCATGGACTGCGACCACATCGGCACTCCGATCCCGGCAGACGGCCAGGGCGTCCTCCAGCGGGACGGGCCGCGCGCCTCCGCCGCGCTTGGCCGAGCTGCGGGCGCGGGCGTAATCGACCAGGATGCTCCGCATGGCTCGGGCCGAGACGCCGAAGAAGTGGGCGCGGTCCCGCCAGCTCGTATGGTTCAGACCGATCAACCGCGCGTAGGCTTCGTTAATCAGGGCCGCCGTTTCCAGGGTCGCGTCAGGACGCCCCCGTTCCAGGTAGCGCCGGGCGATGCGGCGCAATTCAGCTTCCACCAGCGGATTCCAGACCTCCTGACATAGGGGGGGTGAACCTCTTGAAAAGATTGGGGTGCGCTGGCTGAGGGTGCGGACCAAC
>JBBTDS010000629.1:0-1084 GCA_038060875.1 Acidobacteriota bacterium | reverse complement strand
GCGCCTGGCGGATCTTCTCGTAGAGCCGCTCCTGGTCCCAGCGGGCCAGGATCTTAGGCTCGGTCTCGGGCAGGTTGATAGTCTTCTTCAGATCGACGGGCGCCGGTTCCATTTCGGGGATGCAACCATTATAGCGGGAGGGCGAGCGCCGCCATTTTTTGGCGAGTGAGCCCCAACCGAACGGGGGAAGTCCCAAGGGCGCTGGCTAGCGGCTCGGGAAGCGATCCAAGACAGACTTTAGCAGGGCAGGCGAGGAGCGAAAACTCGTCTTCGTCAGCCGCTCGATCGCCGCAGGCAGATCAACAAGACTCAGGCTGGCAGCGTCAGCCAGCACGGCCAGGACACCGGCTGTCCTCAAGCCCCGTTTGGCAGCGACCAGACGGGCGGCTTTCTCGTCAACGAGTAGAACGTCTGCGTTCGCGGACTCTGCCAGGAGAATTGCCGCGCGCTCGCCCGCTTGCAGTCTGCTCAGATCCGGCGTGGCGCCCGTGGGTGCTCCCCGAACCTCAACCCACGTCGGGGGCGCCAAAGCCCAGCTCCGAACGGCCGCCGGTGCACCTTGCGCCAGCAACTCCTCAATCACTACGGGTGGAACCAAGACTTTCAAGAATAGCTTCGGAAGGAGCTCGATCTCGCCGACCAGGACCAGGTAGCAGATCGGGGAAGCATCAGCGACGGCGATCATCGCCCGGTAGCATTGCGGATGGCCGCGATGTCTCGCTCCAGATCAGCCATCGTGTAATCGTGGTACGCCTCGGCACGCCGCAGGAAGGCCTCGGTATCCCACCGGGACTTGAGACCGAGCATTTGCTGAACTTGCGCTGGAGTGACGGTTCCGGAGCGGTATGCTTCAATGGCCACCGCTTCGAGGACGGCCCGTGTGACCTCTCCCACCCGAGCCGCTAACTGGCTGGCCACCTCGTCCGGGATTTCGATCGCGACGTTCAAGTGTTCGCTCCTCTTATAGTCTACCCGACAACCGAGCTGACCCGCCCACGACGAGGCGCCGGACCTCTATAGCGGTAGGGTGATCGAAGTCTCGCACCGTTATAGACCCAGCTCACGGCACCGACAGCGCGAAGGA
>JBBTDS010000628.1:0-10815 GCA_038060875.1 Acidobacteriota bacterium | reverse complement strand
CCTAAGGGACGTGCGAGGCATTCATCCGGGACTGACAAGACTTGCCTGGGGGCCCCATGGATAACTTTGAGAAGTGGTGGAACGAGAGGTCGAAGTTCTGGAAGGGAATTCGCACGGGCGACCACGACATCGCTCTTGAGGCGTTGGGCTACTGGCGCACGAGCCCGGGACCGACTACGCCCCAACCGCGGGTATCCGACACACCGGAGACCACGGCCGCCAGCAAGTGTGGTACCGTGTGTGGCCTGATTAGCGTGGGGCTTATCAATCACCACAGCAGGCTTAACGAGACGTACTGGCGGCAGGCTCGGATGTGGCTGGAGAAGATGGACGCGGCGACGCCCGGTATGGCGCAGGCTCTGGACGACCTCATCGATCAGTGGCACAGCTTCGGGATCGAAGCCGGTCAGAGTCGCGGCGTGTGGGATCTGATGGAAGCGGCCAGCTTCCGAACGTGGATGGATCAACTGATCGCCGCCATGGAGCAATACCGCGACGCATGTGCGGCCTTGCAGCAAACATAACTGGCGTGGAATCGCTCATGCTGTTTGGCTTGCCGCGGAGGCGGCGGCGGTCCCCGGCCCGCGCAGATCCTTGCGTCGCCATAGAAGCCGCAGGGGCACCCGGGCATGTAACAACTGCACCTTGGGGCGGACATATCGGGCTCCAGCCAGAAAGGCGGCCTAGACCGCGCACTCCTGAGCTTGCGTGTTTTCAAGCGGGTCGCATATTCCGAATCCCACCCTCACCGCCATCGATGTCTTCTTGACGGGGAGCTTTGCGCGCTGGTCCTGCCCGGGTGGGCGCCGAGGCCATGTGAGTGTTCCTGGCCCACACGACCACCCGCTTCCGCCAGGATCACGGTCGCATGCTAATGGACGGACCGGGATGTTACACCGCCACCGGCCAGTGGGTTTCCCCGGCCATTCGACCGCGGCGCTTGCCTCCCCATAGTCCGGAACCGAATCCCCATGTTAGTCTGAACTGACAGCTCCTAACGCAGCGGAGGTGAACAGTGTTGGATACGGTTTCACGAAGAGGTTTTCTCGGGACTGCCGGCGGGATGGCCGCACTCCCGGTGACGGCGCGTTCCTACCAACGGATCCTCGGGGCGAACAGCCGGATTCAGATCGGCCAAATCGGATGTGGTCACCGGGCCGCCGGCCTTCGCCGCATGTTGAAACTATCGTCAAGAACCGACCCTAATTTTGATTTGCGCAGCGTGTGCGACATCTGGACGGTCAACATGAACAGGGCGGCGGATCACGCCAAAGAGCTCTTCGGCACGCGTCCGAAGACGTACAAGCACTCGGAAGACCTGCTGGCCGATCCGGAGCTGGACGCCGTCATGGTGGCCACCGGTGATCACCAGCACGCCAGGATGCTCGTGGAGGTGGTGCGCGCCGGCAAGGACTGCTACTGCGAAAAGCCCATGGCCAACACCCTCGCCGACGCCAGGCTGGCCCGGGACACGGTGAAGGCTGGCAAGCAGGTGGTGCAGATGGGCTCGCAGTGGTTGAGCTGCCCCTATCAGCATCGGGTACGCCAGATCATACGCAGCGGCAAGCTCGGCAAGATCACCAGAATCGAGCAGAGCTGGAATTTCAACGGTCCCAGATGGCGCGTCCCCAACGACCCGAACATCGCTGATGTCCAGGAGAAGGATACCGATTGGAACCGGTGGCTGGCGGGACGCCTGCCGGTCCCATTCGACCGGCGCGCCTACTTCGAGTTCCGCATCTACAAGGGGTTCTCGGGCGGCATCACGGACCAGTGGTACAGCCACGGTTCAGGCCTGGCTCACTTCTACCTCGATTACTTCATTCCCGACAACACCGTGGCCAATGGCGGCATCTTCGCCTGGCACGATGGACGCGAGAATCCCGACACTTTCGCCTGTCTGTCCACTTTCGACGTAAAAGAGGTGCTTTACAGCTTCAGTGTCTGCTTCGGCAACGGTTATGGCGACCATACCATCATCCGGGGAACGAAAGGGACGCTGTACTCACCCGGCGGGGAGGGTAGCCCGCAGTGGTGGTATCTGCCGGAGACCCGGAGCGGCTGGCGCTCGAACATGCTATTCGACCTGAAAACCGATAAAGCCCCGAAGCCTGAGCTGGTTACCGTCCCGGGGAACAATGCGGTTCCCCCGGTGCAGCAAGGCGACGACCTGAGTTACCACACGGACGATTGGTTCCGGTGCATGCGGAACCGGACGACCCCGAACGGTAATGTTGAGACGGGCTTCGCGCACTCGGTGGCGGTGGTGATGGCCACCCGAAGTTATCGGGAAGGCAAGAAGACTTACTGGGACCGCAAGAACGAGGAGATCGTAGATCATCCGCCTTCTGCCTGAGCCGGTTCTTCGCAGTGTTGCCTGCGCGGCCGTTCGGCGGCCCGCGGCCGGGTGCGCGCGCGCGGGTCAGATCTCTTCTTGGAGCAACGGATCGTCCCCGAGATCGACTACCACCGAGTGAAAACTGCACTCGAACCGGCGGTCGAAGGCGTCCCGGTCGCGCCGGCCCGGCCACGAAGAGGGAACGCGGCGCCGGATCACTCCAGCACGGGTCGAAGGTCCGGCGCATGGGCACGGGATAGCAGCGAAGACCGCCGCAACAGGTTCTCGAAACCGCACGATCTGAGGCAGATCGAGTTTTTGGACACCACGCGACGCTTCGGTTCGTCACGCCCGCACTTCGCGAACCGCCGGCATGCGATCGACGAACCCCGCCTTGGTCCGGCGCAATTCCGCAATCGCGGCCGCTCGCATCCGCCTGAGCCTGCTCTGGTGCTCGGCCTTCACCGCGAGGTTGTTCAGTTCCTCGGGGTCGCCCTGCAGGTCGTATAACTCCTCGAAGTCGTGGATCAGCGGGCGAACGTACTTGTAGCGTTTGTCCCGCAGCATCACGTACCAGGGAACGTCCCCATGGAACGCGTCTTTGCCTTCGGGAATGACGTTGGTGTCGGAACCGAACTTCTGCCCCGTCGCGACGAGCATGGCCGGGTAGGGCCAATCCGCCTCGGGGTTCTTCAGCAACGGCGAGAGGTCGCGGCCATGCATCTCCCATGGCCGCTCGATTCCCGCGGATCGGAATATCGTCGGAACCAGATCCACTCCGGCCACGGGCGCGGTACAGACGCGTCCCTCCGGGACCCGGCCCGGCATCGAGATAATCAGGGGCGAACGGACATTGGCATCGTAGGCCGCGATCTTGGTACCTCGGAATCCGTGCTGTCCGAACGCAAGGCCCTGGTCGGAAGTGAAGATGACCACGGTGTTTTCGCGCTGGCCTGTTTCCTCCAGCACGTCCATGAGCCGCTTCACCCCTTCGTCGAGACCGAACACGCCCTGGTGGTACTGCCGCACCCACGCGTTCAGCGAACGCCCACCCGCCACCGGTTTACCGTCGGGGCCCTTCTGCCAGTGATTCACCTTCTGGGCCCAATCCGGCTTGCCGGGCCGCGGCGGGAAGATGTCGGCCGGCGTATCGAAATCCACTCCCGCGTACTCGTTGCGGTGGCGCTCAGCCGGCGTGTAGGGCCCGTGGACCGCTCCGTAGCAGAGCCACAGGTACCACGGTTTGCTGGTGTCCCTGCCGTTGCCGCGAATCAGGTCGACCGCCCAATCCGTGTACTGGTCCGTGGAGTAGCGCTTGAGGACCTCGGTCTTGCCGCCATGGTAGGTGATGGGTTGATCGTAGTAGTAGTTTGCGCTGGTTTCGGTGTATTTGGGCCGGTTCCAGACAAGTTGAAAATCCCAGTCCCGACCATAGCCCGTGTCAGTGCCCGTGTGCCACTTTCCGATCTGGGCGGTGAAGTAGCCGTTCGATCGAAACACCTTCGGCCAGAAGGGGCACTTCTGGGGGTCGTAAGTACCGCCGGGATAGGGACCTTCCATGCGCATCGACTCCACGCCGAACTGGTGGTGGCCGGTCAGCAGCGTCGCGCGCGACGGCATGCACCACGCTCCGTTGTACGCCGCCGTGAAGCGCACGCCCTGCCTGGCCAGCCGGTCGATGGCCGGCGTGCGAACCCAGGGGTAAGCTTCTGGATACGCGCTGACAGTCCGGTAGGAATGGTCATCCGTGTAGATGAACAGAATGTTGGGCCGCTTCGGTGGGGCCGCGCCTTGGGATAGGCCGCGAGCCGCAGCGAGGCTCAGCAGGCTGAGCATCTCTCTTCGACTTCTTCTTTCGATCGGTAGCACCAGCACCATCCTTTCCGATCTGTCGCCCGTGGGCCGGCAGCCTTCGCTATTGTAGCCCAAGCCAATCGCGTGACGTCCAAAAACTCAAACCGCCGGCAGCCCCGGCCACAGAATGGAGCCGTGCGGTTCAGATCTCCTCTTGGAGCAACGGATCGTCGCAGAGATCGACCACCACCGAGTGAAAACTGCACTCGAACCAGCGATCGAAGGAGTCCAGGTCAAGCCGGCTCGGCCACTACGAAGGAACGCGGCGCCAGCCGTCAAGTTGCTCCTCGAATGTCCAGCAATGGCTGGCACGGCATCGCTACGGTCCCGGTTCGGTTGATGGTGATCAGCCTGTCAGCGCCTGACGCCTTTCCCCTCAGGCTGCCTGCCGATAATAGTAGTTCAGCATCCCGCCCAACCGCTCCGGCGCCCGAGCATCTTCGCCTTGGCCGCCACGCGCCGGCGCTGATCGTCGTTCAGCCGGAGACGCTTTCCTCCGAGTTGCTCCCGCAGTACCCGGTTTTCTTCGCGGAGGTAATCGATCGCGTCGCGCTGTTGCTGGTTCAACCAACCGGCGATGGAAACCAACAACAGTCGAAACGGGTCGAAGGTCCGGCGCATTGGCACAGGATAGCAGCGGAGACCGCCGTAACGGGCTCCGCAAGCGGCACGATCTGAAGCGGATCGGACGCAGGGACCCCGCCCGCCGCCTCCAACACATGGACGACGTCAGGAACCTCCTTGACGAGCTGAAGGAGGAGTCCGACAACGGTCGTCTATGGTCCAACCCTCAGATGCGCCGCAGTGTCCTAGAAGTGAGTGCATAGCGCCTCCAAGGGCCGTGAGGGAGGCGAGATGGCGCCATAGCCACCGACTGGAGCCGTAGCAACTCGACCCATCCAATCACTGTGCGACACGCGGCTCATCCCGCTACCGCTCAAAATTACCAGACCCTCAGTTTGAGCTCCCCCTGACCCGGGGTCTCGAAGGGTCCAGGGGTGGGATTGGCTTCGCTTCGTTTCTTGCCGAAATAGTCGCTGTCGATGACCAAGGGCGAGCCGTCGGCGTTTTCGTACGCAAGACCCGAGATCTTCGCCTTCCCCAATAGCTCGGTATTCACGAGCCTGGTCGCAGCTTTCCGCAAGTCCGCACCTAAGTTCAGGCGAAGATAGACGCGGTCCCCTTCCTCTACGATTTCGGGTTTGGGATCTGCTTCGGACAGATTGAGCGCGCCGTCCTCCTTAAAATAGGCGCGAGCACCCTTGAAATACACATTACCGCCTGTCTGCAGCGGGAACTCCCGGTGGTTGTAAACCCACAACCCATAGCCCCCGAAGCGCAGGGGGTTGGCATCGGCCTCGGTGCCGCCGGCAGGTGGCCCACCATTCCCCACAAAAATGTTGTTGTAGCAACGGTTGTCGCCTCCCAATATGCTGTTCAGACCGGCGAGCGCCGTCGAGTGCGCCTTGTGATACGGCGTGGAGCGCCGGGGTTCGGGCCGGCTGAGGGTTCTTCCGCTCATCAGATTGTGGGCATAGGCTCCGCCCTCGGACATGTCGAGCAAGCTCAGGCCGGAGAGGAAGAGATTGTTGTCCACCAGAAACGGCCCGTGATCCACCTCGACGAAGAGGTCGTCCGTGCTGTTGTCGTACAGGAGGTTCCCGGTGATCCGTGTCCCTTGCGCCATCCAATCCATCCACAGACCGCGGCCCGCGTTGTGGATCCGGTTGTTCTTGATGACCACGTCAATGGCGGCGTGCAGTTTGACTCCCGCGATCTCCGCGCCGGCGAACTGCCGCTTGGTCCAGATGTTGTAGATGTGGTTGTTTGCGATCAGGCTGTAGACGGCGCCGAGGCTTCCGCAGATGCCGGTTTGCTCGCAATTAAAGATCGTGTTGTTCCGGACGATGTGCGACCCGATCTTCTCCCGCGACCAACCTCCCTCGAGCGCCCGCACGATCACTTCGTTGTAGTGAGTGGCGCCGTCTTTGCGCGGGTCGTTCCTCCAGACGTTGTGGCCGGTCTTCCGATCCTTGCCCAAGGTGACGCCCGAACATTTCGAGTCGCTGATCACGTTGTTCTCGATGATCCACCCCTTGCTCCAGTGGGTGCCGATCAGGCCCATCTGCTCGGCGGTGGGCGCGGCCCATTGCGTCGCCGCCTGGGCCATGTGAAAGCCGCGAACCGTGATGTAGTCGCGCCCCGGCTGGTCCGGGTAGAAGCAACTATCACGCACGTTGATCTCCACTAACTCCTGGTTGGGATTCTTGTCGTGGAAATTGGCGTAGATATAAGTGTACTTATCGTCGGTCTCGGCGAACCAGGTGTAAGTAAACGCTTCGCTGTCCCTGGCGCCGGACATGGGCTGCGGATTCAGCACCCGCTCCAGCAGGTGGGTCTCAAAAAGGGACTTGCCGTTGAGATATACCTCCCCGGTGTGATGAGGCCTCCCCCTATCATTGAACCAGTCCCCCACGATCAGATCCTTGTAGGGATTGTAGCTGCCAAAGAAAGAATTCGGCACTGTAACTTTCCACATCCCGCCCTTAAAGAACTGCCAGTTGCGGATCACTTCCGATCCCTTGATGACCACCTTCTCGCCTGGGGCTGCCTGGTAAACGATCCTGTTGGCATCGGACTCGCCACCGCGGGGCGGCGTCACCCGTTCGCGATAGGTTCCCGTATGGACTGTGATCACGTCGCGCGGTTGCGCGAGCCGGGCCGCGGCGGAAATCGTCCTTAATGGCTTTGGCGATGAGCCGTCGTTGTTGTCGTCTCCATTGACGGAAACGTGGAACTCCCTGGCAGAGGCCGCATGAGCCACCAAAGCCAGCAAAAGCAGTGCGGCCAAGCTCTTGATGTCTCGAGTGTGGCGATTTCGCGTAGCCGGCTTCGGCACGGCGGGCGACAGCACGATGATGCGGCGGGTTTCGTTCATGGGTTAAACCTCCCTCCTTTAATTTCATTGCGGCGGACTACACGCCCGTCGTTGCGTCGAGAGCCGGGAGTAGGACGCACTGTCATCCGCACAATCCTCGCGCAATCCTGGTGAGCGGCCGGTCCAGGAAGCGCCTTCCCACTTGAAGCTCCACGGCCCCGAGAGCATGAGTTTCAGTTTACCCATTCTACCGCTCGCCTCCGCCAATTGGATTGTGCGGGCAACCGAGCCGCTTGAGCCCGCAACCGCTTGATCTGCCGTGTGGAGTAGGCGTCGACGCCCGCATTTCCGCGTTGCCAGAGCTTTTCAGTGGCCTTTTAGAATTCCAGCTTCAGGCCGAACTGCATGCCGCGCGGATCGCGCGCGCTCGTGACCTGTCCATAAGTCCCGCTTCCGAGCGCCGAACTTACCCCGGAGAAGTTTGTATGGTTCAGCGCATTCAGTGCCTCCCAGCGGCATTGAACATTCATGTTTTCTCGAAAACGGAAGTTCTTGATAAGCCCGACATCCCACTTGTGGATCGCCGGACCGCGCAGGATGTTCCGCCCGGCGTTGCCATAGCGGCCGTGAGCCGGCGCGGCAAACGCCGCCGTGTTGAACCACGCTCTTTGCGTCCGCGACCCCCTCACGTCCTGTCCGGCGACGACGTCGGGCCTCGCGGCCAGTCCGCTCGTCGCGCCGGACAAGCCCGGTGAGAACGGCGTCCCGGTCTGGTACGCCGTGATGCCGTCCAGTTGCCATCCGCCCAGTATCCGCTGAATCAGGTTCGACGGACGCCGCCAGAGGGGCAGCTCGTAGATGTAATTGAAGATGAACATGTGGGTACGGTCGAATCCAGCCAAGGCGCGTTCCGGCTTCATGTTATAGGGGTTTTGCGGGTTCGCTCCGAAACTGTCAGCGTCGGCGATGGCTTTCGAGAACGTATAGACGCTCTGGAAGTGGAGGCCATTGCGAAACGCGCGGTTGAAATCAACCTGCAACGAATGGTAAGTCGAAGAGGCGGTGTTCTCCCTGACGCCGATGGACGCCCAGCCGGGATAAGGACGCAGAAAATCAGTCGATACCTGGCGGGTGTTCAGCCGCGGGTCGAAGTCGAGGCCTGCGACTGGCGTGGGCTGGTTCAACTGGCGCCCTCGGTCGAGATGCGTCCCACGCGTGCCGACATAGCTGACTGCAAGCGACGTGTCTGCGGCAAGCTTGCGCTGGATGCCCAGGCTATAGGACTGGACCATGGGAAGGTCGTAGGTCGGATCCAGTGAGAAGATACTCTTGGGCAGGTCCGCGCCGACGGTTCCCTTGGTCGGGTCGTCTAACGGCGGGTTGAATACCATCACCACGTTCGCGAAGGGCGGATTGTCCACCAAGCGGTAAACGTCATTTCCTTCGATCCGGTAGTACCCGATGCCATACCCGCCGCGCAACACCGTCCGGGCGTCTCCACGCAAGTCATAGGCAAACCCGAGCCGCGGCGCGAACTTCCAGGCATGGTTTTCCACCAGGCCCCGTCGCAGCCCGTTCTTGATACCAGCGATGCCATTTAGGAGGTCGCCGGAGCCCCGGACAATCGTCCCGTCGGCGAGCACGGTCGGCGCCTTGGCCGAATTCCAGCGGTCCGCCCTGAAAACCGTCAGGCTATCGTCCTTTTCGTAAGCGTGCGGAATGTTGAAGTACCGCAGGCCCAGGTTCACGGCCAGCTTCCGGGTTGCTTTCCAGTCGTCCTGGATGAACATCTCGAACTGGTGGTAGTCGTAACGGGGCTCGCGATAGACGTCCAGTTCGCCGTAGCTCGACGCCTGCCCCAGCAGAAAGTCGGCGTGGGGATGATTGGTGAAAATGCCGCTGAAGCTGAAGGACCCCTGAACCGACGGACTGGTCTGCGACTGAACCGGCGTCGTCGAAAACTGATATTCCGCCCCGAACTTCAGCGCATGGGACGCGAAGTTCTTTGTCGTGATGTTGTTTACCGTCTTGATGTCATGGTGCGCCCACCAGGGGTAGTACCCCGAGCCGATGCCGCTCCAACCGGCCGAGAAACTGAGGTCGGGGACCTTGTTGGGACGTCCCTCGGGCAGCGGGAAGATTTTCTTGATCTTCAGCTCCGCCGGCTGCAAGTAATTGCCGGCGGGAGCAATTGTAGGCTTGTCCCGAGGCCCGTAGTTGTAGGCGTAGTTAAAGGAGAATTCCGTGAGCATCGACGGATTCAGGATCTTCGTCAGTTTACCCGCGTAGTTTCCAGCCGGCAGATCCCACTCCGTCCAGATCGTGTTGAACGACCCCGATTGCCGCTGGTTCCAGCTTTCGTGGATCACCCGGAACGTCGCCCTAGTGCTGTCAGTAAAGTTGTGGTCTACGCGGACCAGTTCCTGCCGCCAGTTGTCCGGCACGGAGAAGTTATAGAGAAAGTTCTGGAAGCCGGGAGCGTTCGGCATGGGAAAATCGTAGCCGAGCAGGATCTTGGCGTTATTATTGATCCGGCTGGCCGGAATGCGGTTGTCGGGCAACGGCTGGCCGCCGAGCGGATCGCGGACCGGCCTCGCGATGCGAGCCGCCTCCTCGGAGAAATTGCCGCTTCGCATGGCCTCCGTCGGCGTGGATGCCCGAACAATCGAGGCGAGGCGCCGCACCCGCCACTCCTCGGAAAAGAAGAAAAATGTCTTGTCGCGGTCTTTGTTGTACTTTCCGGGAATAATGACGGGGCCACCGAGCCGATAGCCAAAGTTGTTCAGGCGCATCATAGGCCTCGTGGCGGCAAAGAAGTTCCTTCCGTTGAATTTGTCATTTCGAACATACTCGTAGACCGCCCCGTGCAACTGCTGCGTTCCGGCACGGGTCACTACCAGCATGTTTGCGCCTCCGGCGACTCCATATTCCGCGCTGTAATTGCTGCTCAGGATCTTCACTTCGGAGATAGTCTCTAGCCCAGGAGTCGTCATCTGTGTTGTCTGGTTCCCCATATCGGTGTTTTGCACGCCGTCCAGCATCAGACCGGAATACTTATCGCGCTGCCCGTTGATGGCGAACCCTTTGTTTCCGCCCCAGCCCCCCACGGGCTGCTCATCGCCGACCGTGCGGGAGGCGCCGGGGATAAGCTGCTGTAGCGAGAGGTAATTCCGGTTGCTGACCGGGAGCTCGGTAATCTGCTTCGTAGCCACGAGATAGCTCACGTCGCCGGTTTCGGTTTTGACTAGGGGCGCCTCGGCCGTCACCGAGACGCTCTCAGTGATTTCGCCGACCTCCAAGCGGATCGCCACGCCGAGCCGGTCGGCCACGTTCAGTTGCAGTCCGGTGCGGCTGGCCGTCTTGAACCCAGGAGCGGTGACGTGGATTTCGTAGGTCCCGACAGGCAACGCCTCGGCCAGGAAGCGACCGGAGGTGTCGCTGGTCGTCCTCCGTTCGGCTCCCGTGCCGGAGTTTCTGATTCGCACGTCCGCATTGGCAACCAATGCGCCGGTGCTGTCCAAGACAGTGCCAGCGATGGCACCGGTGGTTTGAGCCTGGAGAAAAACAGAAGCCACGAAGAATGTGAGTGCAACCAAACAAAAGAGATACCGACAAGACATAATACGATCCCTCCTTACCTATCTATGCTTTCCGCGTTCCCTCACCGTTCGCGGAGAGGCATTATCCAGGAACTGGCTATGCACTTGACTCACGTAGCCCCTACAGGTAGTATGGCTGCACATGG
>JBBTDS010000627.1:0-2170 GCA_038060875.1 Acidobacteriota bacterium | reverse complement strand
GGAGAAGCATGGGCTCGCACCCGGCTTCGAGGTGAAGTGGACCAAAGTGTCCCCCGGGAAGCTCGCGTTCTACCGGGATCTCGTCGATTACTTCTTCGACAACACCGCGCTCCACTTCCGGGCGCTCATCGTGCCCGACAAGACAAAGCTCTGCCACGAGGCGTATGGCCAGACGCACGACGACTGGTATTACAAGATGTACTTCGACCTGCTGAAGGTGATCCTGGGGCGCGATTCGGTGTACCGGATTTTCCTGGACATCAAAGACACGCGTTCCGCGCGGAAGGTGGCGAAGCTGCGCGACGTGCTCACGAACAACATGTACGACTTCGACCGGGACATCGTGCGCACGGTACAGATCGTCCACTCCCACGAGGTCGAACTCCTGCAGCTCTGCGACCTCCTCCTCGGTTCGATTTCCTACGTGAACCGCAGCCTCACCGGCAGCCCCGCGAAGCAGGCGCTCGTCGAACGCATGCAGCAGCGTTCCCGGCTCAAGCTGACGCTCACGACGCTGCTCCGGGAGGACAAGGTGAACCTGTTCCGGTGGAAGGCGGGCGAAACCGAGGCATGACGCCCGCGTGGCTCCCCGATCCGATCTACACGGACGGCGCCTGGGACGACGTCGTCTCCCGGCTCTACGCCGTATTCTGCAATTACTTCAAGAAGGGCCGCCCCCGACTCGACGGCCTGTTGGTCAACTGGGACACCGCGATCTCCGACGGGTACGAAGAGGCATTCTGGCATCTCATCACCGGGTTCGACCGGCAACTCGGCGATCGGATACCCGACTACGAACGGGCGAAGCTCTTGCCGTGCTGCGCTGCGGTCATCCGCAACTGCGGCGATCCCGCGACCGTGCGGTGGGTCTCGCGCTAGAACGGCCGGCTGCGGACGTACCTCTGGCTCAAAGAACTGGATTACGTGGTCGTCCTGAAGAGCGTGCCGCCGGCCGCTCCGCGCTACTACTTCCTCCTCACCGCGTTCCACTTGAGCGGCGATTCGCAGCGGCGTCGCATGCAGCGCCGGTACGCGAGGAGGGAGGCCTGAAACGACAACCGCCGCCCGTTACCGAGCGGCGATCAATCTCCTTCTACACGCGGTAGATGAGTCTGCCTATATTCTACGCAAAACCAACCTGGCTGTAAAGCGTTGAATTTCCTTGGTCTTCTTTCACTTGGCGGGCGCTGGGACGTTCCGCCAGCAGTACGGGATTCGGTGGCTGTCGAGGAGTTCCATGGCCGTGAGCACCAGCACGGGATTCCGTCAGCAGTCTGAGTGCAGGTACTTCCGACCCTGGCGTGCCAGGCGACTGATGAGCGTTCGTTCACGTCGGGTCAGCTCGCTCCGCAACGTGCAGAACGCTAGCGCGGCACCAGGGAACTGCTGCGCCAATGCCTCCATCCTACGGACGTCCTTTTCCGCAAGCGTATCGAAGGTCTTGCACTCGCCGAGCACGGCGACCGGTGGTTCCGGATTGAACGTTCCCTCCTGCCGGAAGGCGACGAAATCAGCTTCGAGGGATTGCGCACCGCGCTTGATAGAGACGCCCGGCAGCCAGGTGACCTCCGCGTGATGGATCTGCACCAGACAGTGGACCGCCAAGAGGACCGCATAAAATTCGCGCGCGAAGTTCTCCGTCGAGAAGGGGCCGGTCGCCTTGTAGTACCACTCGTCTTTCGGCGGCGACGACGCCGGAAACGGGAATTCATTTAGGCACCGTTCGCAGGTGAGCCGAGCCGTGATCTCGCCGAGTCCGAACCATGTGCGCTGGGCGCAGGACGGGCACTGAAGCAGCAGGCCCACTCGCAGCACACGGTGCTCCACGAGCGCCTCAAGCCGCGCAGCCGCGCTCCGTCCGTCGCCGCTGGAGATCCGCACGAGAAGCGATTCCAGTTTGGCGCGGTGGATCACGTTGGCCCGCGCCCTCCTCCTGCCGCTTCCAGCGGAGTCATCAGAAAGCAACTCCGCGTTCCCGTGAGCCATGCTGTCCAGTTGCTTCAGGATCTCGATATCCGCGAAGAGCCACGTCCCGTGGAGGTGCTTGATCGATTCGAGCAAGCTGGACGCGATGCGGCCGGCCGAGGACTGTTCCATCGAGTACCCGTGGCTCCTTCGTAAGCGTCAGAGCAACCCATCTGTTCACGCGGTGAAGTTGGTGGTGAAGTGG
>JBBTDS010000626.1:0-31390 GCA_038060875.1 Acidobacteriota bacterium | reverse complement strand
CGCTTAGTGCCAAATCCTATTGAGAACCAGCCGTCAGTGTCTGAGGACCTGCGCGCTGTACGCCAAGCGTGCCGCGACATGGGTAATATCAAAGGCTGGCGAAATGATCGCATCCACGCCCGGGTTCTCCGGAGCGATGATGGCCTCGCACTGTACAATTGGAGGACACGACAGCGCCTGTCGATGAGCTGTGAGGAGTGCGAAACCAAGATTGAGGAAGTGTGGAGAGTCATTGTCACCTTAACAGCTTACGCGCCCCGTCTCGTTGGGATGCTGGACTACGATAGGTTGTTCGAGCAGGTGTTTAGCGCCGCCCCTGATCTCGACTGAAATGCCCATAGGCTCCGCAAGTCGGCTCTTCGTTTCCGATCGGAGGGGATCAGTCTCAATGCCGCTCCCGTGAGACATTACCACTGAACGCGACTGCCCGTGTGTGCGAGCGCCGTTACCACCAGCCATCCGCAGCAGCGCTTGGTCAGGCGCCGGTCCGCCTTCGGGTGTATCATGGTCCTGTGGGCTGAGGCGAGGCTATGACTGGCCGCGAGTTTGTAGTTCACAGTGATCCGGAGATTCTGGGTGGCACCCCGGTGTTCGTGGGCACACGTGTGCCGCTCAAGAACCTGATCGACTACCTGGCCGCCGGCGACAGCCTTGATGATTTCCTCGATGACTTTCCCTCTGTGAGCCGCGAGCAGGCTGTCGCCGCCCTTGAAATCGCTCGAGACATTCTGATCGCCGGTGCGTGTCCTGCTCGATGAGTCGCTGCCCCGGCCGTTCGGGCGCCTGCTTCCAGGCCACGAAGTCCGAACAGTCCAGGAGATGGGTTGGGCGGCACGCGAAACGGGCCCCTGCTCCGACTTGCCGGCCAGCAGTTCGATGTGTTCCTGACGGCAGATCAGAACGTAGAGTTCCAGCAGAACCTCACGGACCTGCGGATCGCAGTGGTGGTGCTCGTTGTTGCGACAAACCGGCTTGAGTCGCTGCGAGTGCTCGTTCCACGACTTCTCGATGTCCTGCCAAGAACAAGACCAGGGCAAGTTCTCCGTATCAGTGCCTAACCCGGGAACAGCCTAAACGTGGGCCGGCGAGGCCGGGCTCAGTGCCGCCCCAGCGCCGCGCGGGCCACAATCCAGAGCTTGTCGCGGAGCGGCAGCTCGAGGCGGCGCGCCAGCACGTCGAACTCCGAGCGCTCGATGCGCTCCAGCAGGCGCGAGTAGATCTCGATCAGCGCCCAGAGCGAGGAGCGGCTGGCCGGCTCGACCAGGCCCACCAGCGCCCTGGATTCCTCGTAATAAGCGCGGGCGCGGGCCGCTTCGAAGCGCATCAACCCGGTGAATCCCGTGGGGCGCTTGCCCGCCTTGAGATCCGCGGGATCCACGCCGAACCGCGCCAGGTCCTCCGCCGGCAGGTAGACGCGGTCGCGCCCCAGGTCCTCGCGCACATCGCGCAAAATGTTGGTGAGCTGGAAGGCGACCCCGCATTTCTCGGCCAGCGGCAGCGCCTCCGGGGAGCGGAACCCGAAGATGTGGATCACCGTGAGGCCGACCACCGAGGCCACTTGGTAGCAATAGCGGTACAGCTCATCGAAAGTCCGAACGCGACGCGGCTCCAGATCGGAGGTGACGCCCTCGATCATCTGGTAGAGATACTCGCGCGGGATGCGGTAGCGCGTGACGGTGTCATGCAGGGCGGGCCAGAGCGGCTGCTCGTCGTAGTGGCCGGCGAGCGCAGCGTCAAGGGCGGCGCGCCAGCGGTCAAGAGCGGCGCGGGCGGCGGCAGGCGAAACCGCCTGCTCCACGTCGTCGCTGAGGTCGTCGCAATGCCGCATGAAGGCGTAGACGGCGCAGATCGCGTTGCGCTGCGCGCGGGGCAGCAGCACGAAGGAATAGTAGAAGTTGCGCGCGCGGGTGCGGGCCACCTGGCAGCAATGACGGTAGGAATCCTGGAGCGCGATCATACCGCTCGCCGGAAGGCCAGCCGCGCCAGCGCGCCGACGAGCAAGCGCGCCCGGTCGGAGCGGCTGATCGCCGGGCGGCGCCGCAGGACGTTGTAGTCCTGCTGCTCGATCTTCTCCAACACACGCAAGCCGCCGCGGCTGAACAGCTCGATGTCCAGCGCCAGCCTGCGATCGACCATCCCCGCCAGCGGCAGTCCCTCCAGGAAGAGCTTGCGAGCCACGCCGGTCAGCTCCTGCATCAGCGCCCGGAAAGCGGGGGTGAACTGCCGCCCCTGAAGCTCCACCAGCGAATAACCGTGCCGCTCGATCGCCTCCAGCGGGATGTAGACCCGGTCCTTCTCCAGATCGACGGTCACGTCCTGCCAGAAGTTGGCGAGCTGGAGCGCGGTGCAGGTGCGGTCGGAGAGCGCCTGCCGCCTGGCGTCGCCATAACCACAGAGGTAGAGCACCAGCCGCCCCACCGGGTTCGCCGAGTAGCGGCAGTAGTCGAACAGCTCCTCGAAGGTGCGGTAGCGGTTGACCGTCTGGTCCTGCGCGAAGGCGCGCAGCAGGTCGGCGAAAGGCTGCCTGGGGAGATTGTGCCGCTCGACGGTGCGGCGCAACGCGACGAAGACCGGCTGGCTGACCACGCCCTGGTACATGGCGTCCAGCTCCCGGCCCCACCAGCTCAACAGGCGCAGGCTCTGGGCGCGGTCGCCGATCTCATCGCCCAGGTCGTCCGCCCAGCGGCAGTAGGCGTAGACGTTGTAGAAATCCTGGCGCAGCCTCCGCGGCAGCAGCCAGCTCACCAGGTGGAAGTTCTCGTAGTGGCGGGTGGCCAGCCAGCGCGTGTAGGCTTCGGCCTGGGGGAGGAGGTAAGGCCGCGAGCGCGCCTCCCGGGAACGTAGGAATTCGCGCGGCGGCAGGAACACGCGGTGACCCTCCAGCAAATGACGATTCTACCGTTTCCTCGCCCCCGGGCCGTGGTGCCGGTGCGCGCAGCGCCCAGGCCGCCGCGCCAGCGGCCTAAGGAATGATGGCCGTCTTGAGGTGCCCGTTGTGGCTCATCAGGTGGCGCATCACTTCCAGCAGGTTGCCGAGCGGCTCCTCGCGGTTGACGAAGTCGCGCGCCGAGATGATCCCGGCGGCGATCAGGTCCAGCGCGCGGCGGATGTGCGCCGGCGTGTGGTGGAAACTCGCCTTGCAGGTGATCTCCGAGTAATGGATAAGCGCAGTCTCCAATGAAACCCGGCTGTCGCTGGCGCAGCCGCCGAAGAAGTTGACGGTGCCGCCGCGGCGCACCATCTGCACCGCGATCTCCCAGGTCTCCGGCTTGCCCACCGCCTCGATGGCCACGTCGGCGCCGTGCCCGCCGGTCAGCTCGCGCACCGTGCGGGCCGGGTCGGCCAGCCGCTGCGTGCAAAGCAGCTCATCGGCGCCCATGGCCTGGGCCCGCTCAAGCTGGGTCACCCGGCGGCCAAGCGCAATCACCCGCGCCCCGCGGGTCTTGGCCAGCCGCACGAACATCAGGCCGATGGGGCCCAACCCGACCACCGCCACCTGGTCGCCCGGGCGCATGCCCGTCTCCTCCAGGCCCCGCAGCACGCAAGCCAGCGGCTCCACCAGGGCAGCGTCCTGATAACTGATCGTCGCCGGGATCTCGTAGGTGTTCCGGGCCACGATCCGGGCCGGGATGCGGATGTACTCGGCGTAGGCGCCGTTGTTGAACAGCAGGTCCTCGCAGAGGTTTTCCACACCGCGGCGGCAATAGTAACACTGCTGGCACGGCGCCGAGTTGGCCGCCACCACCCGCTGTCCCGGTCGGAACCGGGTGACTTTTTCGCCGACCGCCACCACGTCCCCGGCCAGCTCGTGGCCGAAAACTGCCGGCGGGATGATCATGCGCGCGTGGTAGCCGCGGCGGAAGACCTTCACATCCGTCCCGCATGTCAGCGCGGCCTTAACCCGCACCAGCGCGTCGCCTTCAGCCAGGCTGGGAACAGCCACCGGCTCCACGCGCAACTGTTCCTTGCCGTACAGGACGGCGGCCAGCATCTCAGTGTTCACTGTGGGCACCTTTGGGGCTGAATGACTATTTTTATTGATTTCGCGCCAGGATGCAACGCAAGGTCAATCCCGGCCTGGATCTCCTCCAGCGTCAGGCGGTGGGAAATCAGCTCCCCGACCGGCAGTTCGCCGCTGAAGACCAGCCGGGCCGACTCCCTCTGGAGGTCGATGGAGGCGCTGTAGCAGCCGAATAAAGTCCGCTCGCCCACGCAGATCTCGGCGCCCGGCAACTGGACAGCCTCTTTATTGGATGTCTGCGCGAACAACAGGATGCGGCTGCCCGGGCGCGAGGCCCGGACGGCCTGCTCGACGATGGCCGGCGCCGAGACGGCCACAATCACCTGGTCGGCGCCGCGCCCGCCGCTGAGCTTGCGGGTCTCGGCCTCGACGTCGGTTTCGCGGGGATCCCAGCTCGCCAGCGCCCCGAACCGCAGCGACAGCTCGCGGCGGCGCCCGATGGCATCAGTGGTCACCACCCGCGCCCCCGTCCGCCGCACCAGCATGGTGAACAGCAGGCCGATCGGTCCCTGGCCCTGGATCAGCACCAGCTCTTCCGGCTGCGGGTCCAGTTGGACCACCGCCTTGTGGCAGGTGTTCACCGGCTCCACCAGCGAGGCGCGGTCGAACGGGACGCCGTCGGGTATCTTCTCCACGCCGCGCCGCGCGATCCAATCCATCACCCGCACGTACTCGGCGAAGCCGCCGCCGGCCGGCTCGTAGCCCGCGGTCACGCCCACCTTCTTGTAGGCCGGGCACTGGGCATAGAGCTTGCGCCGGCAATAAAAACAATCTCCGCAGGGAATGTGGTGGAAGACGATCACCCGGTCGCCCGGGGCAAAATCGGCGACGCCCGCGCCCACCGCCGCCACCACGCCCGCGGTTTCATGGCCGAAGATGCGCGGCGGCTCGAGCAGGTTGTGCTCGATCTTCTTCAGGTCGGTGTGGCAGATGCCGCAGGCTTCGACGCGGACCAGCAGCTCGCCCGGAGCGATCCGGGGGACCGGCACCTGCTCGACCTCGACCACGCTGGCGCCCTTGTAGACGGCGGCGCGCATGGCGGCCGGCACAACGAGACTAGAACCGGCAATCGGCAAAGAACTCTCCTAGGGCGCGGGCGGCGATGCGGGAGGCCAGCCGCAGCCGCATGAGCTCCGGCACGATCACCCACGGCCGGGCCAGCGCCGCCCGCAGGATGCGCAGCCGGCTGAAGCGCCCGTCCCGCCCGCGCATGGAATTGAAGTCCAGCTTAAGACCCTCCCCGGCGCCGTCCATGACTGCACGTACGCAATAAAACGGCAGGCCGTTCCCGGCGGCCCCCGCGGCGACGCCGGCTGATTCCATCTCGACCGCCAGGGCGCCGGCGGCGGCCAGCTTGCGCTTCTCCTCGACGCCGCTGACCACGCGATCCAGCGATAGAACCGGGCCGGAACGGAACGGCCGCGCCGTTTCAGGCAGCCCGGCCCGGTAGTTCTGTCCCGTCTCCGGCGCACAAACCTCGGAGGCCACCACTACGTCGCCGCAACGAAGCGGCGGCGCGAGGCCTCCACAAAGTCCGGCGCTCACCACCACATCCACTGGCCCGGCCGCGGTGGCCACCTCAACAGCCTGAGTCGCCAGCCGCGGCCCAGGACCATTGGCCACCAGCAAGAGGCGCTGGCCATTCAGCTCGCCGGCAGCCGCGAAATCCAGCGGCCAGCCCAGCCTTGCCGGGGCGCGGCAACGCGCCACTATCCCGTCCAGTTCCCGGCGCTCCGCGGCCACCACCAGAACGGTACGCACCTTAACAATACCCGTTCGCGCGGAACCACTCAACGGCGCGGGCGAGCGCGCCGTCCACGGACCGCGGGCTGTAACCCAGTTCGCGCGCCGCCTTCGCGTGGGACACGAACATCTTCTTGCGCGCCATGCGCACGGCATCCAGCGCCACGCGCGGCTCGCCGCCGGCCAGGCGCGCCCAGCCGGTCGAGGCCAGCCCGGCCACCAGCGCAACGGCCAGCGGGATCCGCCGCCGCGGCGCCGGTTGGCCGCTGATCCGCTCCAGCCTGACAAATATCTCTTTCAGCGTCACGTTCTCGCAGCCGAGGATGTAGCGTTCGCCGGGCTTCCCGCGCTCGCAGGCCAGCAGATGACCTTCCGCCGTGTCTTCCACGTCCACCAGGTTCAGTCCCGTGTCTACGTAAGCAGGCATTGCGCCGCGAATGAAATCCAGGATGACGCGGCCGGTCGGCGTGGGCTTGAAGTCGTGATCGCCCACCGGCGCGGTCGGGTTGACGATTACCACTGGAAGGCCGGCGGCGGCGCACTTCAGCGCCACGCGCTCGGCCACGAACTTGGACCGCTTGTAAGCGCCGGTCATGTCCTGGACGCGCGCTGGCGACTGCTCGTCGCCGACGCCGTTCGGCGGCACGCCTATACAGCCCACGGTGCTGGTGTACACGACGCGTTCCACGCCGGCTTTGTGCGCCGCCTGGAGCAGGTGGCACGTGCCGGCCACATTGGAGCGGTACATCTCCCCAGGGTCTCTCACCCACAGCCTGTAGTCGGCAGCGACGTGGAAGACCACGCCGCAGCCGGCCACCGCCAGCTCCAGTGAGGCGGGGTCGCGCAGGTCGCCGCTGACCGTCTCCGCCTCCAGTTCCCGGAGCAGCGAGCCGGGCCGGACCAGCGCGCGCACGCGGTGGCCGCGGGCGATCAGCTTGCGGGCGACGTGCCAGCCGATGAAGCCGGTGGCGCCGGTGATAAGTGTGGGCTTCACGTCAGCGCAGCACCCAGCTCAGCAGCTTCCAGGCGTCGCCGAGCCGGAAGTTGATGCCGAGCGCGGCCGAAGGCTCGTAGCCGCAGTGCACCATGCAGTGCTCGCAGCGCGGATCGTTGCCGTGGCCGTAGTTCTGCCACGGCGTCCGCGTCATCAATTCTTCAAACGTCCGGTAGTGGCCGTCTGTGACAAGGTAGCAGGGACCCTTCCAGCCCTTGACATTGTAAGTGGGATTGCCCCAGGCGGTGCAAGGCAGCTCGCGCTCGCCCTGGAGAAACTCCAGGTAGACCGGCGTGCTGTTGAGCCGGAAGCGGCGGGCCAGGCGCCCGATTCCGCGAAACTTCGCGTGTACGTCGTCGCGGGTCACGAAGATCTCGCGGTCATCGACGTGCGAGTAGCCGTATGCCGGCGAGAGCATGTGGCCGTCGAGAGCGAACGGTTCCAGATACTCGAACAGCCGCTCGATCTCGCCCATGTCGGTTTCCCTGTAGACGGTCGTGTTGGTCGAGACTTTGAAACCGGCCGCCTTGGCGGCGCGGATGCCCTCGACGGCCTCGCGGAAGACGCCGTTGCGCTCCACCAGCCGGTCGTGGGTCTCTTCAAGGCCGTCCAGGTGCACGTTGATGAACAAGCGCGGGTGGGGGCGGAACTCGCCGAGCCGCTTCCGCAGAAGCAGGCCATTGGTGCAGAGGTAAATGTGCCGGCCGCGCGCCAGCGCCCCGGCTGCCAGCGAGCCGATCTCGGGATAAAGCAGCGGCTCGCCCCCGCAGATGGAAACGACCGGCGCCCCGCACTCATCGATCGCCGCCAGGCACTGCGCCAGCGACAGCTTCTCGGTCATAAATTCCGCGTACTCGCGGATGCGGCCGCAGCCGGTGCAGGTGAGGTTGCAGGCGTGCAGCGGCTCCAGCATCAGCACCAGCGGGAAGCGCTGGTGGAGGAGCGGGTGGACCTTGTTCGCCCCATTCGGCGCCGCCTCCCCGCCCTGCCACTCCGGCCGGGGCCGCAGCTTGTTCTTGAAGATGTAGGCGGCCATGCCGGCGGTCATAGAGAGCGGAAAGCGCACGGCTCAGTCCCTCGCCGACTTCAGGAACTCACCCAGCGCTAGCAGCGGGAACGCATGCCGGTAGAGGTGATAGCTCAGGTAGAAGACCCTGGGGAAGCCGGTGCCGGTAGCCAGTTGTTCGTCCCAGCCGCCGCCGTCGCGCTGCGTCTCGACCAGGTACTCGACGCCTTTGCGCACGCTGCGGCTGGAGGTGTCACCGCTGGCGAGCAGCCCGAGGATCGCCCAGGCGGTTTGCGATGGAGTGCTGGGCGCGGGAACATAGCAGCCTTGGTCGTAGCTGGCGCAGCTTTCACCCCAGCCGCCGTCGGCGTTCTGGATGGAGCGGAGCCATTCGCCGGCGCGGAGGATGTGCGCCTCGCGGTCGCTTTCGCCGGCGGCCCGCAGCCCGCGCAGCGCCAGAAAGGTGCCGTAAATGTAATCCACGCCCCAGCGGCCGTACCAGCTTCCGTCCTGCTCCTGTGCGCGGAGCAGATAGCGGGCAGCGCGGCGCACGGACGGATGGTCGCCGCACAGGCCCAGCCGGCAGACGGCCTCCAGCACCCGGCCGGTGATGTCGGGGCAGGTGGGGTCGAGCATGGCGTTATGATCGGCGAAGGGCATGTAGCTGAGCGGCGTCCAGTTGTTATCGACGTCGAAAGCCGCCCAGCCGCCGTCGCCGGACTGCATGCTTAGCAGCCAGGCCAGCGCGCGGCGCTCGGCCGCCCGCTGCGCCTCGGGCCGCGAGGCGCGCGCCCGGTTGAGCGCCAGCAGCACCATGGCGGTGTCGTCGATGTCGGGATAGAACTCGTTGGCCCACTCGAAATACCAGCCCGAGGGCTCGGTCCGCGGCCGCTTCACCGACCAGTCGCCCTTGCGGCGCACTTCCTTGGTTACCAGCCAGTCGGCGGCCCGGCGCAAGGCCGTGTCGGCCAGGGCGCCGTCGGCCGCCGCCCCCGCTTCGCCCAGCGCGAAGGCGGCGATGGCCGTGTCCCAGACTGGCGAGAAGCAAGGCTGGAAGAAGAACCGCTCGCCGTCGTCCACCATCAGCCGGTTGAACTGTTCCTCGGCCTCGCGGCGATCGGGATGATCGGGCGAGTAACCGAGCAGGTCCAGCGCCATGATGATGTACATCATCGGCGGATAGATCGCGCCCAAGCCATCGGAGTAGCGGGTGCGCTCCAGCATCCAGCGCTCCGCTCCGCGAAGCGCCCAGGCGCGGACATTGCCGGAGCCGTACCGCTCCCAGAGCTTCAGCAGCCGGTCGGCGGCGAAGAAGAAGTTGCGCCAGCTCAAGAATGTCTCGTCGCGGCGGTACTCCATACTCGCCCCCGGCAGGAACAGCTCCTGGAGCGTGAAGCCATCGGGCGCCGGGCGCCGGGGATTGTGGGCGTGCACGATCGACAGCGGAATCACGATCGCGCGTGTCCAGGACGACATCCGGTAGATGAAGCTGCCCAGCAGGACCATTTCCGGCGGAATGCTCGGGCAGTGCCGGCGCGGATAGAGGTCGAACAGGCTGAGGTTGATCTTGACGTAACTGTTGGCCGCCTGGATGCCGCCCAGGTCCAGCACGCGCTGGCGGGCGCCGGCCAGCCGCGGGTCAGCGGCCGGCAGGCCGGCCACCTTCAGCGCGAAATAGGCCTTCACGGTCGCGCTGAGGTCGGCCGGGCCCTGCGGGTAGATGTTGAAGCCGCCGTCGGGCAACTGGCGCGCCAGAATCGAGGCGACCGCTTTTTCCACCAGCGGCCGCGTGGGCGGCTCCCAGCGGCCGTTGTGGGGCGGATGCAGCCACAACTGCAACAGGATGTAATCGGATTCCAGCGTGCTGTCGGCAGTCAGCTCGGCCGGCCAGTATCCTTGTTCGTCCTGGCGGGCCAGCAGGTGCTCCGCGGCTCGCGCGCGGGCCTCCTCAGCCCTGGCGAGCAACGCCTCGGCGACCGCGAGTTTGGACGTCATACCGGCGAAACAGTGGTGAGGCGCCCAGCGGCGCGCTCCAGTTGAGGAGGCAGAGTGAAGCGCACGTCCTCCTCCTTGAAATCCATCTCCTCGAGCTGATCGAAGCCGTAGGGCCGCAGCGAGCCGATCAGATCCTGGACCAGGTTCTCCGGCGCCGAGGCGCCCGCCGTCACCGCCACCATCTCCACGCCCTCCAGCCAGCCGGGGCGCACCTGGCTGGCGTCGTCCACCAGGTAGGCGGGCACGCCGGAGTTTCTCGAGACTTCCACCAGCCGCTTCGAGTTGGAGCTGTTCTGGGAGCCGACCACCAGCAGGAGCTGGCAGTACGGGGCCACCGACTTCACCGCCAGTTGGCGGTTTTCGGTGGCGTAGCAAATGTCCTGGACCGGCGGTCCCTGAAGCGCCGGGAAGCGCTCTCTCAGGCGTTTGAGAATGTGCCTGGTGTCATCCAGGCTCAAGGTCGTTTGCGTGATGTAGCAGACGCGCGCCGGGTCGGGCGGCGCCAGCCGGTCCACGTCCGCGGTCGAGGAGACCACGACGGTGGATTCGGGCGCCTCGCCCAGCGTGCCGATCACCTCGTCGTGGTCCTTGTGGCCGATCAGCACGATGGTAAAGCCCTGGCGGGCGAACCGGCCGGCCTCCAGATGGACCTTGGTGACCAGCGGGCAGGTGGCGTCGATGACCTGGAGCTGGCGCTGGCGCGCCTGCGCCCGGACGTCGGGGGATACCCCGTGAGCGCTGAATATGACCCGCGCGCCGGGCGGCGCCTCGTCGAGCTCTTCGACGAAGATCGCGCCGGCCTGGCGCAGCTCGTTAACCACGTGGCGGTTGTGCACGATCTCCTTGCGCACGTAGATCGGCGCACCGTAAAGCTCCAGCGCGATCTTGACCACGTCAATGGCGCGGACAACACCGGCGCAGAAGCCGCGGGGCCGCAACAAAACCACTTTCTTCATTCCAACCCGCCCTCTGAAGACGCGGAGCTACATCATTATAGCAACCCGTTGCAGAATAGATCCATGCCTTGCTTCGGCGCCGTGCAGCCCCGGCGCGGCCTCACCATTCACATCGCCGCCGACGACCGCGCCATCCTGAGGATCTCTGCCGGCGGTGGCGCGCGCGAGTTTGCCGGCGACAACCGCTGGGAGCGGCGGGACGATCATCCGCTGATCGGCCGCGCGGCCCGGCAGCTCACCGAGTACTTTGAAGGCCGCCGGCGCGAATTCGACCTCCCGCTCGACCTGCGTGGGACCGAGTTCCAGAAGCGCGTCTGGGAGGCGCTGCTGGCCATCCCCTACGGGGAGACGCGCAGCTATGGCCGGATCGCCAAGGCAGTCGGCGTGCCGCGAGGAGCGCGCGCGGTGGGCGGCGCCAATCACGCCAACCCGGTGGCCATCGTGGTGCCCTGCCACCGCGTCATCAACGCCGGCGGCGGCCTGGGCGGCTACGGCGGCGGCCTGCCGCTCAAGCGGCTGCTGCTGGAACTGGAGCGGGCGGGCGGCCGCGGGTAGGCCGGGCAGGAAGCCCGCGCTCCTGCCTCGCGTTGATTTCCGCGCCGGCTTGAGTGCATCATATTGGCTGTCGGGAGAGCTTGGCGCAAATGCTTATCATCCGCGAACCACAGATGCGGGCAATGGGGCTTGCATTGTTCGAGCGCTGGATGACAGACCACCTGCGCACGCACTTCCCGGATCAATGCTCCGGGTTGAACGACCCGCAGCTCCTGGAGTTCGTCCGTCTCGGCACGCAGAAAGCCCGCTCCTATGGCTTCTCCGATGAAGCGCATTGCTGCCGCTACATCGACCTGATGACTATTCTCGGCCGCGACTTCGATTCGGATACGGAGTTGCCCTGGGCCAGGGACATCCTGACCGACCCCGCCATCTCCACTCCGGGCGTACGCATTGAGATGTTGCACGAAGCGGCTTGCGAATACCTCGAAAGACTCGAAGGGCCCGCCGACGAGACGGAGGCGGAAGACCTGCCATGAGCAAGTCGAAGAAGCTGAATGGCGCGGCTGCCGATGCGGCACTGAATGCGAAGCAGGACACGTGCAAGGGGTGCTCCAAAACCAAAGTTCCCCCTGTCTCTCCGAAAATCGTCATCGCCGACCCCAAGACTGTTCTCGTTAAGAAGCCATACCAGAAAAAGGGCCATCGGCTTGCAGTGCGCCTCGGCACGGACAAGAAGTTCACGGGCACGGGTACGCTCACGTGCACGCCTGCCGGCGACATCACGGTCTTCGACTCCAAGGGAAAACCTCAGGCACTGCCTCTAACCATCGCGGGCGCACGCTTGTCGAGCGGTCTGACTCTTTACGTTGAAGGCGCAAGGCCGAGCACCGACATAAACCAGACCAAGTTGAGTTTCAGCCTGGCGGGCGGCGACAAGCCGATCATTAACAGCCCGGCGGCCGACGCGCTTACCTGTGTGGAGGTGCACTTGGACCTGTGCCGCTACAAGGCCGCTCCGGGCGGGGCCGACCCTCCGCCGGTAGCCGACAAAATCAGCACCGGCAGGAACCTGCATCTGCAAACCAGCAATACGTACGCCGGACGTGCGCTGCTGATCGTGCACAAGGCACGCCCGCACTCGTTCAAAGGCCAAGTCGTGCTCACGTCGGTCACGTCGGGTCGTGGCAAGGTACGGACGTTCGCCTATTCACTGGAGGCGCCCGCGCCAGCCCAGCCGGTGGAAAGTGACCCGCTATCGATAGCGAATGGCGCGATTCTCCACCCGGGAGGCCTCAAGCTGTGGGTGGAAGGCGCCCACGCCAGCTCGAAAGTGCTCGATACCGGTTTCATCCTGGGTATTGCTGATGTGCCGAAAAAAGAGGGCGATCGCGCGAACATTACGGTGGTGAAGGCGACCCTCGATGTGTACACGCCGGGCCCGAAACCGTCCCGCATTGCCGAGGGCTCCAAGATGAACCCGGGCCGCTCGACACACGTGCAGGACGCGGGCAACCAGCACAAACGAGCCAAGGTCCTGGTCCGGCGCGTCGAACCGGCAAACTTCTCCGGGAATCTCGAGCTCGCCGTGTGGGATAAGACCGCATCCAGTGCAGCCAATCCGCGGCTCAAGCTCTTCGCGGCGAAGACTCCCGGCGGCGCTGCCCACACGAACCCACATACCATCAGCCACAGCTCGGCTTATCCGGCGGCCGGCAAGGAGGTCTGGGCGGAAGGCGCTGTCTTAAGCGGCGCCCTCCGCGACACCGAGCTCCGCCTCAGAGTGAGCGACGCCGAAGGCGGCGCCGATCGCGCGGCCTTCACCGTTCATCGTTTCTTCGTGAGCGAGCTCAGGTTCAAGGGGACCAAAGAAATCTACTACGCCCGCGTACCCGATAGCGGAAGCTACATCCTGCCGGCGCCCGCCGATGCCGCCCCGCCGCACAAGCACTTCAGCCCCGTAGAGCTTCGCCCGGCAGCCGGCGCGCCATACTGGAAGAAGAAACCGGCCATGGACCCTGACCCCGAGTTCAGTTGGCCCGCCGTGTACGTCCGCCGTGGAGCGGCGGGCGCGCCGGCGCCCGAAGTGGAAGCCTCGCTCGAACTGCACCCGTTGGCGCCGGGCACCGTGACAGCAAAGATCAAGGCTCAAAGCGCCGCCGGCGTCAAAACAGTCGAGAAGTCGGTTACATTCACGGACGGCAAAGCCGCTGCTGTCACATTTCCCCTCAAGGGCCTGCCGACCACAGTGAAACGGTTGGACAATATCGAGCTGAAGTGGTTGTTCGATGCACCTGCTCACGTGACGAAACACACATTGTTCATTGTCGATGCGCCGGCCAGGGCCGCCAACAACGGTCTCCTCGGCCTCGGGTCCGCCGATGACAAGTACCTTTGGGAGATCTTCGAGTGGTCCTGCCGCTGGGCCAACGGGGTCGCCGGCCGCAAGAAGGTCCTGAAAGCAATCTGGGGGCGATTCAAGCCGGTTAAGGCAGCTCACGCCACCAAACTGGTCTATTGGAAGAACCATGGGATCGGGATCGGTCCGGCTCAGGATCTCGTGACCGCGATTCAGTCTCAGGACGACCCGAACCCGCTCCAGCAGAACGCGGCTAGTTGCATCGTTTTCGACAGGGTTCTCATGAACTGCCTCGCGGCTCATGGGATCGCGTCGGCCGAAATCAAGCTGCATCCTCCGGCGGGGACGTTTACGCGTGGCGGCGTCAGCTACGGGTGTGTGGGATGGAAGGCCACCTCAACGAACGGCCAAGGAAATACCGCCGCCCCACCGGGTTGGGAAAGTCACTGGATTGCCGACGTGAAGGCCCCCGCATGGAGACTCTACGACCCCTCCTATGGAGCCGGACCGGTGAACTCTAACGCACCCTCGGCCGCGGGAGCCACGGTGGACATCAAGAAATACGAGCCACTCGCCGTTGCAAGCCTCGATTGCCAAAAGATCGTTGGTGGTGTCGCCGTCGCCGCCGTAACCTTGTCACGCAGTCCGAACCCAGGAGTACCACCACACCTTGTCGGTACGATTCTCTGGACCAACAAATGAGCGGAAAGAATTTTGAGCGACTGGAGGGAATATGCACCGCCACGGCGTCCGTGCGGCCATGGCTAAGCTGCTTTGTTCGACCGCAGCGCTCGCGCTGGGGTCGTACATGCTATCGATACTGTTTAGAGCACCGGGAGAGGGTCCAATGACGTTCGGCAGGCCTGTCCAATTCTTGGAGTCCAAGACCCTGGCCGACCTGGCAGCCATAGCCGCCGGTGACAGTCTCTACCTCGTCAGCGTCGAGAACACCTTTGAGATGGTCCCATCTCCGATCGATGCTCCGGCGCAGAGGACGAACTGGCGGCTGTGGAAGCCAAACAACGACGGCTCGAGCTTCCAGAGCGTGTCGCAAAGCGGGGTCGTTATCCCCACTGCCAAAGCAGTCGCCGTTGCGGTACACGGCAATCTGATGGCAGCGCTCTTGCAGGTCAATGAGCCGCAACCGGCTTACTTGATGACCTGGGAACTGGCGGCCGTCACTCCTCCGGAGATCCCCGCCGCCGCCTTCAGCGTGGCGCCGGTTCGGCTCGACGAGCCCGAAGCCGCGCAGGTTCACATCAACATCGCGCACGATTGGAGCACGCGCCGGCTCCCCAGCTCTCGCTGGCTGTTCAGCTCGAACCTCTCCAGCTTCCCCAGGGGCGACAACTTTGGGATCGCGATGAACACGGCCGACGCTCACGCGATTGCGTGGCTGACCGATGGAAAGAGCTCGCCCGCGAGACCGCGATTCTTCATCCCCGACGCCCTCGATCCGGTCTTTAAACGAGCGGAGGGCAAGGATTTCCTCTTTTATCGGAAGACGCCGGCGGATTGGCCGGTATTCTTCCACGACATCCGGTATTCTCGCCAGTATGGCCCGGTTCTGCTCCCGCTGATGGTCGCCGAACTTAATTCCGAGGGCAAGATCACTTCTCGGGACCTTTCAAAGGACCACGAGGTGGGTGGGGTGTTCGCGTTCGAGGTCGCCTCGGACGGCAGCAAGCGGTTGGCGTTGTCGGTTGTCGGCGGGACGAAAGAGCAACCTTTGCTCCGGGTGTACGTGTCCCATGACCTGGGTCGCGCGTTCCGTGTCAGACAGACCACCCGTCTGCGTAAGGTGCCCTATCGCATTGCCACCGCGATGGCCGGTGCTGACGTGTTGATCGGTCTCGCTTACCTGAGCGAGGGAGCGCGCGAAGCCGAGGGCCTGCTCGTGTCGCTTGAGTGACCTCCGGGCAAGCTGTCACTCCTTCTCCGCCAGGCTCACCGCGGCGTGATCAGGCCGCCGAGCTTGTCGGGCTCGCCGGCGTGGTGGCGCGCGAAGCGGGTCGAGTAAGCTTCCAGGTACTTCAGGCCCGAGCCGGTGTTCAACAGCACGACGCGCTCGTCGGGACCCAACGGCAGCTTGCGCAGCGCGGCCAGGCAGGCGGCGCCTTCCGGGGCGACGAAGATTCCCTGGAGGGAGGCCAGTTCCAGGCCCGCCTCCAGCATCTCCGCGTCGCTGACGGCCACGGCCGTGCCACCGCTGGCGCGGAGCGTCTGCGAGATCAGCGCCTCGCCGGCGGGTTTGGGAACGCGAATGCCGGCAGCAATGGTGGTGGCCTTTTCCCAGGCCTGCACCGCGATCATCCTGGGGCGGCGGCCGGCGATCCAGCCGAGCGCCTCCAGCTCCTCGATGGCTTTCCATATCCCGACCAAGCCGACGCCGTCACCGACCGGGCAGACGATCGCGTCGGGCATGTCCCAGTTGAACTGCTCGGCGATCTCGTAGCCGATGGTCTTGGTGCCCTCGACCTGATACGGCTCCTCGAAAGCGCCCACGTTGAACCAGCCTTCGGTTGGCGCGCGCCCGGCCAGCAGCCGGGAGCAATCGTCGATCAGGCCATCGACCTGCGTCACCCGAGCTCCGAAGGCCTGGCCCTGGATGTAATTGGCCGGGGAGGCATCGCGCGGCATGAAGATGTGCGCCTCGAGGCCGGCAGCGGCCGCGTAGGCGGCCAGGGCTGCGGCCGCATTGCCGGCCGATGCAATGGCCAGCTTGCGGATTCCCAGCTCGACGGCCATCGAGACGGCGCAGGCGAGGCCGCGCGCCTTGAACGTGCCGGTCGGGTTCAGCCCCTCGTCCTTGATCCAAAGCTGCTGTGCGCCCAGCCGTTCCACGCGCACGAGCGGCGTCATGCCCTCCCCCAGCGAGACGATCGCCGACGGCTTGCGCACCGGCAGCACCGGCGCGTAGCGCCACATGGTGGCCGGCCCGTGGTTGATCCACTCGCGGCTCCAGCTTCGCCGCGCCAGCTCCAGGTCGCAGCGCGCCATCAGCGCCCCGCCGCACGGGCATCGGTTCTGCGCCTTGGCGGCGTCGTGCTGGCGGCCGCACAAGCTGCATTCCAGGTGCGTAAGGGTGGTCATGGCTCCCGAGGTTCGTACTATCATAGCGAGAACGGAAAGGACACAATCGATGCGAACCTGCCGAACCCTGGCCCTGTGCGCGGCCCTGGTGGTCGCGTTGCAGGCCGCGCCGCAAAAGAAGGCGCCGAAGCCGAAGCCTCAACTCGCGCCGGTCGCGCAGAAAATCGACGAGGGCTACACGGCCCAGATCCGCAAGAACACCACCGAGCCATTTTTCCTCACCGAGCTGGTGGATCATCTGCCCGCCTCCGACACGGTCCCCACGCCCGAGAAAGTGCTCGGCTACGCCATCGGCACGCCCGAGAAGCTCACGTACTCCAAGGAGATCTACGGCTACCTCCGCGCGCTCGAAAAAGCCACCCCGCGGGTGAAGATTTTCTCGCTCGGCCGCACCGAAGAGGACCGCGAGATGATCATGGCCGCCGTCTCCGACGAAGCCAACATGGCCAAGCTCGACCGCTGGCGCGAGATCACCGCCCGGCTGGCCGACCCGCGCAAGATCGGCGAGCCCGAAGCCAGGCAGCTCATCGCCGAGGGCATCCCAATGTACTGGGCCACCGGCAGCATCCACTCGGGGGAGACCGGCTCGCCGGAGATGCTGATGGAGCTGGCCTACCGGCTGGCGGTGGAGGAGACGCCGTTCGTCCAGGCCATCCGCAAGAACCTGATCGTCATGATCACCCCGTTGCTCGAAGTGGACGGCCACGACCGCCAGGTGGACGTCTACCGCTACCGCAAGGCTAACCCGAAGAAGCCCGCCCCCAACCTGATTTACTGGGGCAAGTACGTCGCCCACGATAACAACCGCGACGGCATGGCCATGTCGCTGGCGTTGAGCCGCCACATGATGAAGACGTTCCTGGAGTGGCGCCCGCAGGTGCTGCACGACCTGCACGAATCGGTGCCGTTCCTGTACACCTCGACCGGCATGGGCCCCTACAACGCCTGGCTCGACCCGATCGTGATCAACGAGTGGCACCTGCTGGCCTATCACGAAATCGACGAGCTGACCAAGCGCGGCGTGCCGGGCGTCTGGACGCACGGCTTTTACGATGGCTGGGCGCCCAACTACATGTTCTACGTCGCCAACGGGCACAACTCGATCGGCCGTTTCTACGAAACTTACGGCGGGCGCGGCGCCGACACCTTCGACCGCACCGTGCAGGCCAGCCAGACCTCGCGCGCGTGGTACCGGCCCAACCCGCCGCTCGAAAAGGTCAAGTGGTCGATCCGCAACAACATCAACCTCCAGCAGAGCGGGCTGCTGGTGGCGATGAGCTTCGTCGCCCGCGAGAAGCAGCGATTCCTGGAGAACTTCTACCTCAAGAGCAAGCGCTCGGTCGCCAAAGCAACCACCGAGGGCCCGGCGGCGTGGGTGATTCCAGGCGACGATCCGCGGCCGGTCGAATGCGCCGGTCTGGCCGGCCTGCTCCAGATACAGGGCGTCGAAATCCACCGCGCCGACGCCGCGCTCGAGGTCGCCGTCCAGCAGGGGAAGGAGTCGAAGAAACAGAGCTTCCCGGCGGGCAGTTACGTGATCCGCATGGATCAGCCTTACAGCCGCATGGCCGACATGCTGCTCGACACGCAGTATTACAATCCCGCCGACACGCGGCCCTACGACGACACCGGCTGGTCGCTCGGCGCGCTGCGTAACATCAAGACGGTGCGCGTTACCGACGCCTCGGTTCTCAAGGCGCCGATGACGCTGCTGACGGCGCCGGCGCGCGTGGAGGGTAAGATCCTCGGCTCGGCCTCCACGGCCGCATACCTGATCAACCACAACGCGGAGAACACGCTGGCTACGTTGCGGTTCCGCCTCAGGAACGTGAAGATGCAGGCCGCCGAAGAGGCGTTCGAGGCCGGCGGGGTGAAGTTCAAGGCCGGCTCGTTCATCATCAAGACCGAGCAGAACCCCGGCGACCTGCGCGCCCGGCTGGAGAAGGAAGCCGGCGAACTCGGCCTCACGGTCCACGGCGCCGCCGATCTGCCCAAGGTGGCGGCGCACGAGCTGGCGGCCCCGCGAATCGCGGTCGTGCACACCTGGATCGAGACGCAGAACGAGGGCTGGGTACGCATAGCGCTCGACGGTCTCCAGATCCCCTACCAGTACATCTCCGACCAGGTGCTGCGCCAGACGCCGGATCTGCGCTCGCGCTTCGACGTGATCCTGTTCGGACCCACGCGCGGCTCGGCGCAGCGCATCGTCAACGGGCTGCCGGTGCGCGGCGAGCCGATACCCTGGCAGAAGAGCGACCTCACCCCGAACATCGCCACCTCGCCGGACCAGACTCCGGACATGAGAGGCGGCATGGGCCTGGAAGGCCTGCTCAACGTGAAGCGGTTCGTCGAGCAGGGCGGCCTGTTCATCACCATCGCCGGGAACGCTTCCATCCCGATCGAGTACGGCCTGATCGAGGGCGTCTCGATCACGCAAACGCGCGAATTGCAGGCGCAGGGCGGGGTCTACAACGCCGTCTTTGCGGATAAGCGCAGCCCCATCGCCTACGGGTACGACGACAGGCTCGCCGTCTACTTCAGCCAGGCGCCGGTTTTTCAGGTGAGCCTGACCGGCGGGGTGGGCTTCCGCGGCTTCGGCGCGGGTGAGCAGCGCGGGAGACCCAGTGGCCGCGGCTCGCCCACCGATCCGGACATTCCGCAGGGCCGCCCCTACGTGCCGCCCGCCCCCAAGCCGGAAACGAGGCCCGGTGAAGAGCCGCCCATCCCCGAGGAGTACCTCGAAAGCGTCCGCGCCATGCTGCCGCCGCCGGAGGCGCGCCCGCGCATTGTGCTGCGCTTCGCCGAGGAGAAGGACCTGCTGGTGGCCGGCATGCTGGCCGGCGGCCGCGAGCTGGCCGGCCGCCCGGCGGTAGTCGATGTGCCGCTCGGCAAGGGCCACGTCTTGCTGTTCGCCAACAACCCCATGTGGCGCCAGCAGACCCAGGGCAGCTTCTTCCTGCTGTTCAACGCGATGCTGAACTACGACAACCTCGGCGCGGGGCGGCTGAAGCCGAAGCCGGAGGAGAAGGGGAAGACGCCGTAGCCCGCGTCACTTTGTGACCAGGTGCTGTTTGGCGAAGGCCGGTGAGGCCGCTTCAATCCTCTGCATTGCCGTCCGGTCGTACACCTTCTCGCCACAGTCCGGGCACTCGTGGAACTCCAGGTCGGGGACCGTGTACCGCTGCCCGCGGTACTCACCCGTCAGGTCACGCCGCACCTTCCGCAGCCCTTGGCTGCCGCACGATGGGCAATATGAGATCTTCATCACCGCCTCTCCCGGCGCCTACAGTTCTACTGTAGTACCATCCGCTCCCCGCGTCCCGCGAGGCTCTACCGGCAATCCAGGCCGGTCGCCGGAGCCGGACGGGACACCCACCGGGTCTTGACATTCCACCTAAGTGGAAGGTTTAGACTGAAGTTGGGACAGGCCATACAGGGAGGCAGGATCCATGCAGATCGGCCAGCTTGCCCGGCGAGCGGGGGTCAACCCACGCACGATCCGATTTTACGAGAGCAAAGGCCTCATCGCGCCGGCGTCGCGAGGCAGCAACGGGTACCGTCAATACACCGACAAGGAACTCGGCGTGCTACTGTTCATTCGCCGCGCGCAGACGATGGGCCTTGCGCTCGGGGAAATCGGTGATCTTCTGCGCTACCGGGCGGCGGGTTCTTGTGCGGGGCTCAGGTCCCGGCTCGGGGACCTGCTGGCGGCGAAGATCGCCGAGCTGCGAAAACGCTCGGCGGAGCTGCTGGCCTTCAGCCGCGAACTGGAGACCATCCGCCGCCGGTTGCAGCAGGCGGCAAGAGGCGGGCCTGTGTCGGCTCCGGCCCTCTGCGACTGCCTGTCGCTGACAGCGAAAGCCACAAGCGGGAGAGGAGGTGAGAAGAATGGCCGAAAAAAGGGCTAAGGTTCGGCGGAAGCCGGCGAGCCGCAAGAAGCCGTTGTCTGGGGCACGCCCGGCGGGGAATTGCGGTTGCGGGTGCCTGCCGCCAGATCAGAAATAAGGATCCGGCCGGGGCTCAGAATACGAGCACCCGGCCGGCCTCCTGCGTCCAGGCGGTCAGCTCCTCCATTGAGCTTCGATGGGCGCCGACGACCAGAGATTCGGGCTTGATGCCGCGGGCGTCCATGCACGAGCCGCAGACCCCGATCTCGCCGCCTTTGGAAGCGAAGATCTTTAGCATGCGCTCGATGTTGTAGTACCCCGGCGGGGTCGCCTGGCCCGCCAACGCGCAGGACGCGGCGTGGCCCATCAAGAACACCGAGACGCCGACGCCCTCCCCTTTGGCAAGCGAATTGGCAAGGCGAAGCCCGTTGTAGCTGCGCTCGGTCCCGTAGGGCGGATCGTTGAGGATAATCAGGTGCCGCGTCACACCTTGAACCCCAGGAAGGCGCTGAAAACCAGCACGCCGATGGCGAACCAGAGGCAGGTGTCGCACAAGGCCTTTCTTCTGGCCCGTTTCTGAAAGAACTCCTGCTCCATCGCAGAGTCGGGGGCCTTTCCGGTCTCGAACCTCGCGAACAATTCCCGGAGGCGGGGATTGAGCCCGAAGAAGATCTTGCCCATGATGACCATCATGCCGAACACGCAGAGGAGCTTCAGGGCCAGCGCGACCCAGGCGGCCGCGTGGAGCGCGCGGGGCGCGCCATAAAACAGGTAGTAGTTCAACGGCATGCCGATGCCGGTGGCGAACAGGACCGCAATGAACGTCATGCAATACGGGGCGTTGCCCTGGAGGGTCTCCTCCACCACCTTGTCCAGCTCATAGCGGAGCTTCGGGCCGTACTGCCCCCTGGTCACCACCAGGTTGCGGTTGTAGAACGGCGCCGCCGCGCAACCCACCAGCGCGATGTTGTGCAGCGCCAGCAGCACGCTGTGAACGATTTGCTCTGTCACCATCTGTCCCTCCTAAGATTCAGAAGTCCGCTCTGGCCGATATGTACACGTTATCGCTTTTCCGCATCCGGCCGAAGAACGTCGTCTCCCGCCGCCCGGCGAAGATGTTGGCGCCCGCCGCGACACTGAAGCGGTCCGTCAGCCGGTGCGAGATCTCGGGCTGGAGGAAGAAATCCTCGCCGGTCGGGCTGTAGGCCAGAAACAGCGAAAGCCTCCAGCTCTGATAGCGCAGGAACTGGGTCAGCCTTGCGGACAGGATGCCGCGAAACCGGTCCCCAGCGGCAGCGCTCAACGGCGGCGACTGATCGACGATCTCGGCGTAGAACTGGACGTTGCCCGTCAGGTCGGCGGCGAGCTGCCGCTGGTAACCGGCCAGCATCCGCCATTCCGAGTTGGGGATGGCCGGATTTGCGCCCCGGCGGTCATCGCGGGAGCCGTAACGGCCCGCCTCCAGGCTGACGACGCCAGCCAGCCAGTTCCGCTGCGCGCTGGCGCCCCAGACCAGCAGGCGCGGGTAGAATCTCACCACCGCGGGCACTTCGCTCTCGACGCTGGCCGCGGGCATCCTCCAGTAGCCGCGATAGCCGTAAAGCGAAAGGTCGAAGCCGGCCAGCCGGCGGGAGAGCCGCAGCGCCACCTCGGTGTTCGCCGCCCGCGCCGGTGGTTTCCTCTCCTGCCGGCTGGCGATGCCGGCGAAGGGGTCGTAGAGGAAGAACCGCTTCGGCGAAGGCAGCGCGTCCGCTCTGAAGAAAGGCGTCGCTACCAGATCGAGGTTCACCGCCGGCGAGGAGTACTGTGCGCGGACCGCGTCCACGCCGCGCTTGAGGTACTCCATCGGGCGCCCGGAGAAGAACGACTCCCAGTCCTTCGGGAACACGTCGTTGATAAAGAACAGATCGCCGGCGCCCCAGGTCACAATCTGCCGCCCCAGGCGGAGGTCGAGCGGGCCGCCGCGAAAGCCGGCGTAGGCTTCACGCAGGTCGCCGTCCACCCGGTTGCTCACCGCGTCGTGAAAGAGGTCGCCCTTGACGAGGAACGACACCCGCCCGGACGCAGCGGCGCCGCTCAAATCCAGCCGCAGCCGTTCCTCGCCGAGCACGAAGGCGCCCCCCTCGCCCCGCGGTGGCCGCTCCCCGGTCGTGCGCACTGCCAGGTTGCCCATCAGGAAGCCGTGGATCTGAACCTCCCCGTGAACACACCCCGCCCACATCAGCAAGACGCCGGCAGCGGCGCAGCGCATCAGCGGACCCACTTCTGCGGCGGCTGCTGCAAGAAGCGCTCGGTGAACAGGTCCGCCTCGATCCCCAGGTCGTAGCCAACGGTCTCGAACACCACCTCAGTCCGGTGGCCGCTCTGGACGTTCTTCATCGTCCGCTTCAGCACGGTCGGATAGGCCGCCTTGCCGCTCCCGGCGGTCTCCACGCGATCGGCGGTGAAGACACGGGCAAGCTGGTCGCGAGCGTCGTAGTGTTCTTCTTTGAGCGGAAGGAACGTGACCTTGTCAATCCAGGAAAGCTTCCGGGAGAATTCCGCCGGCGCTTTCGGCGTGCTCTGGATCACGTAGCACGCCGCTTCGCCCAGCTTCTCCTCGCGCAGTAGCGTATGCGCATCGGCGGCGAGGTCGCGGCCCGAGACGTCTTCGTAAGAGAAATCCGATCCCACAAAACTGGACCGGCTGTCGCGGGCGGCGATGCGGCGGGTCATGTTCACCGCCGGAATGAAGATCCAGCGCTCGTCATCGCGGTCGGGATACTTCCAGACCAGGAAGGCGGTGCGCCGGACGTCGCCGGGCTCATGAAAGTAGAGGAAGTAACGCTGCCGCCGCGCGCCGGGGAGATTCTTGCGCAGCATGGTCAGCACCCGCGTGCGCTTCTTGCCGCCGGCCGTCATCAGTTCCATGACGACCCGGGCTCTCATGTCGGCGCCAGGGTAGTAGAAGGCGGCCTGGGATTTCTCCAGGACGGCGGCAGCATCGAGGACGGCCGGCGCTTGCGCCATTGCGCCCGCCGCGGCCGCGAGGAGCGCCGCCGCGAAATGGGAATGGTTCTTCATGGATTCCCCTCTTTCACCAGATGCCGCTGAAACAGCTTGATCAGCACCGGCAGGTAGATCACGCTGGCCAGCGAGGAAAGCATCATAATGGCAGCCATCAGAACCCCGACGGTGATGTAGGGCGTCAGGTCGGCGAAGACCATCACCAGGAAGCCCAGGGCGAACAGGATGGCGTTGCGGAAGATGCCCTTGCCCGGCCTGGCCACCGTCCAAATCAGCGAATCTTCCACTGCCGAGCACTCCCGATGGCGCTGCTGGAAGCGGCCGACAAAGTGAATGGCAAAATCGACGGCCAGCCCCAGGGACAGCGTGGAAAGGACAGCCACCGGCATGTCGAAGTCCTTGCCGACCAGCCCCACCGCGCCATAGATCACCGCGATGGTGAACAATAACGGCAGGAAGCTCAGCAGGCCCCAGCGCAGCGAGCGGGTCTCCAGCACCAGCAGGAGCAGCACCAGCGCCAGCCCGGCCAGAAAGCTGGTGAGCATGCCCCAGAGGACCTCGTCGTTCCACACGAGGTTGAAATAGGCGATGCCGGCCGGCCGCAGCGTGGCTCGGCCAGGCAACGGGTCGGTTTCGAGATGCCGGCCGGCCCGCTGGATGACGCTGCGCATGACGCCGGCGTCCCAGCTTTTCAGGTGGAGCCAAACGTTGGCTTTCTGGAACGGGTAATCCACCACGTTGTTCAGGTCGCCGGGCTTGGCCGACATGGAGAACAGAAACAGGTATTGGGCGACTTCGGCGGCGGAGTCCGGAACGCGCTCGAAAGCCGGATCGTCGTTGTGCAGCACCCGGTTGATACGCTTGACGTAGTCCACGACCGAGAAGGTCTTGCCCACCAGTGGGTCTTTCTCCAGCTCGCGCTGGAGGCGTTCGATGGCGCGCAGCATTTGCGGCTCGCGCATCGCATCCGCCTGTGGGCTCTCGACGACCAGGTAACCGGTGGAGGTCCCGCCCAGATGTTGGTTCAAGGCGCGGTCGGCCGTTCGAATGTCGCTGGCCGGCTTAAACCAGTGGACCATGTTGTTGTTAACGCGAACCCGCAGAAGCCCGACGCCGGCCACCACCAGCAGCAGGCAGCCGGCCAGGGTGACCGCCTTGGTGTGCCGCATCAGCCAAGCCCCAAGCCCGGCCAGCCGCGGCGAGAGCGCCGCTCCTGCCTGTCGTTGGCGCGCCGCGGCGACGGCGATGCGGTCCTCACGCATCAGAATCAGGATGGCCGGGACCAGCGTGAAGCTCATTAACAGGATGACCAGCGTGCCGAAGCCCACCAGCAGTCCGAACACCCGGACAGGAACAATCGGGCCGGCGGCCAGCGAGGCGAATCCGGCGGCGGTGGTGACGTCGGAGAGAAGCACCGGGCGGGCGACCGCCGCCATCGTCTGGAGCACCGCCTGCCGTTTGTTGGCCGCCTCGCCGAAGCGGAAGTAGAACTCGTTGAAGATGTGCACGCTGTCGGTGGCGATGGCCATCAGGAACACCGGGCTCATCGAGCTCATGATATGGACGGGGAAGCCAAGCCCGATGAACAACCCCCCTGCCCAGATGATGCCGATCATGGCCACCGCCATGTTGGCCAGCACCACCGCCGCGCTGCGAAACATCAGCCACAGTGCCGCGCACATGACCAGCCCGGCGACGGGGGAGAACAGCCCCATCTGCCGAAACATCTCCGAACCGAACGTGTCGCGGGCTACAGGGTCTCCGGCCAGGAAGTACCGGTCGCCCGCGGACGACTTGGGCAGTAGTTCCCGGATGCGGTTGGCGATCTGCCTGCCGTTGGCCGACGGCTCCAGCGGCACGTAGATGGCGGTCGCCCTGCCGTCCGCCGAGATCACGCGGTTTAGCAGCAGAGGGTTCTCGCGCAGCGTCTTGCGCAGGTTCTCGAGTTCCGTCTCCGAGGAGGGGACGTCGCTGAGCAGTGGGCTGACCCTCAGGTTCCCGTCCTCCACCGTGACGTTGTCGATGGTGGTGAAGCTGGCCACGTCGCGGACGACCACGCCCGGGATCCGCTGAATCTGCCGCGTCAGCTCAGCGATGTGCGAGAGGGTCTCGCGGTTGACCACGCCGCGCTCGTTGACGATGCCGACCACGAGGTTGTCGGCGTGCAGCTCGAATTCACGCTCGACCTGGTCGTTATACTGCCGGACCGGAGAGGTGACGGGCAGCATGTGCTTCGGATCGGTGTCGGTGGTGATCTTCGGCAGTTGGCTCGCGAATCCGAGTGTGATCAGCAGGATGATCGCGATGACCATCCGTGGGTGGTCCACCGAAAACGACACCAGCCCGCTGATCGCCTTATCCCGCATGGTTCGTCACTCCTCCGTATGCACCGCCACCGGCAAGCCCTGCGCCCGCCAGTCCTGGACGCTGTCCGGGAGGCGCACGGCGTTGAAGCCGCGGGCGCGCAGCAGTTCTACCGCCTCGATTGCCAGCACGCAATACGGCCCGCGGCAGTAGGCGACCACATCCTGGTCGCGCGGCAACTCCGAGAGCCGGCGCTCCAGCTCCTTGAGCGGAACCGAGAGGGCGCCCGCGATGTGGCCGGCCCGGTATTCTTCCGCCGGGCGCACATCCAGAACGGTGACGGCGCCGGCCCGCACCTTGGCCAGCAGCGCCGCGCGATCCACCGGCTCCATGCCCTGGCGGCCCTCCAGGAACTCGAGGGCTGTGCGCCGGATTTCAGCCAGGCGTGCTTCAGCCACTCCGCGCAGGCTTCGGAAGAAATCGCAGACCGTCTGGTCGGCCAGCCGGTAGGTGACGAACAAGCCGGCTTTCTCCGCGTCCACCAGGCGAGCCGCCCGGAGAACCTGGAGATGCTGGGAGGCGTTGGCGATGGTGAGGTTGGCCTCCCGCGCCAGCGCCTCCACCGTGCGCGGCCCTTGGCAGAGCAGGTCGAGCAACTCCAGCCGGCTGGGGCTGGCAACGGCTTTTCCGACACGGGCGATCTGCTCGTAGATGGCGTCCTTAAAGGCCCGGTTCCGGCTCCTCATGTAATCAATTGAATACTATAATAGGCGGCTTGTCAAGGACCTTGCTGCACGCCGCACCCGAGGAGCGCGTCGTAACATACGTGGGACGGGTATGCCTGCTGGCGCTGCTGCTGGGCGCCCCCGCTCTGGCCGGCGAGTACGCCGTGCTGTCTACCGGCGCGCTCCTCTATGCCGACCGGCACGAGAGCGACGGCGCGAAGGTGCGTCTGTTCCGGAACCAGGGCGTCATCGAGCTGGAGGCGTCGGCTGTGCTGCGATTCGAGCCGGTCGAAGAAGCTTCGCGCCCGGCGCCGGCCGAGACGCCCGCGCCGCCTCGTGACCCCCGCGGGGTGGTCGAGGCCGCCGCCCGCCAGTATGGCGGCGCCGACTTCGTCAACCTGGTGCAGAGCGTCGCCCAGGCCGAATCCGGCTATCGCCCGGACGCGGTGTCTCGGAAAGGCGCGGTGGGGCTGATGCAGTTGATGCCGGCCACCGCCCGCGACTTGAACGCCGATCCCCACGACCCCGGGCAGAATGCCGACGCCGGGGCGCGGTACCTGCGCGATCTGCTCCTCAAGTACAAGCACGACCCCTACCAGTTGCGGCTGGCGCTGGCGGCCTACAACGCCGGTCCGGGCGTGGTCGATCGCCACCGCAGCGTGCCTCCCTACCCCGAGACGGTGCAATACGTCGATAAGGTCATCCGGCAATACAGGAAGGCGGAGAGGTAAAATCGCCGGTCGTGAGCGGGATGCTGACGGTGTTTCTCTGCCACTGCGCCGCGGACAAGACACTGGCGCGCGATCTGGCCGGTTTTCTCGAACGCGGCACGAACGCCAGCATTTATCTCGAGGAGGGCGAGATAGGGCCGGGCGAGAGCCTTCTCGCCAAAGTGCAAGAGGGCCTGATGGCCGATCGCATCCTGGTGCTGCTCTCGCCCGATTCGGTTCCCACGCGCTGGCGGCGTGACGAGTGGATGCCGGTTTTTCGAGACCAGCCGGCGGAGGCGGGCGTCCAGGTGGCCAGCGCTGTGGCGCGGGACTGCCATGTGCCAGACCTCCTGCGGCGGGGCAATTTCTTCGACCTGACCGCCGATCCGCTGAAGGGCTTTCGCGAAATAAAGAGCTGGCTCTTGAGCTGGCAGGCGCCGGCGGGCGAGCCGCTTTTCGTCCCCGGCGCGAACCGCTTCAGCGGATCGGTCGAAGAGTTGGAGTCACTGCGACGCGCCATCGCGGACCAACCCGGAACCGCAGTCCTCGACCGCCCAGGCAGTACCGCCCTCGCCCTGGAGTTCGCACGGCGGTTCCGGAGCGATTTCGAAGCGGTCTTCTGGCTTGACGGTGGGGAGCGCAGCCTCGCCGGTCTCGCGGGGGACCTGACCGCGCAAATCGGCCTCCAGCTCAAAGGCAACCTCGAGGCGAATCTCGAAGCGCTGCGCCGGTTTTGCGCCGGGCGGCGGTTCCTGGTCACGCTGAACCACACCGCCGACGAGGGGGCGCCCGGTCTAAGGGCGGAGGGCAGGAGCTCCTGGCTGGTCACGAGGCCTTGCCAATCCATCCCCGGCGGCGAACGACTCCCCGAACGAGAAGGGCGGCTGCTGGCCGCCATGTCTACCTGCGCGCCCGGATTTGGGCTGGAACTGGCGGCCGAGGTGGCAGGACTCAGCGAAAGCTCCGCGCAAGAGGCCTGCCGGAGCTTGCTGGATGGCGGCGTGGTGCTGGTCCTGAACGAGCACGGGCCGCGGTATTGCGTCGTCGAGACGGTCCCCCATCAGGACTTGGCCCGCAGGCATGCCGAGACCCTGTGCGGCCGGCCCGCGTTGGGAACCCTGGCTGATTTCGAGCTGGCGTTCGGCCGCCTGCTCGCGCGGCAGGACGCCTGGCCGCTCGCCTGCGGTCTGGCGCGAGCGGCGTTTGCGCGGGCCAGAGCGGAGGGGCGGAACGCCGAAGCGTATGAACTCTCGCGGCAGTTGCTCCGGGCCGCCGAGGCGCGGCAAGATCAGGCCGTGATCGTGGACTGTTGCCGGGATCTGGCGTGGATCGCGGAGGATTGGGGCCGGGAGGACGAGGCGGCGGCGCTCCGGCGCCTGGCGCGATGGCACTGCGGGGCGCAGATGTTTCTGCCGGGGTTCGGGCCGGCGTCTGGTATACTAGGTAGCTGAAGCAGCGTCCCGCTATGAACCGCCGTTTGAAAGCCCTGGTCGTAATGGTGTCGATGTGTCTGGCGGCGCTGCTGCTGGTCGGGGCTGCGCTTGACCAGGCCACGCCGTCGGAAGGGGTCTACAAGCACCTCGGCGTTTACACCGAAGTGTTGCATCGCATCAAGAGCGACTACGTCGAGGAGCCCGACCTGAAGAGCGTGACGCTCGGCGCCATCAACGGACTGCTGCAAAGCATCGACCCGTTCGGCAGCTACCTCAACGCCGACCAGTACCGCGAATACGTGAAACAGAAGGACGCCTTCCAGGGAGACGTCGGGCTGGTGCTGTCCTGGAAATACGGCTACCTCGGGGTGGTCGATGCGGTGCCGGGTTCGGCGGCGGATAAGGCTGGCCTGAGCACCGGGGACATGCTGGAGACCATCCGCGGGATCGCCACCCGCGACATGCCGCTGGCCTACGCCGAGATGTTGCTGCGGGGCAAGCCGGGAACGACGGTGGAAGTCTCGCTGCTCTCGCTGAGCAGGCAGGCGCCGCGGAAGATCGCTCTGACGCGCTCGGTGATCGAGTACCCGGCCGTCGGCCACAACATGCTGCCTGGGGAAATCGGCTACATCGAGGCCTCCAGCCTCGTTACCGGCAAGGCACAAGAGGTGGCCGCCGCCGTCAAGGGGCTTGAGAACCAGGGCGCCAAACGGCTGGTGCTGGATCTGCGTCACTGCGCCACCGGCGCGCCCGAGGAGGGCATCGCCGTGGCCAACCTTTTCCTGGAGAAAGGCCTGATCACGTATCTCCAGGGACAGCGCGTCAGCCGCCAGGATTTCACCGCCGACCCCGCCAAGACCGTCTCGCGCCTGCCGCTGGCGGTGCTGGCCAATCGTGGGACGGCGGGCGGCGCCGAGGTGGCCGCGGCCGCACTGTTGGAAAACAAGCGCGCCGAGGTCATCGGCGAGCCTACCTACGGCAACGCAGCCTTGCGCAAGCCCGTGGCCATGGACGACGGGGGCGCCATTATCCTTGCGGTAGCCAAGTACCATTCGCCGGGCGGCAAGGCGATTCAGGACGCCAGGGTGATGCCCTCGGTTCAGGTCATCGAAACAGAACCGGCGGCCGAGACCGAGGAAGAGCCGGGCCCGCCCGAGCCGCGCCCGGGGGTGCGGCCCGAGGACGACAAGACGCTCCAAAAGGCGATTGAGGTCTTGACCAAAGGCAAGGCGGCGGCGGAACCGGCAGCGGCGCCGCCCGAGCCCGCCCGGCCAGAGCCTCGGCGTCTCATGACACCGCTCGGCGAGCCGAAGGGGCCGAAGCGGTAAGGTTGAATTGAGTATGCCTCTGTACGAATACAAGTGTTCGTCCTGCGCCGAGATTTTCGACGTGCTGCAGAAGTTCTCCGACGAGCCGCTGAAGCTGCACGCCGAGTGCGGCGGGGCCGTCGAGCGCCTGCTCTGCCCGCCGGCCTTCCATTTCAAAGGCAGCGGCTGGTACGTGACCGACTACGCCCGCGGGTCCAACGGCAAGAAACTGGACCCGGATGCGGCTCCCAAGAAAGAAGCCGCCTCCTCGCCGGCAAAGCCCGCGGAGAAGAAGACCGAGTCCTCGGCCTCAACCAAGTGACCGGTTCACCGGCCGCTCCATAGCGGCCGCCATCCCCACCGCCAGCAGGCTGGCGCCAACGCCCGCCAGCGCATCGACCGCGTAGTGATAGCGCCCGTACACCACCGCCGTGGCGATGAGGATCGCCATGACGAGCAGGAACCGGCCCACCCAGCGGTGCTCCCTCAACAGCCGCATCATGGCGAAGGCGGCGGAGAAGCCGCCAGCCACGTGGGCGCTGGGAAACACGCTGGTGTGAATCCCGTAGCCGCCGAGCAGCCACCAGTTGAAGCGGCGGAAGACGGTCGTCACGGTGGGGAAGTCCTCGCCGGGAAACACGGTGCGCGGCGGCTCGGAGGGAAAGTACGGAAACAGCGCGTAGCACATGAGGATGGCCGGCAGGAAAACCACCAGAAACCGGTCGATCCGGCTTCGCGCCCCGTAGGCGTAGAGCATCGCCATCGAGAAAACCGGGATGCTGTAGACCAGCGCGTAGGCAAGCTCCAGCAGTGCCGGCAGCACCGGCCCGCAGCACTCGATGGCCGCCCGCAGTCCCCAGTCGTTCAGCAGCGTCTTGTCCCAGGCCACCCAGGCCCGCTCCAGATGGTAGGTGTGGTGCGGCAGTGCAAACCAGCCCATCTCGCGGTAGGCGAGCAGCATCAGCGGAGCGGGATACCAGTCGCGCACGATGCCGAGGAAACGCCGCCGGCGCAGCGAATCCGCGTACGCCAGCAGGACGAAGCCGGTCACTATGGTGAGATTCAGAACGGCGGTGACGAGCGGAACCGGCGCGCGGACCGGCAGGAGCTGAGCCAGCAGTGCCGTGTAGACGAGGTAGGCGATGAATATCCACTCCGAGCGCCGCAGCAGCGAGCCCACGAGCACAGGCTACTACAGCAGCCGGCCAGGCAGGGCACGCACGACGCTGTCCGAGCCGCGGCAGCAGTTCAGTCTTGAGACGGCCCTTGACCGCGACGCCCTTCGCGGTTCTCGCCGGCAGCCGGGGGAGATGGTGGGCCCGGGGGTGAGTTGCGGGATCGTCGTCGCCCGCTAGG
>JBBTDS010000625.1:9163-12903 GCA_038060875.1 Acidobacteriota bacterium | reverse complement strand
GCCAACGTCCTTCCCGGCCTGCTCGACCTGCTCGGGAAGGCGTACGAGCGCAAGGTGGCGCCGGAGGACTTTCTGGCTTACGTCTACGGCGCGCTGGCGCAACCGGCCTTCACCGCGCGCTTTGCGAACGAACTCGAAACGCGGGAGCTGCGCGTGCCGATCACGAAGGACGCTGCCCTTTTCCCCAAGGTCCGCGACGCTGGGGCGCGGCTGCTCTGGCTGCACACCTACGGCGAGCGCTTCGTTCCCAAGGGCAGACAGCGCGGCCACGTCCCGCGCGGCTCAGCCAAATGCGTAAAGCCCGTCCCCGGTCACCCGGACGGCTACCCTGAATCGTTCGACTATAACGAAGCGACGCGGACGCTCCACGTCGGTGCCGGGGAGTTCCGCCCGGTGGGGTGTGACGTGTTCCAGTTCGAGGTCTCCGGCCTCAAGGTCGTCCAGTCGTGGCTCAACTACCGCATGAAGAGGGGCGCGGGCAAGAAGTCCTCGCCCCTCGACGACATCCGGCCCGAGCGCTGGACGAGCCAGTTCACCACGGAACTGCTCGAACTACTCTGGGTGCTGGAGGCCACTGTCGAGGGCTATCCAGAACAGAGGAATCTACTGCACGCTCTCATCGCCGGTCCCTGCTTCCGCGCCGCCGAACTGCCCGCAGTCCCCGACGACGCGCGCAAGCCTCCGTCGCCCCCTTGCGTTTCTGTTCCCACTCTCTTCTCCGCCGACTGCTGAATGAAGCCAGACAGCCCCCTCCCCGCCATTCCCCCGCCTTCCCGCTAATTTTCTCCCGCCGGATCCGGCATCGCCCCCTCACAAGTCGATGGCCACCACCTCGTGGATCCCCACCGCCGGCGCCGTCAGGCTGACCCAGCCGGCCACCTCCTCGAACCGCGGCGCCTGCCCGCTCACCAGCAACTGAACCCCGCGCGCCTTGCGCCCCTCCGGCAGCCGCACTCGCACCTTTTGCGCCGGCAGCGGAATCGCCTCCCGATACGGCCCTTTCATCATCATCGGGTTGCTCAGGTTCACCAGGTGCACCGTCATCGAGTCCTTCTGCTGCCAGACGGTCACGTCCAGCACCCCGGGACCGGTCACCGTCACCGGCCGCTCCTCGTTGGTCGCCCAATCGACCGCATTGGCCAGCAGCCGGCCGTGATCCACAGACATCACCTCCCAGAACACCCGGTCGATGTCCCACGGGAAGTAAACAACCCGGCTCCGCCCCAACTCGCGCAGATACACCTCGGGGATGTCGGTCTTCTCGACCCGCGCGTAGACCTCTTCCATCGGCAGGTCGGGGTACGACGGAACCAACGTCAGCGGCGGCGCGCCAAACCGCTCCCGTGCTTTCACCTCCAGCCGCCAGACCCCGTTGATGATCCGCGGCGCTTCCGCGAGGCCGGCCAGCAGCGGATGACGCGTCGCGTGCTCCAGGCGCAGATAGGAGTTCCGCATCGGCCCCTCCATCCGCCCGCCGTACGAGACCCCGAACAGGTCCGCCAGCCCGAAGTCCTTGCGCGGCGCGCCCCACTCGTCGTAGAGCGACGTCTCCAGCGTCGCCAGCAGGCTACCGCCGCGCTTCACATATGCCCGCAACTGCTCGCACTGCGCCTCCGCGAGCGCGGCGATGTTCGGCAGGATGAGCAGCTTGAACTGATCCACGTGCGCCGTGTCCAGCAGCCGGTCGTGCACCATCTCGAACGGCACCCGCGCCTCGACGAGCGCGTGGTACATCCCCAGCGTGTGCTGCTCGACCTTCTCGCCGGCGCGCCGCCCGCCGTAAAAGGACGCCGTCTGCTGCGAGTAGACCATCCCCACCCGCGCCAGCGGCCGCTCGTTGCGCAGGTAGCGCTCCCAGCGGTGGTGCCAGTTATAGATGTCCTCCACCACCTTCAGCCACCGCCGGTCGTCGAGCGTCCCGCAGAACTTGGTGAACCACGGGCGCAGGCCGTTGGCCACGCCGTCGGCCACCCAGACGCGGATCTCCGCCTCGCTCTGCACCGAATCCTTCCAGCGGTACGGCTCCTCCACCCCCATGCTGAAGATGCCCACGATCGCCTTGCGCCCCAGCGTCGCCCGGTATTCCTTGCCGTTCTTGCCGTTGGCCCACGGCGGCATCAGCCCGCGCCGCGCCTGCCGGTCGGCGAACAGCGTCGGCGCCAGCTCCCCTATCGTCTTCATGTCCAGATCGCTCAGCGCCCCGCCGCCCGCGTTGGCGATGTACCGCGCCCCCGGGTTGATTTTACGGATCTCGCCGTCCCACAGCCGCCACAACTCGAACAGCCGCTGCTGCCGCCAGACGATGTAGTTGCGCCGCGCCGCATCCTGCGGATCGTCGGTGCGCGGCAGATCCAGCCCGCAGAACGCCTTGAAGTTGCGCCGGCAGTGTTCGCAGTAGCACATGCCCGAGCCCGCCCAGCGGTTCGAGAAGATGCCGTCCACCTGGTAGAGCGACACGATCTCCCGCGTGACCCCGGTCATGAACTCGAAGTTGTAGGGGCCGAGCGCGCAGGTGACCCAGCGGCCCGGCGTGGCCCAATGGCGGCGCGGGCGGCCTTCGGCGTCCACCGCGATCCATTCCGGGTGCGCCTTGGCCGCCTCGTCCCGCACCGAGTGCGGATCGGTGCGGGCGATGACCACCATGCCCAGCTTCCGGCAGCCGGCCACCAGTTCGCCGAACGGGTCGGCGTCCTTCATCCACGCGCTGCGGTGGTGGAGCGGGATCTTGGTCGGATAATAGGCGACGCAACCGCCGGCGCTCAGGCAGGCGGCATCGGCGTGGATGCGCCGGAAGTAATCGAGCCAGAAGGCCGGGTCGAACCGGCCGGGGTCGTTCTCCACCAGCGTCAACTGCGCCCAGCGCATCGGGCGGTCGAACCACGGCTGGTCCGGGCTTTGCGCCAGCAGAGCGGCCCCCGCACTGCCGAGGAGTTCGCGGCGTGATACCTCGTCCATGCGGTCTAGTCTGCCACACCGCACCATTGACACACGAACAGCGCCAGCGCCTTGGCCGCGGCGATGGCCGAGTCGATCTCCAGGTATTCATCGGCGGCGTGGGTGTTGCCGCCGCGCGCGCCCCACAGCACCGCCGGGATCCCGAACGCCTGGTGGAACACGTACATGTCGCACGGGCCTTCGATCCCCACGATGGGCGGCTCCTCCCCCAGCACGCGGGCCGCGCAGGCGGCCAGCTCGCCGACCAGCGGCTCCGTCTTCGCGATGAACGATCCCGGCATCCAGCGGATCGGGAACTCGACCTTCGGCCGCGCGGAGAACAGCTCCGGCTCTCGGGCCACCATCGCCTCCAGCCACGCGAAGAACTCCCGCTCCACTTCCTCCTGCGTTTCCCCCGGCATGAGCTGCCAATACATCTCGATGCGGCAGGTCTCCGGCGGGCCGATCGGCTCGCCCACGCCCCACGGCCCGGTGAAGACTTTGGTGATCGAGACCGGCACCGGGTCGGCCTGGTGCGCGTAGTAGTCGTGCACGCGCGCGCCTTGCCGGCGCTGGGCGGCGAACTCCTTCACCCGCGCCAGCAAGCAGGTGAGCTGGTCCACGACGCCGGCGGGAAACTTGCCCTCGGTGAGGATGCCGCCCGATCCCCGCAGCGTGATGTGCGCGGTGCGGCCGCCGCGCTGCGCCGGGCAGACGCGCAGGAACGACGGCTCGGAGATCACCGCCGCGTCGGCGTTGAAGCCCATCAGGCGGCCCGCCAGCGTGCCGTTCACGCCGCCGAACTC
>JBBTDS010000625.1:0-9063 GCA_038060875.1 Acidobacteriota bacterium | reverse complement strand
TCCATGTGCAAACTCATAGTAATCGGTATAGAGTATCACCGAGAGGATAATGCGCATGGAACCGGATCGAAGGGAATTCCTGAAGCTGGCCGCGGCGCCGGCGTTCGTCCCGGCGACGGCCTGGGGCGCCAACGACCGCATCGCCGCCGCCTTCATCGGCGCCGGCGTGATGGGCACCGAGAACCTGCGGGCGGCGATGAAGCAGGGCGCCCAGGCGGTCGCCGTGTGCGACGTCTACCAGCCCAACCTGGAACGGGCCGCCGCTGTGGCCGCCCGCGAGGGCCACCAGCCGCGCCAGGTGCGGGACTTTCGCGAGATCCTCGCCGACAAGTCCGTCGATGTGGTCGCCATCTCCACGCCCGACCACTGGCACCCTTACATGACCGTGGAGGCCTGCAAGGCCGGCAAGGACGTCTACGTAGAGAAGCCCGTCTGCGTGGCCGTCGAAGAGGGCCAGAAAGTGGTGGCCGCCGCCCGCAAGTACAACCGCGTCGTCCAGGCGGGCACCTGGCAGCGCTCCGGGGCGCACTTTCAGAAGGCGTGCGAGATCGTGCGCAGCGGCCAGCTCGGCACGATCACCTTTTGCCGCACCTGGATCTACGCCAACATGCCGCCGGCGGGCATCGGCAACCCCGCCGATGCCAGCCCGCCCCCCGGCCTCGATTGGGACCTCTGGCTCGGCCCGGCGCCTGAGCGCCCGTTCAACCCCAACCGCTTCGGCGTCTATCCGAAGACGTACTCCTACTTCCGCCACTTCTGGGACTACGCCGGCGGCCACCTCACTGACTCCGGCATCCACATGCTCGACATCCTCCAGATGGCCTTCGATGACGCGATGCCCAAGGCCATCACCGCGCTGGGCGGCAAGTTCTGGCTCCAGGACAACTCCGAAACCCCCGACACGCTGCTGGTCACTTACGAATACCCCGGCTTCATCGGCTCCTGGGAGCACCGCACCAACAACACCGAGGGCACCACCGCCCGGCTGATGGGCGTCAACTTCCACGGGACCCGCGGGACGCTCTACGTCGATCGCAGCCTGTACCGCGTCACGCCGGAAAGAGGCTCGGACCTGGAGGCCAGCGAAATGAAACGCGTCACCGACCCGCACCCGCTCCACTGGGCCAACTTCCTGGAGTGCGTCCGCACCCGCCAGCGGCCCACGAGCGACATCGAGACCTGCTACCGCTCCTCGGCCACCTGCATCCTCGGCAACCTGGCGCTCCGGACCAGGCAGCGCCTCGACTGGGACGACCGCAACCAGACCGTTCAGCAACCCGACGCCCGCCCGCACCTGCGCCGCGACTACCGCCCGCCCTGGAAGCTGGAGGTGTGAGTCTGAGCCGGCTGGCAAGCTCGGAGGCTTATCCCGCGATCTCTCTGACCTTGGCGAAGAACGCCTTCTTGCGGTCGGTGTTGATGTCCCATCGCACCGGCGGCGACTGGTGGCCGTCCTGGTAGTTGTTCTGGCCGGGATCGAAGTAGCCCCAGGAGCAGTATTCACCTATGGCCGCCAGCATGTTGTTCCGCGGCTGGTCGAAGTCGAAGTGGTCGTCCTCGTTGAACAGGACGGGCATTGGCCGATACCCGGGCACGGCCCGCGCCTGCCGCACCATCTCCCCGATCCGCGCCGGGTCTTTGACGCCGTTGCCGTGCATCAGCAGGAAATCGGCGCTGCGGACGACGTTCTCGCGCGGCACGGCGCCCCCGCCGTAGCTGGTCGAAACCAGCAGCCGGCGGCCGCCACGGCTCCGCTGCTTGACACGCTCGATCAGCTCGTGCACGCGCTCGGGCCTCAGGATCTCGTGGTCGTACCGCTTCACGTCGCACTCGTTGTCCACTTCGATCACGACATTGCGGTAGCCCCGGTCGAAAACCCAATCGGCCGCGCGGTCAGTGGCCCGCAGGATGGCCGCCTCGTCCTTCAGCCGCTGGTCCTGGCCGAAGTAGAAGATCCCGAGGATCACCACCATACCGAGTTGGTCGGCGCGATCGAGGATGCGCTCCATGCGCGAGGAGTAATCCGGGCGCAGCTCGCCGTCCTCGGTCCAGGCGGTGTTGTGCCACGGCTGGTCCTTGGAGTAGCCCTCCGGGCTGCCGCCCTGCCAGTTAATGGTGAACGCCAGCAGGCTGTGCCGGCGCCATTCCGGCATGGCGGCGATGAACTCGCGGGTGTTGCGCTCGGCATCCCAGCGGCCGGTGTCGGGATAACGCCAGCGTGGGCGGGTCTCGGGGTTCAGGTCGTCAAAGACACCCTGCACCATGCGGGAGTTGAACACCAGGCCCTCGATCTTGCGGCCCTGCCATGCTCTGCCTTCGTAGGTCGGCCGGCCGTTGATCAGGAACATGTCGCCGCGGATGGCGACTTCGGTCTTGCGGCCCGCGGCCGGGCCCAGGCCAGCGGCGCTCCCCACACCGAGGAACAACTCGCGACGAGAAAGTCCTGCGCTCATTGGTATACAGTATCACCGTAAGGAGACTTCGCATGACATCGGATCGAAGGGAGTTTCTCAAGAGCGCGCTGGCTGGCGCCCCGGCGTTCGTCCCCAACTCCGCCCGGGGCGCCAACGACCGGCCCGCCTACGGGTTGATCGGCAGCGGCGGCCGCGGGCGCTGGCTGAGCCGCGCCTTTCAGCAGCTCGGCGCGCAGTGCGTCGCGCTGAGCGATGTGTACGAGCCGCATCTCGAGCTGGCGCGCAAGGAGTCGCCAGCCGGCGTCAGGAGGCACGTGAACTACCGCGACCTGCTGGCGGAGAAGGGCATCGACTTCGTCGTCATCGCCACCCCGGACCACCACCACTGCCCGAACCTGCTGGCCGCCCTCGACGCCGGCAAGGACGTGTACCTCGAGAAGCCGCTCTCGCTCAACCTGGAGGAGAGCGCCAGGATGGTCCAGGCCGTCCGCAACAGCAGGCAGATCGTCCAGGTCGGCATGCAGCGCCGCAGCATGGAGTTCTGCATCGAGGTCAAGAAGCTCGTTGACGAGGGCGCGCTGGGCAAGGTCTCGATGGTGAAGGCTCTCTGGAACTGGCATTTCGCCAAGCCGATCGACAACTCGCCGCTCGCGGGCAAGATCGACTGGGGTCTTTTCCTGGGCTCGGCGAAAAAGCGGCCGCTGGAGCCTAGGCGCCTGCGCTGGTGGCGCGGCTTCTGGGATTACTCCGGCGGCAACATGACCGACCAGGGTACCCACCTCATGGACGTGGCGCAGTGGATGACCAGCTCCGGGCCGCCGCGCGCCGCCGTCTGCCACGGCTACCTGGCCAAGATGACAGGCGCCGAAGTCCCCGACGTCTTCTCGGCCGTCTTCGAGTACCCGGACTTCATGGCCACCTGGACGCTCAATTACGCCAGCTCTTACGAGAACGACTGGTCGATCCAATTCCAGGGCGACCGCGGCGCCATGATCATGGACCGCACCGGCGCGCGCATATACGACGAGCCCGGCCTGCAAGAGGCGCCCTGGAACCTCCGCGGCGCGCCGAAGCTGGTTCGCGAGCTGCCCGAGCGCGGCGCCGGCGTCGAGCACCAGCAGAACTTCCTCGACTCGATCCGCTCGCGCCGCCAGCCCAACTGCCCGGTCGAGACCGCCGCGGCCGCGGTCGCCGGCCCCCACCTGGCCAACCTGGCCCTGCTGCGCGAGACCAGGGTGAAGCTGCCGGGCCGCCATTAGCCGGCCCCTACTTCCTTTACTTTCAACTGCCTGAGATGTTAGCCTAAGGGGTCTCATTATCGGCGGCACTTTCCATGCGCATTGTTGACCTGATCCAGCGAAAGCGGAACGGCGAAGAACTTAGCCCCGAGGAGATCCGTCACCTCGTCGATGGCTACACCCGCGACGAGGTGCCCGATTACCAGATAGCGGCCTTGCTGATGGCCATCTACTTTGCTGGCATGACCGACCGCGAGGTGAGCGCCCTCACCGACTGCATGATCCGCTCCGGCGAGAAGGTCGATCTGTCCGGCATCCCCGGCGTCAAGGTCGATAAGCACTCCACCGGCGGGGTGGGCGACAAGACCAGCCTGATCGCCGCGCCGCTGGCGGCCGCCGCCGGCGTGGTGGTGCCGATGGTCTCCGGCCGCGCTCTCGGCCACACCGGCGGCACGCTCGACAAGCTGGAATCGATCCCCGGCTTCCGCACCAGCCTCACCATCGACGAGTTTCGCGCCCAACTCGAGCGCATCGGCCTGGCGTTCATCGGCCAGACTCCGCAGGTGGCCCCCGCCGACGGCAAGCTCTACAGCCTGCGCGACGCCACCGCCACCATCGAATCCGTCCCGCTGATCGCTTCCTCGATCATGTCCAAGAAACTGGCCGTGGGGCTGGACGCGCTGGTGCTGGACGTCAAGGTCGGCGCCGGCGCCTTCATGAAGCGCCAGGTGGACGCCCGCCGCCTGGCCCAGATGATGGTCGGCATCGGCCGCCGCATGAACGTCCGCGTCCAGGCGCTGATCACCGACATGAACCAGCCGCTCGGCTACGCCATCGGCAACGCCCTGGAGGTCATGGAGGTCTCGCAGACGCTCCAGAGCGCCGGGCCGGCCGACCTGACGCGCATCTCGCTCGAGCTGGCCGCCCGCATGATCCACCTCGGCAAGGCCGCCGAGACGCTGGAGGAGGCCCGCGAAGTCGCCCAGCGCAAGCTCGTCCACGGCGAGGGCTACCTCAAGCTCAAGGAAGTCATCAAGGCCCAGGGCGGCAACCCCAACGTCCTGGACCGCTTCGACCTGCTCCCCAACGCCAGCGGGGCGCGCGAAATCACCTCGCCAAGGGCCGGCTTCGTCGCCTCCATCGACGCCGAGGACATCGGCCGCGCCTCGGCCATGATCGGCGCCGGCCGCGACTCCAAGGAGGACCAGATCGACCCCGCCGTCGGCCTCATCCTCGAAGTCAAGGCCGGCCAGCGCGTCGAAGCGGGCTCGGTCCTCTGCCGCCTCTACCACACCCGCGAGGAGCAGCTCGACGAAGCGGCCCAGCTCGTCGAGGATGCCTTCCGCATCTCCTCCCACCCGCCCGAGGAGCGCGACTTGATCCTGGAAGTGGTCGGCTAGGCGCTGCGCTATGGGTCGGTTCACGGGGGCTCTGGGCCTGCTCGTCATTCTCGCCGCCGCCTGGTTGCTGTCGAAGCATCGCCGCGCCATCCGGCCGCGACTGCTGCTATGGGGCCTCGGTCTTCAGTTCACCTTCGCCTTCCTGGTGCTGAAGACCCCGTTCGGAAAGGTCTTCGAGGTGGCCAGCGCGGGCGTGAACGCGATGCTCCAATACGCCGAGGCGGGCAGCCAGTTCGTCTTCGGCCCGCTGGGCGCCAAGTCCGGCTCGCTCGGCGTCATCTTCGCCTTCCAGGTGCTGCCGATCGTCATCTTCATCGCCTCCTTCTTCGCTATCCTCTACTACCTCGGCGTGATGCAGGTGGTCATCAAGGGCATGGCCATCGTGATGCAGCGGGTGATGGGCGCCAGCGGCGCCGAGTCCACCAACGTCGCCGCCAGCATTTTCATGGGCCAGACCGAAGCCCCGCTGACCATCCGCCCCTTCCTGCCCCGCCTCACCCAGTCGGAGCTGTTCACCGTCATGGTCAGCGGCATGGCCCACGTCTCGGGCGCGGTGATGGCCGCCTACGTCAAGATCGCCGGCGTCGATATCAAGCACCTGCTGACCGCCGTCATCATGACCGCGCCGGCCACCATCATGCTCGCCAAGATGTTCATGCCCGAGACCGAGCAGCCGGAGACCGCCGGCAAGGTGGAGATCAAGGTGGAGAAGCCCGGCGTCAACATCATCGACGCGGCCGCGCGCGGCGCCAGCGACGGCGTGCAGCTCGCCCTTAACATCGGCGGCATGCTGATCGCCTTCCTGGCGCTGATCGCGATGGTCAACGGCATCCTGGGCTGGGTCCACGGGCTGCCGGGAATGGGCTGGCTGCCGGCTTCGCTGGAGCGCATCTTCGGCATCCTGTTCGCGCCGCTGGCCTGGGTGATGGGCGTGAGCTGGAAGGACGCCTCCACCATCGGCAACCTGCTCGGCACCCGGCTGGTCCTCAACGAGTTCGTCGCCTTCCTGCAACTCGGCCCCATCCGCGGCCAGCTCGACCCGCGCTCGTTCGTCATCGCCACTTACGCCCTGTGCGGCTTCGCCAACTTCAGCTCGATCGCCATCCAGATCGGCGGCATCGGCGCGCTGGCCCCCAACCGCAAGTCCGACCTGGCCCGCCTCGGCCTGCGCGCGGTGGCGGCCGGCTCGATGGCCAACTTCATGTCGGCTTGCATCGCTGGGATGCTCCTATGACCGCGCTCGACGACGCCGTTCAATTCCTCCAGGGGCGCGCCGTCCGGGCGCCACAGGTCGCGCTCGTGCTCGGCAGCGGCCTCGGCGCCTTCGCCGAGGAACTCAGCGAGCGCATCGAGATCCCCTACCGCGACATCCCCCACTGGCCCGTCTCGACCGCCGTCGGCCACGCCGGCAAGCTCGTCTTCGGCCGGCTGGGGACGCTGTACGTCGCCGTCATGTGCGGTCGCGCTCATCTTTACGAGGGCTACACGCCCGCCCAGGTCGTCTTCGGCGTGCGCGTGATGGCGCGGCTCGGCGCCCGCGCGCTGGCGCTGACCAATGCCGCCGGCGGCATCAACCCGTCGCTTGAGCGCGGCGGCCTGGTGCTCATCTCCGACCATGTCAACTTGCAGGGCTCGAACCCGCTCGCCGGCCCCAACGACGATTCGCTCGGGCCGCGCTTCCCGGACATGTCCGACGCCTACTCGTCCGCGTTGCGCCGGGTCGCCAAAGACGTGGCCGAGGAATTGGGAATCCCGCTCTCCGAAGGCGTTTACGCCGGCCTGCTCGGCCCCAACTACGAAACCCCGGCCGAGATCCGCTATCTGCGGGCCATCGGCGCCGACCTGGTCGGCATGTCCACCGTGCCCGAGGTCATCGTCGCCAACCACATGGGCCTGCGCGTGCTGGCCATCTCCTGCGTCACCAACATGGCCGCCGGCCTCGGACCCGCGAAGATCAGCCACGAGGAAGTGCTCGAGACCGGCGGGATGGTCCGCGCCACGCTGGTGCGGTTCCTCAAGGCGCTGCTGCCGCGGCTGGCGGAGGCGTGATGGACCCGCTCGTCGAGGCCGCACTGAAGGCGCGGGAGAACGCGCGCGCCGCCTACTCCGGCTTCCGCGTCGGCGCCGCCGTCGAGGACGCCGCCGGCCGCGTCTTCACCGGCTGCAACGTCGAGAACGCCACCTACGGTCTCACCATCTGCGCCGAGCGGGTGGCGCTCTACAAGGCCATCTCGGAAGGCGCCCGCGAGTTCCGGCGCGTGGCCGTCGCCGCCGATGCCGACACGCTCACCCCGCCCTGCGGTTCCTGCCGCCAGATCCTCTGGGAGTTCTGCGGGGACGTTGAGCTGATCCTCGTGAATCTGAAGGGCGAGACCGAGTCGCTGCGCCTGCGCGACCTGTTCCCGAGGCCGTTCGATGCGTCGTTCCTGCGGTAGTGCCAGCGCACCGTCCCCCGCTTGCTTACGCGCGCGGCTCGGCAGAGGTCTGTTCGCCGGCCTGTTCCTTTCGGCGGCCCTTTGGGCCCAGGCCGACTGGATCCTCACCGCCCGCTATGTCCTCACCATGGACCCGCAGCGGCGCGTCATCGAGAACGGCGCGGTGGCGGTCCGCGGCGAACGGATCGTCGCGGTAGGCCCGCGCGCGGAGATCGAGCGCGGCTTCAAGGCGAAGCGGCGGCTGGACCGCCCCGGCGATCTGCTCGCGCCCGGTCTGGTGAATGCTCACACGCACGCGCCCATGTCGTTGATGCGCGGCCTGGCCGACGACATGCGCCTCCAGGACTGGCTCGAGAAGTACATCTTCCCGGCCGAAGCCAAGAACGTCAACGCCGACTACGTCCGCTGGGGCACGCGGCTGGCCTGCCTGGAGATGATGCTCTCGGGCACAACGACCTACGCCGACATGTACTACTTCGAGGACGTCGTCGCCGAGGCCACCCGCGAGGCGGGCCTGCGGGCGGTGCTGGGCGAGACCATTATCGGCTTCCCCGCGCCCGACGCCAAGACGCCGGCCGAGGCGCTGGCTTTCACCGATCGCTTCATCCAGCGCTTCCGCGGCGACCCGCTCATCACGCCCGCTCCCGCGCCCCACGCGCTCTACACCAACTCCGAAGAGACGCTCAGGGCCGCGCGCGCGCTGGCCAACCGCTACGGCGTCCCGCTCATGCTCCATTTGGCCGAGACGAAGCGCGAGCGCGACGACGCGCTGGCGAAATGGAAGCAGAGCCCGGTCCAGGTGCTCGACTCCTGGGGCGTCTTCGGCGGCCGCACGCTGGCCGCGCACGTCATCTGGGTCGATGACGCCGACCTCGCGATCCTCAAGGCCCGCGGCGTGGGTGTCGCCCACTGCCCGTCGAGCAACATGAAGCTGGCGAGCGGGGTGGCGCCGGTGGTGAAGATGCTCAGCCTGGGACTGGCGACCGGTCTCGGCACCGACGGGCCGGCCGGCAGCAACAACGACTTCAACCTCTTCGAAGAGATGGACCTGGCCGCCAAGCTCCAGAAGGTGATCACCGGCGACCCGCAGGCGCTACCCGCCGCGCAGGCCGTCGAGATGGCGACCCTGCTCGGCGCCCGCGCCCTTGGCCTCGACCAGGAGATCGGCTCGCTCGAAGCCGGCAAGCGCGCCGATCTGATCACCGTCCGCCTCGACCAGCCGCACGCCGTGCCGCTCTATAACGTCTACTCGCACATGGTCTACGCCCTCAAGGGCAGCGACGTGCGCGACGTGATGGTCAACGGCCGCCTCCTGCTCCGCGACCGCCGCCCGCTCACTCTCAACTCCGCCGCCATCCTGAAATTCGGTGACAGGCTACGCTTTCACTAAGGGTGCGCGACGTAGAAGTGGAGGTCAAGCTGCCCGGCGCGCCTCCCAGCAATCCTCAGAGCGGCCGTTGAGATGACAGCAGCGCAGGGCGAGAATCGCGTTGGCTCCCCGCACGGTCCAGAACATGCCAGACCGTTTGAGACGGGAACCGATCACGGTCTTGCGTGCAGCTTCGATGACGCCCGA
>JBBTDS010000624.1:0-1061 GCA_038060875.1 Acidobacteriota bacterium | reverse complement strand
TCTCTGTTCACCTGACCTTCACGGGCAACGGTTGCCCAAGGAACTCCTGGAATTAGTGAGAATTCTAGTGACTCCCCGGCATGGATTCGAGCCAGGATTCGCGGTTCTAAAGGCCGGTGCTCTGCTGTTGCACGAACCGCGACCAAGGACGCCGTTACCAGTCGGCGTAGGGCGTGCCGCCCAGCCCGGATTTGTCGGCGCCGCTGCGGACGTCGAAAATGCCGGGCTCGGTCTGGTTGACGCTGGTGAGCGCGTCCTCCATCACCAGCTTCCAGGTGCGATTGCTGCCGGTGATCGGGTCGAGGGGAACCTGCCGCAGGTAGCCGGCCGAGACCAGGTCCTCCAGCGTCTGCGGCGCCTTCTGCTTGTCGTAGGTGTACTCGTCGATCACCGTGCGCATGCTGAACAGGTTCTGCCGCAGCACGCTCTCCTTGGTGGCCTGGATCGACTTCTGGTACAGCGGCACGGCGATCGAAATCAGGATGGTGATGATCGCCATCACGATCATCAGCTCGATGAGCGTGAAACCGCGGCGGCCCGCGGGGCGGCGCCCGGGGGCGTGGCGGCAGTTACCACTCCGAATACGGCGTGCCATCGGCGGCCTTCTCCGTGCTCTTGGTGTAGACGTCAAAGACGTTCTGCCCGCCCCAGCTTGTCGAGGCCGGGTCATCCTGGATGCTGCGCATACCCCACTCGCGGGTGTTGGTCATGGGGTCCTTGGGAATCCGCCGCAGGAAGCGGATCTTCTTGTCCACCGTGCCCGCCAGCTTGACGCCCTCGGCCAGCACCTCGATCTTCTCGGGGTAGCATTCGCTGCCCAACTTCATCGGCCCCAACTGCTGCATATCGCAGAGGTCCTTGTATTTGTCGATGGCGGTGCGGACCTCCCGCAGCACGTACTTCAGCTCGCGCTCCTTCTCGCGCCGCACTTTGACGCGCGCCAGCGGCACGGCCATCGCGGCCAGCAGCGACATGATGGTGAAGGCCACGATCAGCTCGACCAGGGTCAAGCCGCGCTGGTTGCCGAGGAGAGGGCGACAAGTCGGGAGACTTATCCTACG
>JBBTDS010000623.1:16113-22710 GCA_038060875.1 Acidobacteriota bacterium | reverse complement strand
TCAGTTGGAATACCGGGAACTTCAGCTTCAAAGGGAAACTCACCGTCAACACCCCCCTCACCATCGCCGTGGGCGACTCGGCGCCGATTTCGGCCACCGGCAACGGCGATTGGAACAACTCCGGCTTCGGATACGACCGCGACCCTGGAATCAGGGTGTGGGCCGGCGGGGCCTACAACAGCAAGCTGGTGGACAAGCAGGTCTCCAACGGGAGTTTTGGCGTCCACAACGTGACCGCCACGACGACGATGCGCACGACCGGCATCACCGGCGATACGTCGATCGACTTCGGCGCCACCTCGGCGTTCGCCTGCAATCGCGGGGGTTGCGGCGACGGAACCGGCTGCCCCTTCGGTGTTCTTTGCTGCTGTGGCCACGGCGTGCAGATCGAGGTCAAGGCGGTTTACAAGCACGAAGAAGCGCGGCCGGAAATCACTCTGGACAAGCCCTCGCTCAGTTACACGGCCCGACCGGGGGAGGCAGGACCAGCGCCGCAGAGCGTGGCGGCCAGCAACACCGGTGGCGGCGTCCTGAACTGGCTTGCCTCGGCCACCTATGCGGCCCCGGCCGGTGCTGATGCCTGGCTAGCCATCAAGCCGGCCTCCGGGACGTTGGCCTCGGGGGAATCCGCGAGCTTCGAAGTGTCCGTGGATCCGCTCCGGCTTGCGCCCGGCGAAACTCACACCGCCACCATCTCTGTTTCCGGCAATGCCAGCAACAGCCCGCAAGCAGTGGCTGTGACCGCCGAGTACCAGCGGGACCTGGCCGTGGACCGAATCGAGGTGGTGCAGGTAGTTCAAGATGCGGATCACACCGTGCCGCTGATGGCGCGCAAGAAGACAGTGGCGCGGGTTTTCATCAAGCTCACCCCGGCATCCTCGCAGCCGGTGGCCGGCGTCACCGCGCGGCTGCGCGGGTCGCGAAGCGACGGCGAGATGCCGGACTCGCCGCTGAGGCCCTTCAACGGTCCGATCACCGCGCCCGTCTCGCCCCGGCGGGATTCGCTGGACCACTCGCTCAACTTCGAACTGCCTGCCGCCTGGACCGAGGGAGGCAGGCTGCGGCTGGAGGCCGAAGTACGGCCGCCCGCCGGCTTTCGCGACGCCTGGGCCGATGACACGCTGTCGCGGACGGTGACGTTCATCGAGCCGGTGGGATGGCCGCGGCCCTTTATCGTTGGCTATCTGCCGGTGTGCTACCAGCCGCCGGGCCAGGCCCGGCCCTTGTGCCCCAGTGACGCCAACATTGCCGCTGCCGACGCACTGCTGGGCAAACTCTATCCCATGCCCGCCGAGGACATCCTCTACCTCCCCCTGCCTCCGAAACTCTGGCGGCGATCCTTGACGAGCGGCACTCAGGATCAACTGATCACGGCCCTCCGTAAACAGTACGAGCTGATGGATTCGGGGGCGGAATTGATGGACCAGGTGGCGGCCTGGCTGCCGCCCATCCCGAATCCGGCGAATCCCGCCGACGCTCCGGCCCTGGGCATGTCCGATCCGAAGTGGTCCGGTGACGGCGGCTTGGGACGCGTGACTTGGCAACAAGATACGACCGCGACCGACAGGCTGGATCCGGCGTTCACGCTGGCCCATGAGCTGGCCCACAACTTCGGGCGGCGTCACACCAACCTCGCCGACGGCTGCAACGCGATCGACCCCGACACCGATTGGAAACTCCCGGACAGCACCATCCAGGAGGTCGGGTTTGATCCGGAAGCCAGGCAAGTCAAGCCGGCGAACCTGAAGGACGTAATGACGTACTGCTCGCCCCCGGCGGCCAACATCTGGATCTCGGCGTTCACCTTCCGGAAGCTCATTGACAGCAGGCTGGCTCCGCAGGGCGCTGCGGCTGCCGCTGCCAAGGGAAAACGGACGGCGGAAGGCCCGGCCGAGTATGCGATCGTCAGCGGGTCGGCCAGACGCGATGGCAGCGCGGGCCGCCTGGATCCGGTCTATCGTGTCAGCGCTTCCGGGCCAGCGCCGCCGCCCGGTGTCCGGGGCAACCATTGCTTGCGCTTCAGCAAAGCCGAAGCGCTGCTGGCCACATACTGCTTCAACCTGGAGTTCAAGGACCACCGCACCCGCCGGCTGCTGGAGGAGGAAAGCTTCACACTGAAAGTGCCGTACCCTGCCGGGACCACCCGCGTCTCGTTGATGCGCGAAGAGCAGGAACTGGCTTCGCTGAGCGCCAGCTCCGGCGCCCCTACGGTCAGTATCACCGCCCCGCAGGCCGGTGAACGCTGGAGCGGCGGGCAGCTCACCATCACCTGGTCGGCTTCTCATCCCGAAGGTAACCCCCTCACGTACGCGGTACTGTATTCCCCCGACGGAGGCAGGGCGTGGGCGCCGCTGGAGCTGGACTGGCCGGAGCCGCAGTACGCGCTGGATCCAGCGCAGATCACCGGCGGCAAGCAGGTGTTCTTCCGCGTTCTGGCAACCGATGGCCTGAACACGGCCCAGGCGACGGTGGGACCGATCGAGGTAGTGCAGACCCCGAGAGCGGAACTGGAGCCGGCGACCATCGATTTTCGGAAAGTGTTGGTGGGGCAAAGCGCAGAACGGACGCTTGTGCTGAAGAACCGGGGCAGCGGGCCCCTGACTGTCAGGGGATTGGATCTCGACGCCGGCGCCTTCAGCGTGGTGGCGCCCAAGACGCCATTCACGGTGGTCGCCGGCAGCCAGCGCACCATCACCGTCCGGTTCATCCCAGCCACTGCCGGCGCGCTGGCTGCAAGGCTTACGGTGAACTCTGACGATCCAAGCCCGGCCGGTTCGCCGGTGCTGCTGGCCGGAAGCGGCGTGGACCGGCTGGTTCCCCAGATCGAAGTCGCGCCGGGCGAGCTCGATTTCGGCACCGTCAACGTGGGCGAGATCAAGGACTTATAGTTCAAGGTGAGCAACCTGGGACCGGGAGCGCTGAAGGTCACCGCCATTACCAGCAGCAGCCCGCAGTTCAGCGTGCTCTCGCCGGCGCGGCCGTTCCAGGTAGCACCGGGCGCCGAGCAGGCGGTGAGTGTTCGCTTCCAGCCCGCTTCCGCCGGTAGCTTCCCAGCGACGCTGACAATTGCCAACGACGATCCGGATCGTCCGACGGCCACGGTGGCGGTGCGCGGCGCGGCTGCCGCCCCGCCCCGGCCCCAGATGCGGATCGAGCCGGCCAGCCTGGATTTCGGCGCCGTCGCTGTGGGGCAAAGCAAAGATCTGGCGTTCACCATCCGCAACACGGGCGGGGTGACGCTGACCGTCAGCGCGATCACCAGCGGCAATCCGCGTTTCACCGTGGTCTCGCCCGCGCCGCCTTTCGATGTCACGGCTGGGGCCGTCGTAACGGTGACGTTGCGCTTCGCGCCGGCGGCGGCTGGGGCGCAGAACGGCTCGCTGGCGATTGCCGGCAACGATCCCAACCTGGCTACGGCCACGCTGGCGCTGTCAGGCAACGGCGTCGTCACTCCCGTCACTCAGAATCCGGCGCCCACAATCGGCAGCCTCAGCCCGGCCTCCATCACGGCGGGCGGACCCGCCTTCACCTTCACCCTCAACGGCAGCAACTTCGTCAGCGCCTCGGTGGTGGAATGGAACGGCGTCAGCCGTCCGACCGTGGTTGTAAGCGCCACTCAGCTCACCGCATCGATTGGCACCGCGGACATCGCCGCGCCGGGCATCGCCAGCGTCACCGTGTCGAATCCCGCCCCAGGCGGAGGGCGCTCCAACGCGTTGACCTTCGTCATCACCCAGGCGGCGGCAGCGGCGCCGTCGGTCATGATCAACCAGATCGACATCGGCGGCTGTCCCTTGATCAACGGGTATGTCTCGGTGCTCGACAGGAGCGGCAGCTACATCGTGGGGTTGAGCGGCGCTAACTTGGCCTGCACGGAAGACGGGCAACCAGTCCGCTGCTCGGTGGAGCCGGGCGCCAGCATTGACCAGCCGCTGTCAGTGGCGCTCATCATCGGGACCAGTCCTGTGTCTACAGCGACGGAACTGGATCTGCTGAAAAGCGCGGTCCGGGAATTCGTGACTCAACTCGGGCAGAACGATCGCGCCGCCATCCACCAGTTGGATCGCGAAGCGCAGGCGGTCTCGGGCTTCACCAGCTCCAAGCCAGGCCTGTTTGCCGTCATCGACAGCCTCCAGCCCGTGGGAGGCGGGACCGCGCTCTATGACGCCGTTCTTCAGGGCATCAATCTGGCGTCCCAGCAGCAAGGGCGGCGCCAGGCCGTGGTGGTGCTGGCCAGCGGGGAGAACACCTCGGGAACCGTGCGAGACGCGAACAGGGTGATCAGTGCGGCCGGAAGCGCCGGGGTCCCGGTGTTCTCGTTTGCCTTCGGGGCAGGCGCCGGCAACGGGAATCTCGAGAACTTTCTCCGGCAACTGGCCGCCGAGACAGTCGGCCAGTTCGATTCTCAGCCCGCGGCGATGACTATGCTGCTGCCGATGCAGCGATTAGGGCAGACGCTGGCGAATCAGTATGTGGTCAGCTACTCGACCCCGCGCAAGGACGGACAGACGCACACCCTGGGCATACGGTTCACCGGGTCGCAAGGGACCGCCTCAACCACTCGCCCCTACTCCCGCTGCGGCCCGTGAGCGGCGCTAAAGTCCGGCGGGCGGCCAGCCGATATGTAGGCGATGACGCTCGCCGCCGCGTACCGATACGCACCGCCCTACCTCCAGTTCTTCCTCTATCTCCAGGCGCTGGACTTCCTGACCACGGTGGTCGGCATCCGGCTGGGCATGCAGGAAGTCAGCCCGGTGGTCCGGCACATGATGAGCGCCGGACCGGTGATCGGCGCGCTGCTTTCCAAGCTGGCGGCAGTGGCGCTGGCCGGCTACTGCCTCTGGACACACCGCCACCGCCTCATCCGCTGGATCAACTACTGGTACGCCGTCCTGGTGGTCTGGAACCTCTGCATCATCCTTGTCGGCCTCCGGGCGTTCTGAGCGACAATGGGTCCCATGAGACCCGCGCCTGTCCTGCTCTTCGCCCTCTGCCTGTGCGCCGCGGCCCAGCAGCCGCTGCACGAAGCCGAACTGATCTTTCCCCTCGAACAGTGGCACAACCACGCCTCATCGATCGTGGAGCTGCCCGATGGCGAGTTGTTCGCCTGCTGGTACAACGGCTCGGGCGAGCGCACCGCCGACGACGTGAAGATCGAGGCCGCCCGCCGCCCGCGCGGGCGCAAGCAGTGGAACCCGCGGTTCACGCTGGCCGACACGCCCGCGTTCCCCGACTGCAACCCAGCGCTGTTCCTCGACGCGCAGAAGCGGCTGTGGCTGCTGTGGCCGGTGATCCTGGCCAACGAGTGGCACACCGCGCTGATGAAATACCGGATCTCATCCGACTACCGCGGCTCGGGCCCGCCGCGCTGGCAGGCGAGCGACGCACTGCTGTTCATCCCGCGCGACTTCCAGGCCAAGGTGAAGCGGGTGTTGGAGCCGCTGGTGGCCGCCGACCCGGCCGGCCCGCGGGCGGCCTACCTGAAGCAGATGCTCCAGCGCGCCGCGGACAAGTACTTCTCGCGCATGGGCTGGATGACCCGCGCCCACCCGCTCCAGTTGCCGTCGGGCCGCATCCTGGTGCCGCTGTATTCCGACGGCTACGATTTCTCGCTGATCGCCATCAGCGACGACGGCGGCGCCACCTGGACCACCAGCGAGCCGCTGGTGGGCGCGGGCTCGGTCCAGCCCACGCTGGTGCGCCGCCGCGACGGCGCGCTGGTGGCGTACTTCCGCGACAACGGGCCCGCGCCCAAGCGCGTGCTGGTGAGCAGCTCGCGCGACGACGGAGTCACCTGGTCCGCGGTCACTGATACCGACATTCCCAACCCGGGCTCCGGCCTGGAAGTGATCGGCCTCCGCGACGGCACATGGGCAATGGTCTACAACGACACGGAGCGCGGCCGCCACTCGCTGGTGGTCGCCCTCTCCGACGACGAAGGCGCGAGCTGGAAGTGGAAGCGCCATCTGGAGCTCGACACGCGCGAGAAGGGCGCCGGCTCGTTCCACTACCCCTCCATCATCGAGGCGCGCGGCGGGCTGCTGCACGCGAGCTACAGCTACTTCCTGAACCACCTGCCCGCGGGCGCCCCGCGCAAGGCGATCAAGCACGCGCAGTTCAACGTGGCCTGGGTGAAGCAGGGCGATCAGTAGCCCGCTTCCTCCTCCTCCAGCCGGACCTTGCCGGCGAAGCGGTGGTAGGCGAAGACGGTGTAGCCGCTGGCCAGCAGCATGCCGGGGATCCACCACGCCAGGCCGATCTTGAGGCCGTAGGCGCCGGCCGCGGCGTTGTAAACGGTGAGTCCGAACCTGGGATCGGTGTTGGCGGGCAGCACGTAGGGGAAGATTCCGAAGGCCGCGCTGGCTTCTAACGCGGCCGGGGGTCACGCGGCGTCGGTCAGGAACGACTGGATCTCTGCGCTCAACAGTTCGAATGTTTGTGCGCAGTTCCAGGCCAGTGGAGCCATCCTCTCCCACTCCAGCAGAAAGGATTACGCAGAGCGGAACACGTGGCGGAAGTTCAGGTACTCATTGAGATGATCCCGAAGCTCCTCGGAGATCACGGCCCGGCGGCTCGGGCCGGGACGTGCCATCGCAT
>JBBTDS010000623.1:0-16013 GCA_038060875.1 Acidobacteriota bacterium | reverse complement strand
TCAATGAGGCGACTCAATTGCTCCAGTTCCGCCGCGATCTGCCTGCGGAGTCTATCCAACACGGAGCAGCTCACCTTGTTCCTTCAGGTACCTGGTGAAGGGGACATCCTGATCGAGATCGATGAGGTCCAGGGGTCGGTCCAGGAGGTCGGCAGCTTTGCTCATGGCCCGGAAGAACACGGCTGGCGGCAAGCCTGAGACCGCCAGATCCACGTCCGAACCCGGCCGCAGAGTGGCTCTCGCCGCGGAACCGAACACGTAGACCTCCCGGGCGCCCAGTTTCCGCAGAACGGCTGCCGCCTGTTGAATCGACCGCTTGATTGCCTCGTCCACGGTTCCATAGTACAAGAAGGGGCTATGGGGGAGAGCGCCCCCCCACGCTGGTCGGAAAGGCTCACCAAACAAAGCGATCAGTAGCCAGCTTCCTCCTCCTCCAGCCGGACCTTGCCGGCGAAGCGGCGGTAGACGAAGACGGTGTAGCCGCTGGCCAGCAGCATGCCGGGGATCCACCACGCCAGGCCGATCTTGAGGCCGTAGGCGCCGGCCGCGGCGTTGTAAACGGTGAGTCCGAACCTGGGATCGGTGTTGGCGGGCAGCACGTAGGGGAAGATTCCGAAGGCCGCGCTGGCCAGCATGCCGGCCAGATAGGCGCACGAAGACAGGAAGGCCCTCCGCTGGTCGCCGCGCTTGCCGAAGCGCGCTGCACCGAGCAGCCCGGCCAGCGCCAGGGCGGGGAAGACCATCCCGGCGGCGTGCTGGGAGAGGTTGGCCAGGACCTGGGGCTGGACGCGGAAGGTGGCTCCGGTCACAATGAGGCTCAGCCCGGCGACGGCGCGCCAGCTCACCGTGGCTACGTGCTGCGCGCGGCCCGCCAGAACATCGTCGGTCTTCAGCGCCAGCCACAGCGCGCCGTGCTGTGCCAGCGCCGCCAGCGCCAGCAGGCCCGCCAGGATGGTGTACCAATCCAGCGCGCCCACCGCCCCGGCAGTGCCGAAGTCAGTCCATAGCGGCAGGAAGAAGTAGCCCGAGGAATCCAGCGGCACGCCACGCACCACGTTGCCCGCCGCCGCGCCGAAAACGACGGCCACGAGCGCGCTGGCCGCGGTGAACACGAAATCCCAGAACGAACGCCACAGGTGGCTCTCCACGTGATTGCGCAGCTCGATGGCCAGGCCGCGCAGGATCAGCAGCCACAGGACGATCATCAGCGGCAGGTACAAGCCGCTGAAGCCGGAAGCGTAAACGGCCGGGAAAGCGAAGTAGAGCGTGGCGGCGGCCGCAATCAGCCACACTTCGTTGCCATCCCAGACGGGGCCGACGGTTCGCAACACGCGCCGCCGCTCGGATTCGGTCCGGCCAACGCAGAAATGGATGACACCGGCGCCCAGATCGAAGCCGTCCAGGATCACGTAGACGGTCAGCAGCAGCGCCACCAGGCATAGCCAGAGGGTTTCCATAGCCTTGCTCCTACGGCGCCGCCGGCTCCGGTCCGTGGTCGAGCTCGCGGTACATCAGGAAGAGGAACAGCATCGAGAGCGCCGCGTACAGGCCCAGGAAGCCGAGCAGAGTGAACAGCGCGTTGCCGGCCGAGACGTGGGCGGAGACGCCCTCGCTGGTGCGCATCAGGCCGTAAATGAGCCAGGGCTGCCGCCCCAGCTCGGCGGTCATCCAGCCGAAGGTGTTGGCGATGAACGGGAACGGCAGCAGCAGCAGCAGCACCCAGAGCCAGGGCCGGGAGCGGTAGAGGCGGCCCTTCCAGAGCAGCCAGACCGACTTGAGCGTCACGGCGATGAAGATAGTCCCGAGGCCGGCCATGATGTGGTAGCTGTAATACAGCAGCGGGATCTGGTCGGGCCAGTTCTCGCGAGGGAAGGCGTCGAGGCCTTTGACCTCCGCCCGCCAGCGCTGGTAAGTGAGAAAGCTCAGCATGCGCGGGATGAGGAGCGGGTTGTCGAGCCGCCGCCGCTCAACGTCGGGCTGGCCCAGGATGGCCAGCGGCGCGGTCTCGGTGGTTTCGAACAGGCCCTCCATCGCCGCCAGTGTCACCGGCTGGCGGTGAGCCACCATCTTGCCCTGGTAGTCGCCGGTGGGGAACAGCATCAGGATGCTGGCCGCGCAGCCGGCGATCACTCCCAGGCGCACGAACAGGCGCGCGTACGGCTCGAAGCGATCGCTCAGCAGGTAGAGCGCCCCCAGCGCAGTCATCACGAAACTGGCCGTCACCACCGACCCGGTCACCGTGTGCAGAAACATCCAAACCAGCCACGGATTGGTCAATACCGCCCCCAGGCTGTCCAGAAGTATTTCCCCGCCCGGGCCGAGCCGGTAGCCGACCGGGTGCTGCATCCAGGCGTTGGTCGCCACGATGAAAAAGGCCGAAAGCCAGGTGCCGGTCAGCATCAGCAGCGAGACTGCCCAGTGGCCCCTCGGGCCGAGGCGCTTTTCCCCGAAGACCAATAGCCCGAGCAAGGTGGACTCGAGAAAGAACGAAAAGACGCCCTCCATGGCCAGCGTCTGGCCGATGACGCCGCCGGCGGCCTTGGCGAATCGCGCCCAGTTGGCGCCGAACTGGAACTCCATCGGGATGCCGGTGACCACGCCGAAGGCGAAGCCAATGGCGAAAATCCGGATCCAGAAGCGGGCCGCCCGGTACTGTACCTCGTCGCCGCTCTTGAGCGCCATCGTCTTCAGGATGAAGATCAGCAGCGCCAGGCCCATGGTGAGCTGGGGAAAGATGTAATGGAAGGTGACGGTGAACGCGAAATGAAGCCTGTGCAAGCCCAGCAACGAGTCCATGGCCGGCCCCGCCTCACTCCGTCCGCTGGCGCTGCTTGGCCTGCTCCATCGCGATCTGGTTGATGTGGGCCAGCGCCCTGGCGCCCGAGGCGCCCTCGATCGCCTTCACGGCGATGTCCTGCACCTGCTGCTTGGCTTCGTTGAGCTGCTTCTCCAGCGCCGCGATCTGCGCCGACTGGCGCGCCACTAGTTCCTCCAGCGTCTTGATCTGGAGTTCGCCCACCCGCTTATCCGCCTCGGCGTCCTTCTTGAGCAGCAGGATTTCCTGCTGGAACTTCGCCTCGGCCACCCGCGCCGCCTGCGCCACCGCCTGGTCCACCTCGGCCCGCAGCCGGGCCGGGAATTCGGCCACCTCCTTGCGCAGCGCGGCCAGCTCCTGTTCGCTCTCCTTCAGCGCCGCCTCCCGCTGCTGCCAGCTCTTCTCCAGCGCCTCCTGTTTCTCCTTGTTCTTCTTGTCCAGCAGGCGCAGGTCTTCTTCGTACTTGTCCTGGGCCTTCTTGCGCTCGAGGGCTTTCTTGTACTCGTACTCCTCGATCTCGCGCTGGCGCTGCTTCTTGAGATTCTCCTCTTGCTCGCGGCGCTCGCGCTCGGCGGTGCGCGTCTCTTCTTCCCAGGCGGCTCGCTGGGCGGCGATCTCGGCCTCCAGTTGCTCCTTCTGGAGGCGATAGTCCTGGACCAACTGATCGAGCGCGGTGGCCGCCACATCGATCTTGTGCAGCCTCTCCAGCTCCTTGCGCTCGATGGCGACCGCTTCGCGCGCGGTCGCCAGCCGCTCCACTTCCTCGACCAGCCTGGCCGAGACGTCGGCAAGCGCTTTCGAAATCTCCAGGCCTAGCGCCGAGATGCGCTGCACGACGCCTTCGACCGAGACGCCCTCGACCGCTTGGCGGATCTCCGCCTCCCGCAGTGCGGCGGTTTCCGCCGCCTTGGCGTCGACCGCCTCGCGCGCGGCATCCACTTCCTTCGATATTGCCGAGAACTGCTGCGCAACTTCAGCCTTCGGCTTTCGGGTGCGTAGAGGGGGTTTGGTTGTCCTGCCTGCCATCGGGATCACCTCCCAAGCTGGATAGGTTAGCAGAGTGGCGCGTGGGGTGGGTGCGCCGCACTGGACGCTATCATGAGTAGAGCCGCCGATGAGTGACCTCGTCCGCATTGAGCTGGAGCCGCTGGGCCGGAGCCTCGTGGTCGAGCGCGGCACGCCGCTTCAGGACGTGCTGTTCGCCTACGGGGTCGAGTTCCCCTGCGGCGGCCACGGGCGGTGCAGGCGCTGCCGCGTCAAAGTGCTCGATGGCTCGCTCGAGGTCACACCCGAGCAGGCACGGATACTGACCGGGCCGGAGCTGGCCGAGGGCTGGCGGCTCGCCTGCCACTCGCGGGCCGAAGGCGCTTTGAAGCTGGACATCGCGCAGTGGGAGACGGCCATCCTGGCCGACGATTCCCAGTTCGAGTTCACACCGGGCCAGGGTCTGGGCATCGCCATCGACCTGGGGACAACCACGCTGGTGGCGCAGTTGCTGGACCTGCGCACCGCTCACGTGCTGGCCGTGCGGACGGCGCTGAATCCCCAGGCCGCCTTCGGCGCCGACATCATGAGCCGCGTCGAGTTCGCGCTCGACGGCCACGGACAGCGGAAGCTCCAGGACCTGATCCGCTCCGGCCTGGGGCGGCTGGTCCGCGAGCTGCTGGCGGCGGCGCGGACCGGCGAGGCGTCGGTCAGCAAAATCGTCCTGGTCGGCAACACCGTCATGCACCACCTCTTCTGCGGGGTCGGTGTGGAGCCGCTATCGCACGTTCCCTTCGAGCCGTCGCGCGACGGGCTGGAGGTCTTCCCCGCCGCCGATCTCGGCTGGGACGTGCCCGGCAATCCGCCGGCGCTGTTCCTGCCGTGCCTGGGCGGCTTCGTCGGCAGCGACATTCTGGCCGGGCTGCTGGCGACCAGGATGCCCGACAGCGAGTCGCTCATCGGGCTGATCGACCTGGGCACCAACGGCGAGATCAGCTTCGGCACGCGCGAGCGCATCGTGTGCGCCTCAACGGCGGCCGGCCCGGCGTTTGAGGGCGGCCGCATCAGCGCCGGGATGCGGGCCTCGACCGGCGCCATCTCCGAAGTGAGCCTGCGCGATGGCCAACTCCATTGCCACGTGCTGGGCGGCGGGCCGCCGCGTGGCATCTGCGGCAGCGGCCTGGTGGACGCGGTGGCCGCCGGGCTGGACCTCGGCGTGATCACGCCGCGCGGCAACCTGGCCGGCAACGGCCTCTGGATGCTGGCCCCGCCGGTGGCGCTGGCGCAGAGGGACATCCGCGAGCTTCAGCTCGCCAAGGCGGCCATCGCCGCCGGCATCCGCATCGTGCTGCGCAGGCTCGGCGCCGAGGCGGCCGAGGTGACGCGGCTCTACCTGGCCGGCGCTTTCGGCAATTACATCAGTCGCACCAGCGCGCGGCGCATCGGCCTGATCGATTTTCCCGAGGAAAAGGTGGAACCGGCCGGCAACACCGCGCTGCTCGGCGCCAAGCTGGCTCTGTTCGCCACCCCCGCGCGTCCCCAGGTCGAGCACATCTCGCTCGCCTCCGACCCCGACTTCCAGGACATCTACGTGGAGGAGATGAATTTCGAGGTTGTGTAGCCTGTCACCGAAATAGGGTATGATGCGGACATGGTAAACCGCAGGCATTTCCTCGGCGCCACGGCGGTAGCCGCAGGCGCACAAACGGACAAACCCGTTCGCGAGACACCCCTAAGGGCCGATTACTGGGGTCCCCAATACTACGACGCCAAGGAACGGCAGGAAGTGGTCGATGTGCTGGAGACCGGCCGGCCCTTCCGCTGGTACGGGCGCGGCGACCAGCCGCCGATGAAGGTGGCGACGCTTGAGAAGGAGTTCGCGGCGCGGATGAAGACGAAGTATGCGCTGGCGGTCACCTCCGGAACGGCGGCGCTACAAACGGCGCTGGCGGCGCTCCAAATCGGGCCGGGCGACGAAGTGATCCTGCCGGCCTGGACCTGGCACTCCTGCTTCAACGCCATCGTGCACGCCGGCGCGCTGCCGGTGTTCGCCGAGATCGACGAGTCGTTCAACATCGATCCGGACGACATCGAGAGCAAGATCACCCCGCAGACGAAGCTCATCATGGCCGTGCATCTCCAGGGCAACCCGGCCGATCTCGACAAGGTGCTGAAGATTGCCCGCAAGCACAAGCTGCGGGTGATGGAGGACTGCGCCCAGTCGGTGGGCGGCGATTACAAGGGCCGTCCGCTCGGCTCGCTCGGCGACATCAGCATCTACAGCTTGCAACTGAACAAGACCATCACCGCCGGCGAGGGCGGCGCGGTGGTCACCAACGACCCGGTGCTGTTCGAGCGCGCGGCCCGCTTCCACGATCTAGGCGGCTTGCGCCCGCCGCACGAGCAGGTGGTAGGCCAGGCCAGGCTGGACTGGTTCTTCGGCGTCAACTTCCGCATGAACGAGTTCAGCGGCGGCGTGCTGCTGGCCCAGCTTCGCAAGCTGGACGCCATCGTGGCCGCCATCCGCGCCAACGCGCGGAGGGTTTACAGCGGCGTGCGCGACCTGCCCGGCATCCGCTTCCGCCACCTGCCCGATCCTGCGGGCGAGCTCGGCTCTGCCGTCTTCATCGACTTCAAGACCAGGGAGCGGTGCGAGCGGTACCTGCGGGCGATGAAAGCCGAGGGTGTGCCGGCTGGCCGGCCCGGCGGTTCTGTCATCCTGCCGACGCAGCCGCACATCATGAAGAAGGCCACGGTGCACCCGAACTGGCCGTCGTTCACCTCCGAACGCGGTCGGGCCATGGAGTACGGGCCCAAGTGCTGCCCGCGCACCATCGACATTCTTGGCCGGTTCGGCGGCGTATCGATGGACCCCAGGTTCACCGAGCGCGACTGCAACGACATCGTCGCCGCCACCCGCAAGGTCTACCCGGCGGTGATGCGGGCGTAGTGCATCGGAGTGGCTCGACCGGTAGCTGCGATGCCGCCGACCCGCAGGAACTTTCTTGAGTCAGCCGGCCTCGCCGCCGCCGGCCCCGTGCTCCCGGGTGCCCGCGCCGCCGCCGGGCGGCCCAACATCCTCTGGCTGAGCTGCGAGGACACCAGCCCCGACCTCGGCTGCTACGGCGACCGCTACGCACACACCCCCAATCTTGACAAGCTCGCGGGCGAGGGCGCGCGCTACCTGAACGCGTTCTCCGCTTACCCCGTCTGCGCGCCGAGCCGCTCATCGATCATCACCGCGATGTACCCGGCCACCATCGGCACGCACCACATGCGCTCGCAGGGTGTGCCGCCGCCCCAGGTGAAATGCTTCACCGAATACTTGCGCGCGGCCGGTTACTACTGCACCAACAACGTCAAGACCGATTACAACTTCGCCGCGCCGCTCACCGCCTGGGATGAATGCACCAACCGCGCGCACTACCGCAACCGCGGCCAGGGCCAGCCCTTCTTCGCGGTCTTCAACAACACAGTGACCCACGAAAGCCAGATCCGCGCCGCGGCCGATGCCTTCGCGCGGCAGACGCGGGCGCTCAAGCCCGAGGAGCGCCACGACCCGGCCAGGGCGACGCTGCCGCTGTACTACCCCGACACGCCGGTCGTGCGCCGCGACTGGGCCAATTACTATGACCTGATCACCGCGCTGGACTACTGGATCGCCGAGATGCTCAAGCAACTGGAGGAGGACGGGCTGGCCGGGAACACCGTCGTCTTCTTCTGGGGCGATCACGGCCGCGGGCTGCCGCGCGCCAAGCGCTGGCCGTACGACTCCGGCACGCGCGTGCCGTTGCTGGTGCGCTGGCCCGGAACGATCCGGCTGGGCACGGTGCGCGACGATCTGGTCAGCCTGATGGACCTCGGGCCCACGGTGCTCTCGATCGCCGGCGTGAAGGTTCCATCCTACATGCAGGGGCGAGCGTTCCTCGGCGACCAGGCCGGGCCTCCCCGCGATTACGCCTTCTGCGCGCGCGACCGCATGGACGAGACCTACGACATGATGCGCGCGGTGCGCGACAAGCGCTACCGCTACATCCGCAACTACCAGCACGCCAAGCCCTACGCCCAGTACATCCACTACATGGACCAGATGCCGACGCTTCAGGAGATGCGCCGCCTGCACGCCGCCGGCAAGCTCGTTGGCCCGCAGAAGAACTTCTTCGCGCCGGAGAAGCCGGTCGAAGAACTCTACGACTCCGCCGCCGACCCGGACGAGGTGAACAACCTGGCCGCTTCGCCGTCGCACCGCGAGGTGCTGGCGCGCATGCGGAAGGTGCACGAACAGTTCATGAAGGAGACCGGCGATCTGGGGCTGGTCCCCGAACCCGAGCTACAGGAACGGATGCGGCCCGGAGGCAAGTGGGCGGTGGCGGCGGCCCCGGTCGTCAGCCCCAACGGCGGCGGTTTCTCCCGGCCGGTGACCGTGAGCCTCGCCTGCCCGACCGAAGGCGCATCGATCGCCTGCACCACCGAAGCCGGCAAGGACGCCAGGTGGAAGCTGTATTCGCGGGAGTTCACGCTCGAGCAGACCGCCACCCTGCGCGCCAGGGCCTGCCGGCTGGGCTACGAGGACAGCGCGGAGGTTCAGGCGGAGTTCCGGATCGGCTGAGGTCCCTCAGCGCAGGTTGTACTTCTTCATCTTGTAGCGCAGCGTGTCGCGGGTGATGCGAAGCAACCGGGCCGCCTGGGTCTGGTTGCCGTTGGTCTTATCCAGCGCCCGCGCCAGAAGCTGGCGCTCGCTCTCCACCAGCGACAGCCCTTCGTCGGGAATCTGCGTCGCCGCCTCGTAAGGCGAGGCCAGACTGGCTTCCGACTGGCTGATGGCGATGGGCAGGCTGGGCGGCGTGATCAGCGCCGATTCCTCCAGGATCATGGCCCGCTCGATGGCGTTGCGCAGCTCGCGCACGTTGCCCGGCCAGTCGTGCCCCAGCATCAGTTGCGCCGTCTCCGGCGAGACGCCCTCGATCTGGCGCTTGAACTTGCGGTTGTAATGACCGATGAAGAACTCCACCAGCGGCGGAATGTCCTCGCGCCGCTCGCGCAGCGGCGGGATGATGATCTGGATGACGTTGAGGCGGAAGTACAGGTCCTGGCGGAAGGCGCCCTCGCGCACCGCCTCGCGCAAGTTTTTATTGGTGGCGGCCACGAAGCGCAGGTCCACCCGGATGTCCTTCAGCCCGCCCAGCCGCCGGAAGCTCTGCTCCTCCAGCACCCGCAGCAGCTTGGCCTGAAGCGTCAGCGGGATCTCGCCGATCTCGTCCAGGAACAGCGTGCCCTTGTCGGCCAGCTCGAACAGCCCGCGCTTCTGGGCGCGCGCGTCGGTGAAGGCGCCCTTCTCGTAGCCGAACAGCTCGCTTTCCAGCAGCGTCTCCGGAATGGCGGCGCAGTTGATGGCGATGAAGGGTTCGGCCTGCCGCGGGCTTTGGTGATGCAGCGTCTTGGCGACCAGGTCCTTGCCGGTGCCGTTCTCGCCTTCCAGCAGGATGGTGGTCGCCTCGCTGACCGCGACCTTGCGCACGAAGTTCAGCACCTCCTGCATGGCCGGCGACTCCGCAATCACATCGCGGTTGATCGGGGCCACTTCCTCGGTGATGTCTTTGACGGTGGCCACCGCGCCTTCCAGTTCCCCGTCGTCGCCGAAAAGCTGGGTGGTGCGAATGATGACCAGCCGCTCGCGCCCGTCTTCGGCGCGCACACGGATCGTGCCGTGAGGCACCGACGGCGATTGATTCAAACCCTCCATCAGCCCGCAAGCCGATTCGCAGACGGCGCAGCGGAACACATCGCGGCAGTTTCGCCCGATCATCTGCTCGGCGGGGATTCCGAACAACCGTTCGGCGGCGCGGTTGACACCGGTGATGTCCAGGCCCCGGTCGTACAATATCAGGCCATCGGAGAGCTGATCGAAGACAGCTTCCAGGAAGCTTACCTGCTGCCACCGGGGGAGAAGTTTTGTCATGAACAGACGGCCGTAAGATCCATTATAGCGCGGACTGGGTGAATTCACCCACCCCCGGAACTCCGGGCGCCGTTCTAGGGTTGGGTCAGTTTACCCAGACTGGGGTGGGTGTGGGTGGTCTTGCGTCCTACAGCCGTCAGAAACAGCCGGCGACGGAATTGTCCTGAATGGCTACTTGATTGCTAAGTTGTTGGGGGACGATTCCGCCGAGACCGAGGTCTGGCCCCATGGAGACCGTCCAACTGGCCATCGCCGATGCCTCCTACGCCGCGGCGCTCCGGGAGATGCTGGAGCGAGGCGGCACGCGCGAGGTCCGCCGCGTGGAGGTTCCCGACCCCGACCGGGAGGGAGTGATCGTGGTGGATCCGGAGGGCCTGGACCGCCTGCCGCTGTCGTTGATCAAACCGGATCGCGTGGTCTTGGTTACCAGAAACGACCCGTCCCAGCTTGCCCGGGCCTGGAACGCCGGCATCCGCTCGGTGGTGTTTTCCGATGATCCGCTCAACACCGCGGTGCTGGCCATCATGGCCGCCGAGCTGCGTCTGCCCAAGGGCGGGTGCGCGGCCTCGGGCGGGCAGCGAGCCGGGGCCGAACCGCTCGAGACCGGCGGGCGTGATGCCGGCCCCCGAGACAGGAAGTCCTAAGATGGCGTTAAGCTTGGCCGAGTTGGAAGCCCTCGTCCGGCGCCGGATTTGCGGGGCATGCGACGTGCGGACCGTGCAAGGCGCCTGCGACTCGCAGGAACCGGAACGCTGCAAACTGTTTGAGCTGTTCCCGCTGGTGGCTCAGGCGATCCTGGCCACCGACAGCGATGACATTGGAGATTACGTCGGGGCGATCCGCGAGAACGTCTGTTCGGTCTGTATGGAGCAGGCGCTGGACGGGAGTTGTCGCCTCCGCGGGCAGGTCCAATGCGCGCTGGATACGCATTTGGGAGCGGTTGTGGACGCGATCGAGGAGGCTACAGGCAAGTCCTTCGATCGCAGGAACTTGATCGCCTAGCGGGCGGGTGCATCGAGTGCGGGCCCGCCGGGCATGGATTTGAGGCTCGGAAGACTATGAACCTAACACCTCACCTGGTGAGTTGGGGCGTCCTGGCCGTAGTGCTGCTGGTGCTGATCAGTTACCGCAGCAGGCTGGCCGGACACGAGGACGACACGATCCATGTGCTGGACGGCGACGCCGGCATGGTCACCGAACAGGTGGCGCTGGCCAAGAAGCTGACCGTCGTCGAGCGTTGGGGCAAGATCCTCACCGTCGTTGTGGTCATCTACGGTCTGGCGATCGCCGGTCTGTACTGCTGGAATCTGTGGGAGCAGTCGAGCAAGGTTGTCATGTGAGGACGGGATCGGCCCCAGGAGAGAACTAGTTGGATGATGTGCACCCGAATTGTCACCACGGTACTGGGGCTATGCCTTTGGGGAGTGATTTCGTCTAGCCTCGCGGCCTCGCCCGCCGAGGAGTGCTCCACCTGTCACCAGGAGGACCAGAAGCTGAAGGCGTCCGCCCACGCCACCGTGGCCTGCGGCGCCTGCCATCCCAAGCACGAACAGTATCCCCACCCCGCCGGGCTGAAGAAACCAGCCTGCGGGCAATGCCATGCCCGCGTCGCCGGCGATCAGGCTCGCAGCGCCCACGGCGAGGCGGCCAGAAGAGGCAACGCGGCCGCGCCGACCTGCGCCGTTTGCCACGGCCACCCGCACGAGCTGAAGACCGCCACCGCCGCCGAATTCCACAAAGCGGTGCCGCAAACCTGCGGCATGTGCCACGGCGAGATCGCGCAGCAGTTCAACGCCTCTGTCCACGGCGCCGCCGTGACCAAGGGGGTCAGGGACGCGCCGGTGTGCACCAGTTGCCACGGCGAGCACTCGATCCTGTCGCCCTCCAGCAGGTTCTCCGCGGTTCATCACACCCACATTCCCGAAACCTGCGGCCACTGCCATGGCGACCTGAAGCTCTCCCGCAAGTTTGGGCTGCCGGCGGACCGGCTGATCAGCTTCGAGGAATCTTTCCACGGCTTGGCTGTCCGGGCCGGTTCCCAGTCAGTGGCCGACTGCGCCAGTTGCCACGGCTACCATGACATCCTGCCCTCGAAGAACCCGAAATCCAGGACCCATCCCAACAACCTGGCCGAAACTTGCGGGCATTGCCATCCCGGCGCCGGCAAGCGGTTCGCGCAGGGCACCGTCCACCTGCTGGAGGGAGGCGCCGAACCGGTGGCGGCTCGCTGGGCCAGGATTTTCTATCAGATCGCGATCCCGCTGACAGTCGGCCTGATGCTGGTGCACAACGCCGGCGACTGGATCCGCAAGCTGAGCCAGCGGCGGCTGCGCCGCGCCGCCGCGCCCATCCCTCCGCCGGCGGTGGTAAGCGCGACCGCGGCCGAGCCGCGGATGATGCCGCTGGAGCGGCTCCAACATGCGCTGCTGGCGGTGTCGTTCATGGTGCTGGTGTGGACAGGCTTCGCTCTCAAGTACCCGGAGACCTGGTGGGCGTGGCCACTGGTCAGGTGGGAATCGGCCTTCCCAGTACGGGCGACCGTGCACCGGGTCGCGTCGGTGGTGTTGATTGCCACGGCCGTGCTGCACGCCGCCGCGCTGGCCTTCAGTCCCCGCCTGCGCCGCCGCTGGCGGGGATCCTGGCCCTGTTGGCGGGACGTCCCGGACGCCCTCGCCTGCCTGGCCTACAACCTGGGCCTGCGCCAGCAACCGCGCCAGTTGCCCGAGCACACCTATGTCGCCAAGGCCGAGTATTGGGCCGTGGTCTGGGGTACGGTGGTGATGGCGATCACCGGCGTGATTCTCTGGGCTAATGACATCGTGTTGCGGTGGCTGCCCAAGAGCGTGATCGACTTCTCTACCACCGTGCACTTTTACGAAGCGGTTCTGGCCGGCCTGTCGATTCTCGTCTGGCACTTCTACGCGGTGATTTTCGACCCCGATGTTTATCCGATGGACACGGCCTGGCTGACGGGTTACAGTGTCAAGCCTCATGAACCGGCCGCAACCCCAGTTGAGGAACATGAACCAGTCACTGCAAAATAAGCCGGCCCGCTGGCTCTCTCCCCTCGTTCACCTTTCGAATAACTGGCTGAGCCTGGTGGGAGTCGTCGCCGTTACGACCGCCGCCATCCTCTGGCTGTTCCTGTTGCCCACCAGCCTGCGCGGCGATGTCGAGCATCCCTACATCGGCATTCTGGCTTTCCTGGCCCTGCCGGGTTTGTTCTTCGCCGGGCTGGCCATCATCCCGCTGGGCATCTACCGGCACCTGCGCCGCCACCGCGCCCTGAGCATCCCGGTGACCAGTTTCCCTCCGCTGGACCTGGGCGATGCCGACCTGCGCCGGCTGCTGCTGTTCGTTGGCGTAACCACCGTCGCCAACCTGGTCATCGGCACTCAATTCCTCTACCGGGCGGTCACTTACATGGGCGGGGTGACCTTTTGCGGCCAGACCTGCCACACGGTGATGCGGCCCGAGTTCGCCGCCTACCAGGGGTCGCCGCACTCGCGGGTGGAGTGCGTGGCCTGCCACATCGGCCCGGGCGCCTCCTGGTTCGTCCGCAGCAAGCTGTCGGGCGTGGGCCAGGTGTTTGCGGTGACCTTCAATACGTTCCCGCGGCCCATCCCCACCCCCGTCCACAACCTGCGCCCGGCCCGCGAGACCTGCGAGCACTGCCACTGGCCGCAGAAGTTCGGCCATGACCGCCTGCGCATCGTCTCCAAGTTCGGCGACGACGAAGCCAACAGCAAGACGCTCACCGTGCTGCTGATGCGCATCGGGGGCGGCCCGCGCGGTCCCGGCATCCACGGCGCGCACCTGGGCGAGGGCGTCAACATCCAATACGCACACGCCGGCGAGGACCGCCAGAACATCCCCTGGGTCGAGTACGCCAACTCGGCCACCGGCCGCCGGACGGTGTTCCTGGCCGCCGACGCCAAGCCCGAGGCGGTCCGCAACCTTACCCGCCGCGTAATGGACTGCATGGATTGCCACAACCGGCCCTCCCACGCCTTCGAGCTGGCAGAGGGGGCGGTCGATCGCGCCATGGCCGACGGCGCCATTTCGTCTTCGCTCCCTTACGTCAAGAAGACGGCGGTCGAGCTGCTGCGCAAGACTTACACCCGCCATGAGGAGGCGGCCGAGACCATCCCGGCCGCGCTCCAGACTTACTACCGGAAGAACCACGCGGCCCTCTACGCCAAGAACCGGGACGAGATCATCCGCGCGGCCCGCGCCCTGGTCGGCATCTACCAGCGCAACGTCTTCCCGGAGATGAAGATCACTTGGGGCACCTACCCCAACAATATCGGCCACATGGATTTTCCCGGCTGCTTCCGCTGCCACGATGACCGCGCCAGCGCCGACGGACGCAAGATCACCCAGGACTGCAACAACTGCCACCGCATGCTGGCCATGGACGAGGCGGCGCCCAAGGTCCTGACCGATCTGGGCCTGGCCGGCTCGGATAACGGGGCGGCGAGTCAGCGCTGATTGGAAGCCGCCGGCTTACGCGGCACTGGGCTGGGTGGTGCCCGTAGGAACGTGCCGCGAGATTGACAGCCCGGTCACCGGCTCGACGCCGTCTGGCGCCTATGTGCAGCCTGCCTAAGGCGATCAACGCCCAGCTTTACAACGACCCGGGCGCCCAGCCGCGGCCTGCTTTGGGCCGTTGGCTGCACCGCGCGGTTGGGCCGCGCCGAGTTTCACACTCGGCGATGCTTCACAACATGTCCAGTTGTGCCACACCCTCGCGCTGAAGCCTCGGCCTTACTGCACTACTCGTGGGCTGGTTCAGCGACCGGCACTTGTCTTGCCATGTCGATGATCTCGAGCAGGCGAACGTGGACGTACCGAAGAAAGACCAGCACTTCCCTCGGCTCCAGATTTTTCTGATCGGTTGTCAGGCTCGCTGGCGTAGCGTGAAGGAGCCGGCTGGTGTAAGAGTAAATGAAATCGTATTCGTGCTCCATGTCGACGAGCCTCGCCTGGGGTTTCCATTTCCACGGTTTTGCGAGGCTCTTTATATCGAGGGGCACGTTGTTGTCGAAAAGCCTCTGCTCGCGCTCGATTTCCTCGATGGATTGCACAACACTCGGCAGGACTTTGGTCTCGATTAGGTCGGCCTGAAAGCCGTATCCGTTGATCCGTGATTGCTCGCCATAAAGACTGAACCGACGCGCGGCAGCGCGGTCAATCTCCCGCATGACATCAATGCTCAGCCGCGAAAGGGTGTTCCGGCGTGCCTCTTGATCAGAAAGCTCCATCCCTTCTTTCAATCGCGCGTGGAGCAGCATCCGTTCGTGCGCGTCGATCTCCCGCAGAAACGCGACCTCGCGAGTAAGGTGATCCCGGAGATCCCTGTAGTGATTCAGTTGCTTTGAAATGAGCTCGCGGTAATACACGATCCCATAACGGCTGTCTCTCTGCATGAGCTTAAGCCACACCGTGAGCTCGAACACGTAGCGCGCGAGGGCCAGGAGCCCGATTGATTCGACGTAGTTGAAATTCTGCTCAACGAAGAGGCGCAGCCGGGCGAGCGAGTCCGTGTACGCAACGCGGCTCCAATGCCTACCTGATCGCCCACCGGCGCTCGGTTGCTGATTCTCAGGATCATGGGCAATAGCTTCGCGAAACTGGCGCCCGAGATGTTCGATCGGGGCATGCAGCGCCCGGATGTCCGTGACAACCAACTCGATTGACCTGGCCTCATCGAACGGCGGGACGGTCATCGCCAGTCCATACTACGATCGAGCAGCGTATTCAGAAGGCGCCCCATGGGAGCCATGTCGACCTAACGACTTGGGTGTTCAGCGACGGCGCCGGCTTTGCGCCGTCGGCGCCAGCGCCTCGTTCCGCGTGGACAGCCCATATTTCCTTTCCAATGCCTCCAAGGAAATCGTTCTTCCGGCCCGTACTTGGCTCCGTGCGGCCTCGATGATCCTCCAAAACTGCGGGTTCGTGCTCAGCGCAAGGGATTCCCGGTCCACCTTTCTGAGGGACACAAGCGCAGCCACTGGTCGCTTCTTGTCGGTGAAGACCACTGTATCTTGTTGGCAACCTTCCGCGAGCTTCAAGAGCGGCCGCATTTCCTTTGGCATCTGTATGGTCTTCATCACTACTGTCCGGCTAACGAACAGGACCTCGCCCCGAACCTATTGATTCCACATCCGTTAAGTGCCCGTCGCTGCGTTTTCGATTTGAATTGGGTGTGGCTACTTTAGAACGACGCTCCAGTGGCCGGGATGGAGGCGTTGC
>JBBTDS010000622.1:0-3699 GCA_038060875.1 Acidobacteriota bacterium | reverse complement strand
TTCGAGGAGGCGGGGCGCTGGTACGCGAAGGTGGCGGGGGAGGGATAGGGGATCAGAAGATGATCCGCATGTTGTACTGGAACTCGCGGCCCTGGGTGGCGGCGCCGATGCTGGTGACGCGGCCGAAGGAGCCGCTCTCGACATTGGTGACCGGATCGCCGCCCGTGAACGTGTTGGTGAAATTGTAGGACTCCATCTTGATCTCCAGGCGCACGCGTTCGGTCACCTTGAAGAACTTCGACAGGTTCAGATCGAGGCTCTTGTAGCCGGGTCCCTGCACGCCGGGATGCCACTTGGGATTGGCGCGGACCTTGTAGCCCGCGTCCGGGATGCGCCGGAAGGCGTTGGGGTTGAACATCAGGCCCCACTTATCCGGGTTGTCGATCTTCGGATCGCCTGTGACCTCCATCATCCCGAAGCGAATCCGGTTGCCGGCGTAGTACCAGTAAATCCAACTGGCCATCCAGCCACCGAGAATGCCGTCCACGACCGGGTGCGCCCGGCCCAGGAGCCTGCGCCCCTTGCCGACGGGAAATTCGTAAGTGCCGGCCAGGCTCAACCGGTGGCGGGGACGGATGCTGTCCTCCCAGAGGAACTTCTGCTGGAACGTATCTTCCTTGTTGAAGAACTCCTGCCAGCTTTCCTGGTTGTAGTTGTACGCCAACAGGAAGTTGAATCCGTTGGCGAACGGACGCTGCACGCGAAGCTGGAACGAATGGTAGCGCTCGCCCGGGCCGGCGGTGTTGAGTTGCCGGACATCGAGGTAGTGCGGGTACGGGCGCAGCAAGGATTGCAGCGTCACTTCCCTCTGGTTGCGCAGCGAGCCTCGCATTTTGTCCTCGGGAAGCAACTGATAGAAAGGATTCGCGACCCTGCGGGTGAGCGCCGCTCCCTGGGCGTTGACGACTTGAGGATTCGCCTGGTTGACGTCCAGTGCGTAAGGCCGGTCGCGCCCGAGGTTGAAGAAGTAAGTGCCCTCGACGAGGAAACGGGCTAAGGTCTCGCGCTGGACGGTTACATTGAACCGGTCGTTGACCCCGGGGACCAGGTCCCGCTTATCCCACTCGGCCACGCTGCCCATCAAGGTGTAGCGGCCGTCCCCTTTACCGACGGGCATCATGACCGGGTTGAGGCCGGCCGGAAAGGGATCACTCAGGCGCTGCTGCGGCAGGCCTTCGAGATTCGGCAGCAGGTACGTGTCGGCGCCGAAGCCGGGCACCGGCGTGCTGCCCAGCACGTCGTTGTCCCGCTGGACCACGGTCGGAGCGGTGAAGCGACCGTAACCGATGCGGAGAGAAGTCCGGTCATTGACCCGGACCGCAATGCCGGCGCGGGGCAGCAGAATCACCTTCAGCGGGTCCCACATCCCGCGATTCTTGTCCTCGGTGAACAGCCAGGCGCCGTTCCACTGGTAGGGCCGGTCCATCAGGGCGGTCGCCTGGGCCGGTATTTTCGGCTGGCCGGCGCCCTGAAACTCGGGAATCGGGTTGGTGAGATCGAGGCCGCGGGAATACCGGTTCGGCTCAAACTTAGATCCCTTGTAAGTGCCGCCGCGATCAAATACGGCGCTTTCGTACTCGTAGCGCAGGCCCAGGTTCAGGGTGACGTTGCGGCTCATCTTGTAGTCGTCCTGGAGGAAGGCGCCGTAATAGTGGACGGTGTCCTTCTTGAAGGGCACGTGGCGCGCAAAGGAGTCGCTCGTCGCGGTGTTCATGGCGCCCAGAAGGAAACTCGCCCAGCCGTCGCCGTTCAACCTGGTGTTGGGGGAGATCCAGGTCTCGGCCGTCTCCGCCTCGCGGAACCGGAACTGGAAGGTCTGGGGACGGATGGCGTCCACGCGGAGAGTCCGGAACTCGAAGCCCGCCTTGACGTAATGCGGGCCCACCTGTTTGGACAGCTTGACCGCGTCGTAGTAGCCCTGCGGGTGCTGGAACCACCAGTTGCCCTTCCCGTAACCTCCTCCCGTGCTCCCTCCGTCGATGAAGAGGCCGGGGTAGTAAAAGGGCGCGCCGATATCCAGGTAGCGGGTGTAAAAGTCGGTGGCGTTGGGAAAGAACTCCTTGTAAGTGGCGAGGCTGGCGTACTGCTCAGGCGCGTCGAAGTCGTCGTTGTTGGAAATATAGTTGCTGCGCACGTTTAGCACGGTGGTGGGATTGACCGTCCATACCACGTCGCCGGCAATGTTGAGCGCGTGCATAGTGCCGGCGTTGGGGTTGGAGAAGATCCGCGACTTGTTGGGGGTCCAGTTAGGGTCCTCCAGGTAGGTGCGGAAGCGGCTGAACCGGAAGAAGGCCCGCACGTTATCGGAGAGGAAGAAGTCGGTCCGGTCGCTGATGTTGTGATAGGCGAGGTTGCGGGTGAAGGCGGCGCCGAAGTTATGGAGGCCGGTGATATCCAGGCCGGGACCGTTCGGCTCCCACATCTCGGCCAGGAACTTCAGCGCGGTCGGGTCCATGCGCGACTTCGGGATCACGTTGCCGGCGAAAGGCTGCCGGGTTCCGGTGGCGCCCACCAGCCTGGAAGTCCACGGATCGAAGATGGTGCGCAGACCGCTGTTGATGTTAAGCGAGCGGGAGAAGTCGCCTTGCCGCTCCAGGGCGGTCATCATGCGGCGCTGCTCCGACTGGGGATTCCTCTGCCGCCACTGTTCGTACGCGAAGAAGTTGAAGACCCTGTTCTTCAGCAAGGGGAAGCCGGCGGTGCCGCCCCAGATGTGGTTCCGCACCAGGTTCCGAGCGCGCGTCAAGGGATTGGAGACCGCGTTCAGTTTGGGGTGGCGGCCGAAGTAGTAGGCCGTCCCGTGCAACTCGTTGGTGCCGGACTTCATCGAGACGTTGAGGATGCCCCCGGAGCTGTGCCCGTATTCGGCGTCCACGCTGTTCTGCTGCACGGTGACCTCGGTGGTGTTGTCCATGCTGGGGGCGTAGGAGCTCTTGGGGCCGAGCATGGCCGGCATGCCGTCCACCAGCACGTCGCCGGAGCGGTTCTGGGAGCCGCCGACCTCGATCGTGCTGGCCGCCCACATGAAGAACGGGTTCTTCTGCGCCGTGTACCGGCTCACCACCGCCGGATTGAGCAAGGCCAGAGTGAACGGGTTGCGGGCCACGATGGGCAGGTTGCTCACCATGGTGTTGTCCATGGTCAGCTCCATGGTGGTGGTGTTGAACTTCACCGCCACCGGCGATGCCGAGACGGTAACCGTTTCGGTCAGGCCGCCGACCTGCAAGACGGCGTTGACGGTGATGTCGCCGCGGTTCTCCACCCGCACGTTTTCCTGAGCGAACCGCTTGAAACCCTGCAGCTCCACGGTGACCGAGTACATGCCGGGCTCAACCAGGTCGAACAGGTAGTGCCCGCTGGGGTCCGTCGTGCGAGCCGTTGTGACACCGGTGTTGGCATTGCGCAGAGTGACCGCGGCGCCCACGACCACGGCACTGGTGGGATCGGTAACGACACCCTGTACCCTGCCGCGGTACTCCTGGGCAACGGTCAGAGGTGCGAGGAAGAGTGCGACGGCCAAAGCTGGGAAAGGCCTCATGGGCCACCTCCTTATCTCTGTGTCGAGATGCTGACAGCATACTCCCGACAGATCCCCCACGGCAAGGTGACGAATTGGGTCACTTAAAATATGACTGAGAGGACATCGGTTGGGTCATTTAAGAATGTGACCGAGCGCGCGGGTGCAGCGAGGCCGTTTCG
>JBBTDS010000621.1:0-11660 GCA_038060875.1 Acidobacteriota bacterium | reverse complement strand
GCTCGAGCTGCACGTCAAGGCCGTGGTAGTTGGACGCGGCGTAGGCGCTGCGCAGGCTGACGTTGTTCCATTGCGGGATGCGCCGGCGCTGCCGCTCGGTGGCCGGCGGCCCCGGCTCGGAGCCGTTCCAGTTGTAAGCGCCCATGATGTAGTTAGATGACGAGCCCACGTACGCGATCGTCATTGACAGGTTAGATACCAACTCCTGCTGGACGGCGAAGTTCCACTGGTAGATGGCTGGCGACGGGAAGTCCGTCTGCCAGACTATCCAGTTCAGGTTGCTGGGCGGAGCGTCAGTGCCGCCGAGGAATCCCGGCGGGAAGCCATCCCGAAGCCACAGCGCCGGCCTGGTGGTGGTGGACTGCGCGGTGACGCTGCGGCTGTACGGCCAGTTATTGATCGGGCGTCCATCAGCCCCCAGCGATCCCTGCCCGGCGTAAAACACGCCGCCGCCGGCGCGGATCACCGTGCGCCGGCCGATCTGCCAGGCGAAGCCCAGCCGCGGCGCCCAGTTGTTGGTGTCGGTCGAGACCAGCCCGCGGCACGACCAGGATTGGCCGCAGTACGCGGCATAGACGATCTTGTTGAAGTCGGGGCCGGGCGCCAGCTCGAGCTGGTTCATGTTGTTGTGCTTCTCGAACCACGGTGAAGTCAGCTCGTAGCGCAGGCCGAGGTTCAGCGTCAGCCGCGGCGTGAGCTTCCAGTCGTCCAGCGCGTAAAACATCAGGTTTCGAAAGCGCATTGCCCCGACCAGCCCGCTGTGCAACGCTGCTGAGGCGGGCATTCCCAACAGGAAGTCGGCGAAGCCGATGCGGGTGAACTGGCCGTCGAAGGTGAAACTGCCGTGGGAGCCGGCCCCCCCGTAAATGTCAGTGCGGTTCCAGCGAAGATCGGCGCCGAACTTGAAGTTGTGATTGCCGCGGTTCCAGGAGAGGTTGTCCAGGTACTGGTGCACCTGGCTGATCTTGAAGTTGGGCATCGATCCGGGCTCGCCGAGGCCCTGGTAGCCGATCACCCCGCCGAAGCTGAACTGCGGCAGCCCGAACAGGCGGTTGTTACCCGGGATGCCGCGAATGCCGTAGCGCGCTGTCAGTTCGCTCAGCAGTTCCTTCGACAGCTCGCGCTTATCGACCTTCTGGCGGTTGAAGCCGTAGCGGAATTCGTTGACGAGGTTCGGCGTGAAGATGCGCGAGTAAGAGTATGCGACGCTGCGGCCGTCGTTGTCGTCGAAGGCGCGGTCGTTGTTCTGCCCGCCGCGCGCTGGAGGAGGGAAGACCGAGCCGCGCAGGTTGTCGTAGCGGTTCAGGCTCAGGCGAGCGAACATCTTGTCGCTGGCCGAGAGGTTGTGGTCGATGCGCGCGTCGTACTGGTCGCGGGTGGTGCTCCACGGTGGGTTGTTGATGTAGTTGGCCCGGGTGCCGGAGCCGGCGAAGTTGGGCTGCGGCCAGAGTTCCAGCATCTTGCGCGCGGTCGCATCGAAGCGGTCGCCGGGTACCTGGTTCGCCGGGAACGGCTGGCCGGTGACGGGATCGCGGATGGTCGCCAGCGCGGGCGAGAAACGCCCGGCGCGCTCTTCGGCTGTCGGGACGGTGGCCATGTCGGTCTGGGCGCGCCGCTCGCGGCGGCCTTCCCAGCTCGCGAAGAAGAAGGTGCGGTCGCGCAGGATCGGGCCGCCGAAGGTGGCGCCGAACTGGTTCTGCCGCAGCACCTCGGGATCGGCCTTGCCGTCGCCGGTGCGGTCCACATAGTTGAAGGCGTCCCGGGCGTCGAAGACGTCGTTGCGCAGGTACTCGAAGGCCGAGCCGTGGAAGGCGTTGGCGCCGGACTTGAGGCTGACGATCATCAGCGCGCCGGAGTTGCGGCCGAACTCGGCCGAGAAGTTGCTGGTCTGCACCTTGAACTCGGCCACCGCGTCCAGCGACGGCACCACCACCTGCATCTTGCGGTCCTGCATGCCCATCACGTTGTTGTTGTTGTCGATGCCGTCGATGATGAAGCTGTTCTGGGTCATCGGCTGGCCGTGGGCGTTGAAGCCGCTCTCGCGGTCGCGGCTGCTCGTGGCCGGGATCACCCCGGCGGTGAGCCAGGCCAGTTGCTGGAAGTTGCGCGCGTTCAGCGGCAGGGAACTGACTTCGCGCTGGGCGACCACGTGGGCCAGCGAAGAGGTCTCCGACTGAAGCAGCGGCGCTTCGCCGGTGACCACCACCGACTCGGCGAGCTGGCCGAGCTCGAGCTGGAAGTCCACGCGGACGCGGTCCTGGGCGTGCAGGTCAATGCCTTCCCAGATGGCCTTCTTGAAGCCGGCTTTCTCGACCTGCACGTTGTAGCTGCCGATCCGCATCGGGCCCACAGTGTAGGTTCCGGTTTCCGAGGTCTCGACCGGCCAGGTTTCGTTAGTCGCGCGGTTCACGGCGGTGACCTTGGCGGCGGGCACGGCCGCCCCGCTCGCATCGGTGATCACGCCGGTGATGACGCCCATGTCCTGCTGGGCGCAGAGGAAACCGGCCCACAGGGCCGGCAGGAGAAGGATCGCACGGCTCATGTGAACCTCCAATCCCACAGCCGCTCAGCCATGATCCCCCTCCCTCCTCAGTGTCAGCCCCCAGGAGTCGAGGTGGGAATACAGCACTTTCTGTAGCGGTTCGCTGCAATCCGTTGCGGTAAGACCAGAATGCTCAGTGCGGCTCGCGCAACCGGGACACCATGTCCGTGAGGGCGGCGCCCAAGTCCCGAGGGAATGTAATCGAGTATTCCAGGCCCCTGTAGATTTTCAGCACCGCGCCGATGGCGTCCCGCCAAGGGCTACCGCGCGGGTTGGAGTTGTAGTTCAAGTAGAAGACCGGGCATTTTGCGCGGCCGGCTTCCTTCAGGGCCTGCTGGGGAATGTTCTTGTCCAGCATGAGCTTTGGGCCCACGATGATAATGGCATCCGGCTCCGGCTGCTGGGGCCCGAGTTGCTCGACAAGCAGACTGGTGAGGAAGCGTGTTGCGCTATGCGGGTCCTCAAGGCGGCGGTAGTCAATCCTCCCAAGCCGCAGGGCGCTCACGGCTTCGCCCAAGGCGGGAAAGTCAATTTGCGACACGCGGTGGGCGCGGTAGATGACGCTCTCCTCGTGGATGTTGAACGCCACAAGACTGAAATGGTAGATGTGGGGCTCGCGCGCGATGCTGCGGAGGATGGACACGATCGCGTCTACATCCCAAGGTTTCAGTGTGCTGTCCCGGGGATCCGTGGGGGAGAAATTGACGAGCAACCTGACGTGGAGCCTCTGACCGAGGGCGACACGCTCAACCGGCGACTGTCCTCGAAAGATGTCTTGCGGGCGCTGGTCGACCGTATCCGGCGGCAAGGTCAGCGGCAGGTCCCGGTGCTCGTCATCGAGCCGGGCCTCCATGACCCAGTGGGACGAGCAGACTCGTTCGCTGCGGTCGCGCATGAGCCAGTCGACCTGATAGCGTCCGGGCCCGAGCGTGTACTCGCCCGGAAGCATGGCTTCGCCCTTGGCGCCTTCCTCGATCGGCGGAACAGTGAACCGATCCACCAGGTAGTGCAGGCTGTCTGGTCGATCGAGAGGCGTGACTCGAACCAGCACCCGCAGTTGATTGCCTTCCCCGGTCAGCTCTCTCAGGGGAATCCTGACCTGGTAGCCCGCGTGGAACCGAAAGTCGAAGCCAAAGTCGGGCTTGATGGGCGAAACCTCACAGTCGAGATCCGTGCGGCTCTCGGGAGTCTCAAGGACCGCCAGATCGGTGTTGAGAATCCGAACCACGTCCCCAGGACGCGAGGGGCGAAGCTCCGTTTGAGACCACACGGGAAGACACCACAGAACAACCGCGGGCAAGGATCGTATCCATTGTGTCGCCATGAGGCAAAGTCCCTCGCGACTACATTCTGGCTTCTGTGCTGTCCGTGTCCATACTGCGAAGTCAGTAGTCGGCTTCTGGTCCGCCGGTCACCTGGGTCACGGATCGGCGTGCGAGGTCGCTCGGGATCGGTCGGGGAGGTACTGAGCAACCTGCGGAGAGAAAAACGTCTTCCCCTCGCTCACCGAGCGGATGGCGCGCACCAGCATTTCGTCCTCGCAGTCCTTTAACAGGTATCCCCGGGCGCCCGCTTCGACCGACCGGATCACGTAACGCCTGTCCCCGTGCATGGTCAGCATCAGCACTGCGGTCTCCCGCGAGTCACGCAGTATCTTCGGAATTGCGTCGATCCCGTTCAGGGGCGCCATCCGGATATCGAGGATTGCAACATCCGGATGGTGCTGGCGGACCAACCGTACCGCTTCTTCACCGGAGCTGGCCTCTCCAACCACCTCCAGCTCGGTGTAGCTCTGCAAACTCCGGCGCAGGCTCTGCCGGTATAGCGCGCTGTCGTCTGCCAGTAGGATTCTAATCGGCATGGCACGCTCCCGCACCAACAAGAATGCATCCTGATTCTAGGTTCTGTGAGATCGGCCGCCCATACAGGGAGTTCTGTATCTCCGCTTGCGTCTAGCCGGCTGGCGGTCAATTATGAAATCAATCCCCGGCGCACAGCGCTCAGGACCAGCTCGGCGATTCCGTGCAGTCCCAACTTCTCCATGATGTGTGTGCGGTGGGTTTCCGCCGTGTGGACGCTGATTCCCAGTCGCGTGGCGATTTCCTTGCTGCTGTGACCCTCCGCCAGCAAGTGGTAGATCTGGCGTTCTCTCTCGGTCAGCATCTCATAGCGGTCGTCCACTTCGCGGAACGCTGGCCCCCCCACAAAGCGCTCCTGAAAGATCCTGGCAACCGCCGGGCTGAAGAAGGCCTGGCCTTTGTGAAGCAAGTGAATGGCTCGGATGAGTCCTTCCTCCACGGAATCCTTCAGTACATATCCGCGGGCCCCGGCTTTCACGGAGCGAATCACGTAGCGTTCGTCGCTGTGCATGCTGAGGATCATCACCGCAGTGCTGGGAGAGTGTCGGAGTGTCTGACGGGTGGCTTCCACACCGTTCAGCTCTTTCATGGCGATGTCCAGCACAGCCACATCGGGCTGAAGCCGGCGCGCGAGCTCGACCGCCTCGATGCCGGAGCCGGTTTCGGCCACGATCTCGAACTCAGGCTCCTCTTCCAGAATCCGGCGGAGTCCCCGCCGGAACAGGACATGGTCGTCCGCCAACAGGATGCGGATCGGCATCAGGTTTCCACCTCCGCCGGCCCTCGCACCGCCTCCTGGTTCCCGGTTTCGCTCAAGGGCAAGCGCAGCGTCACCCGCGTACCCTTGCCAGGGGATGATCCAACGTGGACGCTCCCTCCGAGCGCTGCCGCTCTCTCCCGCATTCCCAAGAGGCCGCAGCGGACGGCAGGGTGAACGCGTTCCCTAGAGTCTGCCGCAAACCCGCAGCCGTTATCTTCGACCCGCATCAGCAGCAGCCCGGGCGACTGCTGAATCGAGACGTCAACCCTGGATGCGGAGGCGTGCTTCTCGCAGTTGTGAAGGGCTTCCTGCAAGATTCGGTATACGCAGGTCCTTACGGCGTCGGGCAGGGCATCCTGGAGGCTCTGTTCAACGAACTCACAGGGCACTCCGGTGCGACGGGTGAAATCCTCCACCTGCCACTGAAGAGCCGGTCCCAACCCAAGATCGTCCAACAGGGAAGGGCGCAGCAATAGCGAGATGTTCCTGACGATCTGGATCATCCTCTCCACCAGCTCCCGTACTCCCGAGATCTGTTGATGAAGCTCAGGCGCTCGTTGATGAGCCAACGATTCCGTCCGGGTCGTTTCAAGTCGCAGAGTGGCCAGCATCTGACCGATTTCGTCGTGCAATTCGCGGGAAAGTCGCGCTCGCTCCTCCTCCTGGATCTGCATCAGCCGCGCGGACAGTTGCTGGAGGTCCCTCCTGGCTTGTGCAACCTCCTCATACTGCCGCGCAGCCTGCCGTTCCAGGCTCTCCGAGAAAACGAGGCTAAAGCCTGCCACGGCCAGCCCGAGAAACAGAGAGAGGCCAAGGGCGACAAGCAGCCGGCGCGCGGCGGACCGGCGTGTCCCCGCGAATTCCCGTTCGTTCCGTTCCAGGGCGGTGCGGTTATTCTCCATCACTGCGCGCAACGCCTCGCCTACGGCGTCGCGGCGAGGCACGATCTCCCGCTGAATGAAGTCATGTGCGCCACGACCGCCAAGTCTCTGCGCTGAAGTGGGAATTGTGGCCACGGCGTTCCAGAAGTTCTCAACTGAAGCGCGCAGTTCCGGAGGGGCACCCCTTTCCCCTTGCAGCCGGAGCAGATCATCGAGGAGCCGGCGGCTGTCGGTTCTCAGCCGCTCGATCTGAGTCCCAAAGAACGCCGCCCGCTCGGCAGAAGAATTGAGGAAGAAATCGCGGGCGGTGTTCGAGCCGATCCAGATCGTCCGGCGGAGGCGGTACAGGGCTTCATCGTGCTCCACGTGCCGGCGGTAGATCCCCAGCGCCTCTTCAGACAGGCTCTGCTGAACCTGGTGGGCGCTGAAGGCCGCAAACGCCATGAGAGCGATCACGAGCGCGAACCCGATTCGCAGCGCCCACAGCTTGGGCGCTTGACCGGCACGCGCCTCGGTCCCCGTTTTCGGCAAGCGCCTATGCATTCACGCTACCCGTCCCCTTCCGCTCCGCATCATACCATCCCTCAAATGCCGTCACCAGCGCGGGCGTTGGGCGACCTCACGTGCTTGCCCTGCATACAGAAAGGGCTGTATGGGCAACTGGGTTCCGAGTGCGTAGAATCTGAAGACGGGTGAAAAGGGTTTGTGCGCCACGGGCAGGGTTGAGGCGCGCCGACCCATGTCCGCACTCGCTTCAGGAGATAATGCCATGAAATTAGGGGTTCTTTTCGCCATCGCACTGATTGCGCTGCTGTTCCTGGCGGTGGACAGCGCTGTGTCTCAGGAGTCGCGCGGCAGCATCACTGGCAGGGTCGTCGACCCGCAGGGCGCCGTTATCCCGGGCGCCGCGGTCGTCGTCACAAACGTGCAAACCAACGTTGTCAACCGCACCGCCACGAACGTCACCGGCTACTTTGAGGTGAACCTGCTGAACCCGGGCAGGTACTCGGTCACGGTTGAGGCGGCCGGCTTCCGGACGTCGGTGCGAAGCGGCCTCGAGTTGAACGTGGCCGGACGCGTCGAGATCGAAGTCGCGATGCAGGTGGGCCAGGTTGCCGAGACGATCGAAGTCACCGCGGAGGCTCCTCTGCTGGACACGACGACCGCGTCTGCCGGGCGGGTTCTGGACAACCGGCAGATCATGCAGTTGCCGTTCAACGACCTGAATCCGTTCGCGCTGGCGACGTTGGCTCCCGGCATGCACTGGACGGGACAACCGGCCTACCGCCGGCCGTTCGACAACGCGGGCACCTCCTCGTTCAACACCATGGGGGGAGTGGGGCAAAACGAGTACACCATTGACAACGCCCCGGTCACTGGTACTGGCCGTCGCGTCGGGTTTACCCCGCCCGCCGACGCTGTGGAGGAATTCAAGCTGGAGACCGCCAGTTTCGACGCCGCCTACGGCCACACTTCCGGCGCCACGGTCAATGTTATGACCAAGGCGGGAACCAACACGTTCCACGGCAGCTTGTACGATCAGCACTGGCAACAGCGCTGGAACGCCACCCGGCACTTCACCCGGCTCGCCTGGGAGGACCAGGTCCGGCAAGGAAAGCTCCGCAGCGACTCTCAAAAGCAGGCACCGGGGCGGTCCAACAACTTCGGCGGCACTCTGGGCGGGCCGATCGCGAAGGACAAGCTGTTCTTCTTCTTCAGCTACAACGGGATCTACCAAAAGAAGGCCGAGGATACGAGTTCCATCAACCGGACGGTGCCCAAAGTGTCCTGGCGGCAGGGCGACTTCTCCGACTTGCTGGGTATCGACGCGGTGAAGTACACGGTTTACGATCCGCGCTCCTCGCGCGAGGTGGGCGGCCGCGTGGTGCGCACTCCCTTCCCGGGGAACAAGGGAATCCCGGTCTTGAATCCGCTCTACAAGTTCTACGAGCCGCTGTACCCGAAGCCCAACGACGTGCCCAGCCTGGTATCGCCCGAGGGCTTCAACAACTGGTACGCGGTGGCGATGCCCAAGGACGAGCGGTTCAACTCGCTGGTTAATCGCGTGGACTACAGCCTGTCGGAGAGGCACAAGATCTTCGGCCGCTGGTACTGGAACCACCGCCTGGCCGACGAGTACGACTGGACCTACCCCACCAAGCGCGGGTTGCACGCCAACGGGCTGGTGCGGATCAACAAGGGCGGCGGCGGCAACTACATCTGGACCCTCAGCAACACGAGCATCCTGGACCTCGGCCTCGCCTGGAACCGCTTCAGCGAGGGTTCCGAGCGGCCGGTGCAGACCAAGTACAAGCCGAGCGAGGTAGGGCTGCCATCCTACCTGGACGCAAAAGCCGGTGACCTGCACCTGCTGCCGCGGCTGGAGTTCAACAACCTCGAGGACTTCGGCGCCGGCTACCCCGTGATCGGTATAAGGGGGGCGACCGGCACGTTGCGGGCGCAGATGACAACCGTCATCGGCGATCACTCCTTCAAGTACGGCTGGGAGGAGCGCCGCTACTGGACGACAACCGGCGGGCCCGGATACACTTCCGGCCAGTTCTCGTTCAACAACAGCTACATGCGCCAGGCCGACAATACCAACACGGCCTCCAACCATGGCTTGGAGTGGGCGGCCTTCATGATGGGAGTCCCCTCCGGGGTCAACATCGACAGCAACGACTCCGCCTACTGGTCCACCCGGTACCGGGCCTTGTTCTTCCACGACGACTGGCGGCTCACCAGCAAGCTCCGCCTGAACCTGGGCCTGCGCTACGAGCGCGAGGGCGGCATCACGGAGCGGTTCAACCGGGCCATCGCCGGCGGCTTCCTGTTCGACTACAAGCCGGTGTTCGCCGACCTGGTTCAGGCCGCCTATGCCAAGAGTCCGCTGCCTGAGTTGCCGGCCGCCCAGTTCCGGCTGATGGGCGGAACCGAATACCTCGGCGGACGCCATAAGACCTTCACCGACGGCACGCACCACCTGCTGCCGCGGCTCGGCCTTGTCTACCAGCTTTCGCCCAGGACCGTTTTGCGCGCCGGCTACGGCTGGTGGTACGACACTTACAACACCAACAACGACCGGCCGAACCAGGACGGCTTCAGCAAAGCCACCAGCACCATTCTCACCACCGACAGGGGCCTGTCGTGGTGCTGCGGAGTCGGCTCGATCGGCAACCTGGCGGCGGGCCGGAACCCCATGGTGGATCCTTTCCCCGTCCGCGCCGATGGCACCCGGTTCGATACACCCTATGGCAATTCCTTGGGCTCGATGATGCGCCAGGGCCGTGGCTGGAGCTTCGTGCCCCGCAATTTCAGCGCCTCCTGGCAGCAGCGCTGGAGGTTCGGTATCCAGCGGGAACTTACCAACAACATGGTGATCGAGGTGGCTTACAGCGGCGCCTATGCCAGGATCCCGGTCACCCAAAGCATCAGCTTCCTGCCGCGCCAGTACTGGGCCACCGGCAACGTGCGCAACCAGGCTGTAGACGACAGGATGAACACGAATGTCCCCAATCCGTTCAACATCGCCAACCTCGCCTCGCTCCAGACCTCCGATCCCAAGATGTACAACTACCTGAGCACGGTGGGCTTTTTCACCGGCAAGACCATCCGGAAGCACCAGCTCCTGCGCGCCTTCCCGAACATGAACGGCCTGAGCGGGCTGCGCCCGGGGGTTGAGTTCAGCGATGCCCGCGGAGGCAACCGGTACCACGACCTGCAACTACAGCTCAACCGGCGTTTCAGCCGCGGCTTCCAGACGGCGGTGATGTATACTTACGCCAGAGCCGAGGAGTCGGACTATTACCACAACGATTTCGACGACCGGCCCTCCTGGCGCCCGCAAGACGCCATCCGGCCCCACCGCTTCGTCTGGAGCGCGGTGTGGGAATTGCCCTTCGGCAGGAACAGAACTTGGACCACCGAGGGGCCGCTCCAGCACGTCATCGGCGGCTGGCAGTTGAGTTGGGTCTACCAGTATCAGACCGGCGGTATCCCCGGCTGGGGCAACCGCTTCTTCTACGGCGACGTCAGCAAGATCGGCGACCTCTTCAACCACGAGCAGGTACATGCCAGGGACATTCACGTCTGGTTTGACCCGGCGACCACCTACAGGGGGACGGCTGCGGTTCCGAGCGGATTCCAGGGCTTTGAGGGCCGCTCCGCCCTTCAACCCGGCAGTTACCACGTGCGGGTCTTCCCGACGCGGCTGAGCGAGCTTCGCGCCGACGGCATCCGCAACTGGGACATCAAGGTCAAGCGGGTCTTCCGCATCACCGAGCGGCTGCGCACGAGCTTCGACGTGGACCTGCTGAACGCCACCAACCACACTAACTTCAGCGGGCCGAACACCGACCCCACCAACCGTGACTTCGGGCGCGTCACCTCCCAGAACGGCTTGAGCCGGCTCATCCAGTTCAACCTTAGGGTGGACTTTTGAGTTGGTGGGTTTCGTGCCTGGATCAGGGGAGAGTTCCCCTGGCTTCCGGCTGGATGGTGGCCGGGTCGTAAATCTGGTAGCGCGAACCGAGCGCTAGCAGGCCCGAGAAATCGCCGCGGCCTTGTTCCGCCGTCGGCACCGTCCCGGTGAAGCCGAGGTTGCGCATGATGTAGAGGCCCTCGTAGCCGAAGGTCCAGAAGGTGCCGCTGCGGCCGTCGAAGAGGCGCGGCAGGACCACCGGCCCGCTCAGGGTGGCGCCCCAGCGCTGGTGCCGCCAGCCCTCCAGCGCCCGCTTTTTCTTCTCCTCAGTGATGGGGCCCGTCCGCACATCGTAGATGAACCGGTTGGTGAACCAGGGAACGGCCCGGATGCGCGAGTCGAAACCGTAGCCCGAGCCGTGCAGCGCGTTGGTGCCGGACTTCATGCTCACGTTGGTAACCGCGCCGGCGGCGTGGCCGAGGCTGGCGTCGAAGGTGGCGGCGTGGATCTTGAACTCCTGCACCAGGTCCTGCGGCGGCGAGAAGACGGTGTTGCGCTGGGACATGTTCGGCATGCCGTCGAGCATCGCCTCGCTGGACTCGCTGCGGGTGCCGTTGACGATGATGCCGGTGGCCGCGCCCTGGTCCATCGGGTTGCCGGCCGAGCGCCCGCCGCTGGAGAGCACCACGGGCGAGAGCCGGGCCAGGTAGAAGGGATTGCCGCCGACGATCGGCAGCTCGCTGATGCGCCGCTCGTCCATGATCATGCTGATCGAGGCGGTGGCCGACTCCAGCAGCGGCGTCTCTCCCGTCACCACGACCGACTCGGCCACGTTGCCCAGCTCCAGCGTGAAGTCCAGCGTCATGCGGTCGGCCACTCGCAGCTCGATCCCGTCCCTCACCGCCTTCTTGAAGCCGGCCATCTCTACCGTGACGCGGTATATGCCTGGCAGGAGGTACGGAATCTCGTAGTTGCCGTTCTCGTTGGTGGCCGAAACGGCTCGCGTGTTGGAGGCCACGTTGACCGCTCCAACGTTTGCCCCCAGTATGACGGCGCCGGTGGGATCCATCACGCGGCCGATGATGGTGGCCCGCGATTCCTGGGCGCAACAGCAACCCAGCGCGGCGAGGACGGAAACTGCTGCTCGAAGCGGTTTCCGCATCTTCTCCCCCTTTCACCCAGTCCGATTCTACCGCCG
>JBBTDS010000620.1:0-9788 GCA_038060875.1 Acidobacteriota bacterium | reverse complement strand
CCCGAGAATAGCCGCCCAGAAAAGCCAGATCCAGATCCGTCGCATATGCCTAGCTTATCGGATGTTGCCGCTTGTGCCGCAGTCGCACTTACTCCAGCGGCAGGAACGCCGTCTTCGAGGTGACGCCGCCGGCGGTGACCACCACCGGCTGGAGGCCGCTGGGCGCGTCAGCGGGCACAACCACATTCAACTGGTACAGGCCCACGATGAACGGCGCCAGCCCGCTGAACGCCACCTGGGCGGAACGACCGCCGATGGTCACTTGAGGTGTAACCCGAGTCGCGGCCAATGGTTGCGAAGGACTCGGCTCCCCGGTGGGCGGCCGGTTGTCCACCGGGCCCAGGCCATTCACGTAGAGCAGGACGGTGCGGCCGCGGCGGGCGAGGTTGGCCGAGCCCAGCAGGCGGAAGTTCTCATCCAACGCGGCGATGTAGTTCCGCCCGTCCGGGTCCCGGTATTCGAAGAACGCGGGGGAGTAGTCGGCTAGCGGCAAGTTATAGACGGCGCTGGAGATGTCCCCGATGCTCACCTTGATCTGGACGGAGTTCAGACCTTCCAGCTCCCAGGGAACCTGGAGGTTGACCTGGTTCTCGCTCACGAAATGCAGCCGCCCCGGCAGGCTGATCTTGCGGGCCGCCACGTCGAAGCTGACGCTGATGCCGGCCAGCGACACCGGCAGATATGGCGTCGAGAACACGCGGCTGGCGTCACTGAGGCCGCGCCCGAAGATGGCGATGTAGGAGCCGGGCGCGACCGCGAGCCCGCGCTGGAAGCTGGCGGCGCTGACGACACCGTCGGTCTCGACGGTCGGACGGAGCCGCGCCCACCCGTCGAAGTAAACCGTCAGCCCGCCGGCTTCGGCGGTGAACTGCTGGTCCCCCAGCGTCGATCCCAGGAACACCCGCGCGGCGGCGATGCCGAACTTGTCGGTCCTCTCGTCGGCGGCGTCGATCGAGCCTCCTCCGAGGGTGGCGCGGAAGCGCACCGGAACGTTGGCGACCGGCGCGCCGTGGCGGTCGATGAGCTTGAAGGCTATGTACCGCCCAGGGATGCGCGCGTTAACCGTTCCGGTGAAGTCGTAGCCCTGCATGGGGAAGATGTCGAACGCAACGCCGTCGCCCACCAGGTAGAGATAGGGCACGCGCAAGGTGGCGCCGCCGCCCTGGATGGTGATGGCGCCCTCGTAGGAGCCGGGCTGAGGCAGGCTTCCTTCAAGCCGCACGGCGACCTGGGTGGATTCGCCGGCGTTGAGAACGACGCTGGACGAGCTGAGCCGGAGCTGCGCCCGCGGGTCCTGATCCCGCGGCGCGACCGCGAGGCTGAGTTGCAACCGGCTGCTCCCCGTGTTGGTGAGTGTCAGCGTGCGCGAGACAGGCAGCGAAGCCTGCGTCAGCACCCCAAACGACAAAGTGGCCGGTTCGGCGGCCACGCCGGCCTGAAGCGCCGCGGCCGCATCCAGCTTGCCGGCGCCCACCGCGGTCACCCGCGCCGTACCCGAGTCGTCCTGAATCCGCGGGTTGGCGGTGTTGACCACAGCCGACTTCAACTGCCCCGGTTTCAGCCCAGGCTTCTGCTGCTTCACCAGCGCGGCCGCGCCGGCCACCAGCGGCACCGCGAAGCTGGTCCCGTCGGCCACGGTGAAGCCGCTGCGGTCATACATCTCGCCGTTGGGATCGTAGCGCTGCGCCGCAGTGTAGAGATCGGTGCCGACGGCCACCAGCTCCGGCTTGATGGCCGCATCGCCGATGGCCGGTCCCCGCGACGAGAAATCAATCACGCTGTCGAAGTCGGCGTCGGCGGGCGTGAGCGACGGGTCCATGGTCACCGCGCGGTCGGGCCGCGTGGCGATGAAGCTCTTGAGCTGCTTGCCCCGCGCGTTGCCGATCATCGCGGCGGGGATGCCGGTGCCTGTGAGAAAGGCCGGGCTGAAGATGGCGTCCACGCCCTCGCGCTGGTAGACGATGACGCCGACCGCGCCGGCCTTCTGGGCGTAATTGATCTTCTGGGCGAAGGAGCAGTCGCCGCGCTCCACCAGCGCGATGGCGCCGGCCAGCGTGCCGGTCGCCAGCGGCACGCAGAGGCGGCCGTCGTTCTCAAGCCGCGCCACGTCGCGCAGCGGCGCCGTCAGCGCCGGGTCGGGCTTGGGCCCGTCGCCGAAGCGGGCGCGGATGTTGCGGAGCTCGCCCGGCACGTCCGTCCCCGTTACCTGCACGCTGGAAAACCACACGTGGGAGTTGGTGGTGGCCCCGACGGTGATCGCCGAGGGGGCCGTTCCCGGGGTGGTGATGGTGGTGAGGGTCGGGAACTTGATGCCGATGTCTCCGTCGTTGCCCGCGCCGACGACCACGGTGAGGCCGGCCTTCACCGCGTTCTCGACCGCTTGGGCGCGGACGTCGCAGGGCTGTGAGGCCGTTTCGCCGCAGATCGAGCCGGTATCCAGCGGCCCGTACAGCGCCGGGCTGCCCAGCGAGAGAGTGACGATGTCCATGCCGTCCGCCAGAGCGTCTTCCAGCGCCGCGATCACCACGTCGCTGTAGGTGGTGTCGTTAACCCCCGGCGAGCCGAAGACCTTGTAGTTGCCCAGGAACGCCTTGGGGGCCACGCCGGTGATGGTGGCGCCGGGACCGGAGTTGGTGCGGCCGGCGGCGATCATGGCCACCGCGGTGCCGTGCCCGGCCCGGTCGCGGGCGCTCAGGTCGTCGGGCCGCGAGTCGGCGGCGGGGTTGTCGGGGCTGCCGGCCGCCACCATCTGCACGTAACTCCGGGCCACGATGACTTTGTTGTTGGCGTAAGCGCAGTCGCCCGGGGTGCATTTCGGGTAGCCCGGTGGCGGGCTAAGCGAGTCGTCCTGGAAGCCCGGATGCTGGTGATCGATGCCGGTGTCGATGATGCCGATCTTCACGCCGGCGCCGGCGTTCTCGATGCCGCCGATGCGGTTCCAGGCGGCTTGGGCGTTCACCAATTGACCGGCCCGGTCCAAAAGGCGGCGGATGGGTGGCAAATTTGCCACCCGCTTGACGCCCGGCTGGGCGCGCAGCGCTTCAAGCTGCTCTTCGGAGGCGCGCACGAAGACGGCATTCACCAGCGTGTGCGCCGCGCCGGTGACCTGGATGTGGCGCTGCGCGAGTTCGCGGCGCAGCCGCTGCTGGGCAGCCAGCAGCCTGCGGGCTGTGTCCTGAGCCGCTTTGCCACGCAGCTCCTCGCGGGAGGAGACCTGGGCCGCCAGCGGCGGGTCGTCGAGAATCAGAGCCCAGCGGTCGAGGTCGCGCGGGGCGGCCATCGCGAGCGGGGCGAGCAGCAGGAGGGCAAACCGCGAGAGGCGTCTCATGGGCAACTCCTTAATTCGGACGCGGCCGCCGCCCGGCGCGTTGCAGACACGTGGCGCATGCTTCAGCTTGCGCCGTCGCCAGGCCTCGTGGTGGGCATCGCGGGGCAGGCGAGTCGGTTGACCGGTATTCCGTCAATGACGTACTATAAGAACGGTGAAGGCTGCCGTCTACACGCTTCCGGCGTACGAGAAGCAGGCCAACAGGCTATTGAGTCCCGCCGAGAAGACGGCGTTGGAGGATCACATAGCGGAAGCGCCGGAAGCACACCCGATCGTTCCTGGAACCGGTGGTGTGAGGAAGGCGCGATGGGGTAGAGGGGGGAAGGGGAAGAGCGGAGGCGTAAGGGCGATCTATTACTTCCATATTGGTCAGTACTCCGTTTACATGCTCACCCTCTATGCCAAGAGCGAGCAGACGGATCTGACCGAAGGCGACAAGCGCGACATGAAGCAGATCCTGTCGCGGCTGAAAGGGAGGGCTCGCGCGTGAGCAAGAAAGCGCCAGCAAACAAGGCATCCCGGCCGAAGCACTCGAAGCTGGGTCGGCAGATCATCGAGGGGCTGAAGCTCGTTGAGAAACACGTCAAGGGTGAGATCAAGCTTCCCGCCCGTTATGTTGAGGTGCCGGATTTCGTGGACGTGAAGGCCGTCCGCCAGAAGGCCGGACTCACCCAGGCCGAGTTCGCGCGGCGATACGGCATCAGCCCACGATCTCTCGAAGAGTGGGAACAAGGCCGGCGGCGCCCGGAGGGCGCCGTGCGCGCCTACCTGCTGGTGATTGACCGCAACCCGCAGGCGGTTGAGTTGGCGCTGCGACAAGCTGGTGGGTGATGCCCGCCGGCCAATTCGACATTCGTACCCGGATTTGTTACATTGAAAGTGTAAGGCGGCTAATGAATGGCTTTCAGAGGCATTTTCCCCGACGGGGCACAGGTCGAGCACGGCAAGTTCGGTTTCGGCACCGTGCTCTCCTCCAACGATGAACGCATTGTGATCAAGTTCGACGACCACGGCGAGAAGAAGTTCGTCACCACGATCGTCCTGCCTTCGCTGAAGAAGAGCGATCGCCAGCCTCCGGCCGAGAAGCGGAGCTCGCGCCGCCGGAAGACCGTCACCGCGGCCGCAGCCCGCTAGGCATTTCCCCGCGCAGTGCCCGGGCAGCGCGGCCGGCGTCTTTTGATAGACTAGACTCTCGATGAAGTTTGGGGTCGTTGTTTTTCCCGGCAGCAACTGCGATCACGACGCCTGGTACGCGGCCTCCCACAACCTGGGACACCGGGCCGAGTACATCTGGCACGATTCCTCCTCGCTGGGCGACGCCGACGCGGTGATCCTGCCCGGCGGTTTCTCCTACGGCGACTACCTGCGCTGCGGCGCCATCGCCAAGTTCTCGCCGGTGATGGCGGCGGTGAAGCGGTTCGCCGCCGAGGGCGGGCTGGTACTCGGCATCTGCAACGGTTTTCAGATCCTGGTCGAGTGCGGCCTCCTGCCGGGGGCGCTGATCCGCAACCGCGGGCTGAAGTTCATCTGCCGCCAGGTCGAGCTGCGCACCGAGACCACCGATTCTCCGTTCACCGCCAGGGGCGAGCGGGGCCGCATCCTGCGGGTTCCGATCGCGCACGGCGAAGGCTGTTACGTCGCCGACGAGCGCACGCTCGACGAGCTGGAAGCCGAGGACCGGGTGGTGTTTCGCTACGTGGACAACCCCAACGGCTCGCTCGGCGACATCGCCGGCGTCCTGAACCGCCAGCGCAACGTGATGGGCATGATGCCTCACCCGGAGCGGGCCTCCGACCCGCTGATGGGTTCCACCGACGGGCGCGTCGTGCTGGAGTCGATGGCGGCCGCGCTGGCCGCGGTACGCTGATGGGCGCAATCACCGCCGAGCTTGTGGCCACGCACCAGTTGAGCGAAGCGGAATACGCCCGCATCGTAGAGCTGCTGGGCCGCGAGCCTACTTACACCGAGCTGGGCATCTTCAGCGTGATGTGGAGCGAGCACTGCTCCTACAAGAGCTCGCGCCTGCACTTGAAGAAGCTGCCCACGCGCAGCAAGCTGGTGGTGCAGGGGCCGGGCGAGAACGCCGGCATCATCGACATCGGCGACGGCTACGCCATCGCCTTCAAGATCGAGTCGCACAACCACCCCAGCTTCATCGAGCCGTTCCAGGGGGCGGCCACCGGCGTGGGCGGCATCCTGCGCGACATCTTCACCATGGGGGCGCGTCCGATCGCGGTGCTGGACTCGCTGCGCTTCGGGCCGCTCGACGCCCCCAGGACCGGCCCGCGTAACCGCCGCATCCTGGCCGGCGTGGTGGCCGGCATCGCCCACTACGGCAACTGCTTCGGCGTGCCCACCGTCGGCGGCGAGTGCGTCTTCGAGCCCTGCTACAACGGCAACCCGCTGGTAAACGTGCTGGCGCTGGGCGTCTTCAAGAAGGACGAGATCTTCTACGCCCGCGCCCGCGGCCTCGGCAACCCGGTCATCTACGTCGGCGCCAAGACGGGCCGCGACGGCATCCACGGCGCCTCGATGGCCTCGGCCGAGTTCACCGAGGAATCCAAGCAGAAGCGGCCCAACGTGCAAGTGGGCGACCCGTTCATGGAGAAGCTCCTGCTGGAGGCCTGCCTGGAGGCGATGCGGACCGGCGCCATCGTCGGCATCCAGGACATGGGCGCAGCCGGACTGACCTGCTCCACCTGCGAGATGGGCAGCCGCGGCGGCGCCGGCATCGAGATCGAGCTGGCCCGCGTGCCACAGCGCGAGACCGGCATGACGCCTTACGAGATCATGCTCTCGGAGTCGCAGGAGCGCATGCTGCTGGTGGTGGAGAAGGGACGCGAGGACGAGGTGTTCCGCGTCTACCGCAAGTGGGGGCTCGACGCGGTCACCATCGGCGAGGTCACCGGCGACGGCTTGCTGCGGGTGAAGGACCACGGCAAAGTGGTGGCCGAGATTCCCAACCGCGCGCTGGCCGACGAGGCGCCCATCTACGACCGCCCGCGCACACGGCCGCTGCGCACCGCGCCGATGGAGGGGCCCGAGTTTGCCAGCCGCTCACTGGAGCAGGATCTGGCCGTGCTGCTCGGCTCCGGCGACATCGCCAACACGCGCTGGATCTGGGAGCAGTACGACTACATGGTGCGCACCAACACCACCCAGGGGCCGGGCGGCGACGCGGCCATCCTGCGCATCAAGGAGACCGGCGCGTCGGTGGCCATCGCCCTGGACGGCAATGGCCGCTACTGCTACCTGGACCCGCGCGAGGGGGCGAAGCTGGCCGTCGCCGAGTGCTGCCGCAACCTCTCAACCGTGGGCGCGCTGCCGGTGGCCGCTACCAACTGCCTCAATTTCGGCAACCCGGAGCGGCCCGAGATCATGGCCCAGCTCGTCGAGGCCATCGAGGGCATGGGCGAGGCCTGCGCCTTCTTCGAGACGCCGATCACCGGTGGCAACGTCAGCCTGTACAACGAGACGCTGGGCGAAGGCGTCTACCCGACGCCGGTGGTGGGTATTGTCGGCCTGATGAAGACGGCGGCGCCCGTGACCATCCACTTCAAACAGCCCGGGCGGGCCCTGATGCTGCTCGGAGGCCTGGGGAACTGCGACGCCACGCGTTTCGGCTCCAGCCAATACGCCAAGGTGATTCTCAAACAGCTCTGGGGCCTGCCGCCGGCGCTCGATATGGAGTGCGAGCGGCGCGTGCAGGCGGCGGCGCGGGAGATCGTGGCCGCCGGCCTGGCCGAATCGGCCCACGATCTGAGCGACGGCGGGCTGGCGGTGGCGCTGGCCGAATGCTCCTTCGGCGGCATCGGCGCCGCCCTTGACCTGGCGAGCGACCTGCGCCCCGAACACTTGCTGTTCCACGAGGGACCGTCGCGCATCCTGATTTCCACGGACCGCCCTGATGAGGTAAGCCGCATGGCCCGCGGGCACGGCGTCGAGGCGCTGATTGCCGGTGTTACGATGGAAGGAGTAGTGAGGATCGGCAACCGGGGGCAGGTGCTGATCGATTGCGCCATCGAGCGTCTCCGGGAGCCCTGGGATACGGCCCTTGAAGCCAGTCTTAGCAGCCATGCCGGATAAGTTCCGCGAGGAATGCGGCGTGGTCGCCATTTTCGGCCACCCGGAGGCCGCCAATCTGGCTTATCTCGGTCTCCATGCGCTCCAGCACCGCGGCCAGGAGAGCGCCGGCATCGCCTCCAGCGACGGCCGCCAGATCCACTGCCACAAGCAGATGGGCGAGGTGGCCGAGATCTTCACGCCCGAGCGGCTCGCGGGGCTGCCGGGCGAGCTGGCCATCGGTCACACGCGTTACTCGACGGCCGGCGACACCTCGCTCACCAACGCGCAGCCGTTCGCGGTCGCCTGCAACAAGGGCCACGTCGCGGTGGCCCACAACGGCAACCTCACCAACGCGCGCGAGCTGCGCGGCCAGCTCGAGCGCGAAGGGTCGATCTTCCAGGCCTCCAGCGACACCGAAGTGGTGCTGCACCTGGTGGCGCGCTCGCGGGAGCGCACGCTGGCCGGCGCCCTCCGCGAGGCCCTGCTGGAGCTGGAAGGCGCCTTCTCGATGGTCTTCCTGGCCCAGGACCGGGTCATCGTCGCCCGCGACCCTTACGGGTTCCGCCCGCTGGCCATGGCCCAGATGGAGCTATCCGGAGGCAAGAAGTGCTACGTCTTCGCCTCGGAGACCTGCGCCTTCGACCTGATCGGAGCGGTGTACCTGAACGAGGTCGAGCCGGGCGAGATGGTGATGGCCGGCCCCGAGGGCCTCACTCGCGAGCGCTACGCGCCGCGCCGCTCGCCGGCCCATTGCGTCTTCGAGCACGTTTACTTCTCGCGCCCCGACTCGATCGTCTTCGGCCGCGCCGTGCAGGAATCGCGCGAGATGCTGGGGCGGCTGCTGGCGCGCGAGCACCCGGTCGAGGCCGACGTGGTTGTGCCGGTGCCCGATTCCGGCGTGGCCGCGGCCCTCGGCTATGCGGCCGAGTCCGGCATCCCCTTCCGCCACGGGCTGATCCGCAACCACTACGTCGGCCGCACCTTCATCGAGCCCTCTCAGGCCATCCGCGACTTCGGGGTGAGGCTGAAGCTCAACCCGGTGCGGCACCTGCTGGAGTCCAAGCGCGTCATCCTGGTGGACGACTCGATCGTGCGCGGCACCACCAGCCGCAAGATCGTGCGCATGGTGCGGCAGGCCGGCGCTCGCGAGGTCCATCTCCGCATCTCCTGCCCCCCGGTGATCTCCCCTTGCTTTTACGGGGTGGACACGCCGACCAAGAGCGAGTTGATCGGCGCCAACAGCTCGGTGGAGGAGATCCGGCGTTTCGTCGGGGCCGACACGCTGGGCTACCTGTCGCTGGCCTCTCTGCGCGAGGCGGTGGCCGACGACCGCCACGAATACTGTTACGCCTGCTACACCGGCGACTACCCCACCGAGCTGGTCAACCTGGAAGAGCTGATGGGCGAGCGGAGGGGCCGCCGGTGAGCGAACCGGCGCCGCTTGCTGACGCGCGCGGCTCAGCTAGCGTGACGCCGGCGCCCTTCTGCCGAGCCGCGACCGTGAGTGAGCGGTGACCGCCCGCGTCGCTCGCTCTGCGGAGCGCGTCGCCCAATCCCGCATCCGCGAGCTGGCCGACCTGGCCATGACCATGGACAGTGTGCTGAAGCTCTACTTCGGCGAGTCGAACCTGCCCACGCCGGATTACATCAAGCGCGCCGCCTACAAGGCGATCGCCGACGGCTACACCTTCTACACCGAGAACGCCGGACTGCCGTCGCTGCGCCGCGCGCTGGCCGAACATTACCGGCGGCTGCACGCGGTCGAGCTGGACCCGGAGAGCGAGATCGTGATCACCGCTTCGGGCGTGCAGGCGCTCAACGTCGGCATCCGCTGCGTCATCGATCCCGGCGACGAGGCGCTGGTTCTCACCCCGGCGTGGCCCAACGGCGCGGCCAACGTCGCCATGGCCAACGGGGTGGCGCGCGAGATTCCGCACCCGCTTTCGGGCGGCCGCTACGGGATCGACTTCGACGCGCTCGAGGCGGCGGTCACGCCGCGCACCCGGCTGCTGGTCTATACCTCGCCCTCGAACCCGCTGGGCTGGGCGGCGACCGAGGACGAGCAGGCGCGCCTGCTCGAGTTCGCGCGCCGGCGCGGGCTGTGGCTGCTGGCCGACGAGGTCTACGAACGCCTGTATTACCGCACGCCCACACTCGGCCAGCCGGCGCCCTCGATTCTGCGAATGATCACCCGCGAAGACGCGGTGCTGGTGGTGCAGTCGTTCTCGAAGAGCTACTGCATGACCGGCTGGCGGATCGGCTGGCTGGTGGCCCGGCGCGACCTGGCGCGCAAGGCCGCCCAGCTCAACGAGTTCATTGTTTCCCACGCGCCGAGCTTCGCCCAGAAGGCCGCCGAGACCGCGCTGGAGCAGGGCGAAGAGGAACTCCGCGCCAT
>JBBTDS010000619.1:0-1503 GCA_038060875.1 Acidobacteriota bacterium | reverse complement strand
CGGCTAGGGGCCAGCAATTCGGTAATTCGGTGACAGGCTACGCTTTCACCCAATTATTCTTTCGCGGCTGACATTAGAATGAAAGCAATGACACGACGCGAGTTGCTGAGCGCCGCCGTGGCCGTACCTGCGGCAGCGGCGCAGGGGCGGCATGCCGAGCCGTTCCGCGGCATCTTCATCATCATGCAGACTCCGTTTCTGGAGAACAAGGAGATCGACGCCCAGTCGCTGGCGCGGGAAGCCGATTTTCTGTTCCGCTGCCGCGCGCACGGCATGGTGTGGCCGGCCGGCGCCGGGGAGACCTCCACGCTGACCCATGATGAGCGAATGCGGTATCCCGAAGTGATTGTCCGGGCGGCCAACGGCCGTGTGCCGGTGGTGATCGGAGTGCACGGGAAGACGGATGAGGAGGCGGTGGAGTTCACGCGGCAGGCGGAAAAGGCTGGAGCCGATGCGGTGCTGGCACTGGGGCGGACCGACGGCACGACGGACCTCGACGCGCTGACGGCTTACTTCACCAGAATCACGTCAGCCACGAAGCTGCCGCTCATGATCCAGGTTTCCACGCCGGCCATGACGGTGGACTACCTGATCGGGCTGGCGAAGAAGCTGCCGGGTTTCCGCTACGTCAAAGAGGAGCAGGCGCCGGTACCCAAGCGAGTCAGCCGGTATGTGAAGGAAGCCAAGGGGCTGCTCACTCCAATGACCGGAGGCGGGGCTCGGAACCTGATGAATGAAATGGCCCGCGGCTCGGCTGGCGCCATGCCGGGCGCGGGCTTCGCCGACATCCAGGCGCAGATCTGGGACTGGTACCAGGCGGGGCGGAAGAAGGAAGCCCGGGACCTGTTTTCCAAGATGCTCATGATGGCCGTGCTCGAGCAGCAGACCGGCTACGTCTTGCAGAAAGAGATCCTCCGTCGGCGCGGCGTATTCAAGTCCATCGTCATGCGCGATACGCGTGGCATGAGCTTGGACGAAGGCGACCTACGCGAACTGGATGAGATCTTCGAGGTCCTCAGGCCGTACTTCCGGGTGAAGTGAGCATGAGCGCTGGAAAGGCTCCTACCGCCGATCGGATCGCGGACGAAAACGAGATGATGCTGCGGCGCCAGCGTGAATTCCGGCTCGCGGCCGAGTACGTCGCGTCCGCATTCGCGGAATTCGAGGCCGTCCGCAAGGTCGTGCTCTTCGGTTCGGTCGCCCGTCCGCTGAAGAAAGAGATCCCGCGGTTCAAGAAATACCGCCGTGCCAGGCAGGCAATCTTACGCGAGTGCAAGGACGTAGATCTCGCCGTCTGGCTGAGCGGCCTGAGCCTCCTGCAGCGGCTTCAGAGAGCCAAGGGACGAGCTCTCAACGGGCTGTTCGAGGAACGGGAGATCGGCGTGGTCCATCACCAGGTGGATGTCTTTCTCATGGAACCCGCCAGCGATCGTTATCTCAGCCGCCTGTGCACTTTCGGCGAGTGCCCGAAAGGCAAGCCCGAATGCTACGTCAAGGATTGCG
>JBBTDS010000618.1:0-5285 GCA_038060875.1 Acidobacteriota bacterium | reverse complement strand
TTTCGGAAACAGGATACCACAGAAATGCTCTTAAGTGAACAGTATTGGGGTTAAGGGGGGAAACGGGTTACTGTCCCGGTCTTCCGGTTTTCTTGCAGACACTGTAGGGGCGAGGCATGCCTCGCCCCGAGCGTTTACACTGGGCTGTAGGATTGCGATGCGCGCGCCGGCGATCTGGAAGGCGGTGACGATGGATCAGGCGAATTTCCTGGAGAGCCTTCTCGCGGTGCTGGCCCAGGAGGCAGTACGCTACTGCGTGATTGGCGGGCAGGCGGTCAACGCCTACGCGGAGCCACTGGTGAGCCTGGATCTCGACCTGGTTGTGGCGGCCGATCAAATCGAGAGCCTGGCGTCAACGCTCGCGAGGCACTTCAAGGTCGAGCGGTTCCCGCACAGTCTGAACGTCTCGATGCCCGGCTCGGATTTGCGGGTCCGGATCCAGACTGACCCGCGATACCCGCCCTTCCTGGAGCGGGCGTCGATGCGCGACGTGTTGGGGGTGCGATTGCCGGTCGCCAGCATCGAAGATGTCTTCGAAGGCAAGGTCTGGGCCGCCCTGGACCCGGAGCGCCGGCCGAGCAAGCGGCGCAAGGACCTGCTGGATATCGAACGGCTGGTGGAGGCCCATCCGGATCTGCGTGGGCAAGTGCCGGAGGAGATCCGGGAACTCCTCAGGATCTGACTCGCCACGGTCGGGCAGCGGTGACTGCAATGGCGGGGCGATCAGGGGAATATAATGGCTGATCCCGGCGGAGGTGCAAGCCTTTATGCCGCTGCCAAGTGAAGCACATAAACTGCTCTGGCGCGTGGTGCAGCCCTCGACCCGGCACGCGTTGCGCCAGGCCGGGCTAGCGGAAGCGCACCGCCGCCGCTGAATCAGGGATCTTATGGAGCGTATCGGTCGCTACGACATCGTCGAGGAGGTCGGACGGGGCGGCATGGGGATCGTGTACCGATGCGTGGATACCGCCCTTGGGCGCACGGTCGCGGTCAAGACCGTCCGCCTGAGCGAATACACCACGCCCCACGAGGCCTTACAATTGCGGGAACGGCTGTTGCGCGAGGCGCGCGCCGCCGGCCTGCTGGCCCATCCCAACATCGTGGCCGTTCACGATCTCGGCCAGGAGGGCGACACCACTTACATCGTGATGGAGTTCGTCCAGGGCCGCACCCTGGACCAGGTGCTGGCTGAGAGCACCCCGCCGCCGCAGGAATGGTGCCTGAAGGTTCTGGAAGGCGCCGCCCGCGGCCTGGACCACGCTCACGCGCAAGGCGTCTACCACCGCGACGTGAAGCCGGGCAATATCATGGTTCAGGACAACGGCGAGGTGAAGATCGCCGACTTCGGCATTGCCAAGCTCACCTGGCAGAAAACCATCACCGAGACGGGCATGGTGGTGGGATCCCCCCACTACATGGCCCCGGAGCAATTGAAGGGCGAGCCACTCAGCGGCCGCAGCGACCAGTTCGCGCTGGCGGCCGTTGCTTACACGATGCTGACCGGCCATAAGCCGTTCGAAGCGGACACGCTGGCTTCGCTGGTCAGCAAGATACTGCACGACGAACCGCCGCCCGCGCAGACGCTCAATCCCGCCCTGGGGCCGGAGGTGGAGCGTGTCCTGCGCAAGGCGATGTCGAAGGATCCTGCCGGCCGTTACGCAACGTGCGCCGACTTCGTGGATGCATTAAAGGCCGCCCGGAAGCCGGCAGTGAAGCCGCCCGCGCCGAGCCACGGAGTACGGCTGCGGTGGGGAGCGATCAGCGCCGTCGCCGCCTGCCTGCTGATTGTGACAGCGGCCGCTTACTTGCTGCTGGACCGACACCAGGCCGCGCAGGCCGAAATCGCTTACTGGGATTCGATCAAGGGCCGGAAGGACCCAGCCTCTTTTGAGGCGTACCTGAAACGGTACGCCGCCGGCCGGTTCCGAGAACTGGCCAGGGCTGAGATCGAGGCGCTGCGTAGGCAGCCGCCCGCGGTTCCCCCTCCGAAACCGCCGCCGCCAGCCCGCGTGAAGGAAGTGCAGCCGACACCCGAGCGGGAGCCGGTGGAACGGCCCGCCAGCGCGGGGGCGAAGGTAAAGCCGGCGCCACCGCCCGAATCGGCCCGCGTCCCGAAGCCAGGGATGACCGTGACAACCAACCCGGCTGACGGGCAGCGCTACGCGTGGATTCCGGCGGGGACTTTTCAGATGGGCTGCTCGCCAGGCGACGGCCAGTGCGTGAACGACGAAAAGCCTGCACGCACGGTCGTCATTCCCGGCGGATTATGGATGGGCCAGACCGAGGTCACGTTGGGCGCCTACCGGCGGTTTTCCGGTGCGGCCGGAAGGTCAGCACCGGCACCCCCGGCGTCCCCTCAGGACGAGAACCATCCGGTGGTCTCCGTGACCTGGCACGATGCCGCGGCGTACTGCCAGTGGGCTGGTGGCAGGCTCCCGACGGAGGCGGAGTGGGAGTATGCGGCACGGGCAGGAACCGCTGGGCCGTATTACGGCGAGCTGAGCGCGATTGCGTGGTACACCGCCAACAGCGGAGGCCGGACGCAGCCCGTGGGCCAGAAACAGCCCAATGCGTGGCGTCTGTACGACATGCTTGGCAACGTCTGGGAATGGGTTGCGGACTGGTACGGGGAGAACTACTACGCGGCGTCGGAGACCCGGAATCCGCAAGGGCCCCCGGGCGGCGGTTCGCGCGTGCTGCGGGGCGGTTCCTGGAACTACCTTCCCTGGAACCTCCGTGCATCGTCCCGCCACAGGAATGTGCCTGGCAACTGGCTCAACGACGTCGGGTTCCGTTGCATGCGGGAATTAATCCCTTGATATTCTTTTCTTTTCTCGTGATCTTGGGGCGCTGAAAGTGGAGTTCCAAGGGGCGAAGCCCCTTGGGGGAAATTTTTTTATGGGCGAGGTTCAGCAATCCGAGCCGGCAGTGGTGGTGGGCAAGGCCTATGACTTCGTGCTCTGGCTGCTGCCGAAGGTGGAGAAGTTCCCGCGGTCGTACCGGTTCAGCGTGGGCGACCGGCTGGTCTCCTCGGGCCTGGAACTGTTAGTGCTGCTGGTGGAATCGGCTTACAGCACCGAAAAGGCGCGGCGTCTGGAGGGCGCCAGCCACAGAACAAACGCCTTGCGCTACCTTTTGCGCTTGAGTAAGGACTTACGGTTGCTTTCGCTGGATTCTTACGGTTTTGCGGCCGAACGGCTGGAGGAGATCGGCCGGATGTTGGGCGGCTGGCACCGCTCGGTGAGAGGCCGCTCATGAAGCGGACCGGGGACCTCTGGGCCGAAGTGGTGTCGTTTCAGAACCTGCTGGCTGCGGCCAAGGCAGCGGCGGCGGGCAAAAGGCGCCGACCGGACGTGGCCCGGTTTCTGCTGGACCTGGAAAACGAGATGGTCCGGCTTCAGAAAGAACTCATGGAGGACTCGTACCGGCCCGGCGACTACCGTTCGTTTGAGATCCGGGAACCGAAACCGCGGCTGATTTCGGCCGCCCCCTTTCGGGACCGCGTGGTTCACCACGCACTGACGCGAGTGGTGGAGCCGATCTTCGAGCGACGGTTTGTGCGGGACTCTTACGCCTGCCGGAAGGGCTTTGGGACGCATCGAGCGCTGGCGGCGGCCCGTGAGGGTTGCCGGAGGTGCGCTTACGCGCTCAAGTGTGATGTGCGTAAGTACTTCGCCTCCATTGATCGCGAGATTCTCAAGGCGCTGCTGGCGCGAGTGATCAAGTGCCGGCGGACGCTTGATCTCACGGGCCGGATCATCGACGGGTCGAATCCGCAGGAAGAAGTCATCGCCTACTTTCCCGGCGACGATCTGTTCGCGCCATACGAGCGCCGGCGGGGGCTGCCGCTCGGCAACCAGACTTCGCAGTTTTTCGCCAACGTCTACCTCAACCCGCTGGATCACTTCATCAAGAGGACGCTCAAGCCGCGGTTGTACGCCCGCTACGTCGATGATTTCGTACTGTTTGACGACGACAAGAATGCGCTTGGGGGAATGAAGCGGGCGGTGGAGGAGTTCCTGCTCGCCTGGCGGCTGAACCTTCATCCCCGCAAGAGCCGGGTGTACCGCACCGCAGACGGTGTGACCTTCCTTGGCTGGAGGATCTTCCCGGGGCGGGCGCGCCTGGTGCGCGAGAACGTGGTGCGCTTCCGGCGGCGGCTTAACCGGATGCGGCAAGCCTTCGCGAGCGGGGAGATCGGGTGGAATGAAGTGCGGCCCAGAGTGCAAGCGTGGATCGCCCACGCCGCCCATGGGGACACCTGGCGCCTGCGCCAACAGATTTTCGGGCAATGCCCGTTTCAAAGACGGAGCGTGGTTCAAACTGCGGGGCGGTTCCTGGAACCACAATCCGAGGAACCTCCGCGCATCGAACCGCAACAGGAATCAACCTGGCAACAGGCACGACAACAACGGCTTCCGTTGCGTGCGGGAAGCGGAGCGGCGGCGCGGCAGCGCCGCCGTGGCCGGAGTCTCGGCGATCACGGTCGCCGCGGGGAGCGCCAGTCTCTACTTCCGGGCCGCGCTGCGGACGCGGCCGGCCCTTGGCCGCGTCGAACATACAACCCGCCCCGGCCTCGTAGTAGCCTCAAGGCGAGGCCCGGCTGGGGTGGGCGTTTTCGCGGTGGCCGCAGTCGAGTGAGGCCATGCGCAGCGGCTGCTCGGCATTCTGGAGAGCCGCAACTGGGGCGGGTACCCGTTTCCCAACGCGCTGGCGGATGAGTTCGCGCGGAAGTTCGCCGCCTGCCACGGTGCTGAGTACACTTGCCCAGCCGCGAAAAGTTGGTAAAATACCAATAGAGTGCACACCGCGATCAGGAGGAATCTGCGGACGACGAGGACGGCATCCCGATGCAGCGCCTGCGGAGCACGCGCCAGGATCGTGCGCGCCAGCTACGCGTTCACAGAGAGCGGGATCCAGCGCGTCGTGCTACAGGGCATCGAACTCATCCGCTGCGAGAAGTGCGGGAACGAAGATCCGATCATCCCGCGCGTCAACGACCTCATGCGCACACTGGCCTGCGCGGTGGTATCGAAGCCATATCGGCTTGAAGGACAGGACGTCCGGTTTCTGCGGAAGTACGTGAGAATGACCGGAGAGGAGTTCGCCCGGCTGCTTCATGTGGACAGGACCACGCTTTCGAAGTGGGAAAACGACGACGATCCAGTCGGGGAACAAAGTGACCGGTTGATACGAATGCTTGCGCTGGGCCTGGGCGAAGGACTCAAGGAAAAACGCCTCCTCAGCAGAATTTGTGGGTTGATTCCGGTTCTGGGAGTCGTCCC
>JBBTDS010000617.1:0-8289 GCA_038060875.1 Acidobacteriota bacterium | reverse complement strand
CCCGCTCCTGCACCAAGCACAACTACCTCATCAAGAACCTCAACGACCTGCCCGCCGTCATCCACGAAGCCTTCTACATCGCCGCCACCGGCCGGCCCGGCCCCGTGCTGGTCGATATCCCCAAGGATGTCTTCGCCGGCCAGGCCCACTACGCCCCGGTCTCGGCCATCCACCTGCCGGGCTACAAGGTCTTCACCGAGGGCCACACCGGCCAGATCCGCCGCGCCGTCCACATGATGTGGGACGCCCAGCGGCCGCTGGTCTATGCCGGCGGCGGCATTGTCCTCTCCGACGCCTGCGCCGAGCTCCGCGGGCTGGTGGAATTGCTCGACGCCCCCGCCGTACTAACCCTGATGGGTCTGGGCGCCCTGCCCGGCGACCACCCCAACTTCATCAGCATGCCCGGCATGCACGGCAGCTACGCCGCCAACATGAGCATGACCCAAGCCGACCTGCTCATCGCCCTCGGCGTGCGCTTCGACGACCGCGTCACCGGGCGCCTGGCCGCCTTCGCCCCCCACGCCAAGGTCATCCACGTCGACATCGACCCCTCCGAGATCGGCAAGAACCGCGCCGCCGATCTGCCCATCGTCGGAGACGCCAAACGCGTGCTGCGCAAAATCAACAAGGTCCTCGCCGCTACCCAGGGCCAGCGCGAGCGCAACGCCGCCGCCCGCCGCGCCTGGTGGCGTCAGGTTCGCGCCTGGCAGGAGGAGCACCCGCTCGTGCCCGCCTTCTCCGACACCGAGATCAAGCCCCAGCACCTGATGGCCGAGATCGACCGCCTCTCCGGCGGGGAGGCCATCGTCACCGCCGATGTCGGCCAGCACCAGATGTGGGCCGCCCAGTTTATCCGCCACAACGACCCGCGCCTGTGGATCTGCTCCGGCGGCCTCGGCTCGATGGGCTTCGGCCTGCCCGCCGCCCTCGGCGCCCAGTTCGCCCGCCCCGACAAGCTCGTCTTCGCCGTCGTCGGCGACGGCGGCTTCCAGATGTCCATCCCCGAGCTCTCGACCATCGTCAGCCACGGCCTGCCCATCAAGATCATCGTCGTCAACAACGGCTACCTCGGCATGGTTCGCCAGTGGCAGAACCTCTTCTACAACAACCGCCTCTGCGGCGTCGAGCTGGATTGCTTCCCCGACGCCGGCAAGCTGGCCGCCGCCTACGGCCTCAAGGGCCGCACCATCGAGCTCCCCGGCGAGGTCGCGCCCGCGCTGGAGGAGGCCGTCGGCGAGCCCGGTCCCTATCTGCTCAACGTCAAGGTTTCTCCGGAGGAAAACGTGTACCCGATGGTCCCGTCCGGCGCCGCCATCAACGAGATGGTGCTCGCCCCGCCTCAACCCGTCCCGGTGCCGAAATAACTTGCGAGGTTCCCTATGCTTCAGGTCATATCATTACTGGTCGAAAACAAGCCCGGCGCTCTCATGCGCGTCACCGGCGTGCTCAGCGCCCGCGGCTACAACATCGAGAGTCTCACCGTCGCCCGCACCCTCGACCCCACTCTCTCCCGCATGACCATCGTGGTGGACGTGGACCCCTCCCTGCGCAGCCAGCTCATCAAGCAGATGAACAAGCTCATCAACGTCCTCCAGGCCGGCGACCTCACCGAGGAGTCCGCCGTCGCCCGCGAGATGGTCCTGCTGCGCGTGCGCGCCGCGCTCGAGACCCGCACCGCCATCCTCAAGGAGGCCGAGATCTTCGGCGCCCGCGTGGTCGATTCCACGGTGGAAGGCTTTGTGCTGGAGGTCTCCGGCGCCCCGGAAAAACTCGACGAGTTCATCGACGTGATGCGCGCCTACGGCGAGATCGAAGTCACTCGCTCCGGCATGGTCGCCGTCTCGCTCGAATCCAAGAAGCTTCGCCTTTCGCCTCCCATCCCCACGAAGGGCGAAGCGGCTTCCGTGACTACTTATAATGGAGCAACCAATGGCTAATCGCTACTACGAAAAAGATGGAGATCTCAACCTCCTGAAGAACCGGACCGTGGCAATCGTCGGCTATGGCAGCCAGGGCCACGCCCATGCTCTCAACCTGCGCGATTCGGGCGTCAACGTGGTGGTCGCCGAAAAGGCCGGCACCCCGAACTGGGCCAAGGCCGAAGCGGCCGGCTTCCGGGTCCTGAGCGCCGGCGAGGCCGCCGCCGTCGCCGACGTGGTCATGATCCTGATCGCCGATCTTCACCAGCCCGCCGTCTACGAGCGGGAGATCGCGCCCCACATGACCGCCGGCAAGACGCTCATGTTCGCCCACGGCTTCAACATCCACTTCGGCCAGATCGTGCCGCCCGCCGGCGTGGACGTCTCGATGATCGCCCCCAAGGCGCCCGGCCACCGCGTCCGCGAGCTGTTCAAGGAAGGCGTCGGCGTGCCGGCCCTGGTGGCCGTCTATCAGAACCCCTCCGGCCAGGCCCTCCAGCGCGCGCTCGCCTACGCGCTCGCGCTCGGCTGCCTCAAGGCCGGCGTCATCGAGACCACCTACAAGGAAGAGACCGAAAGCGATCTCTTCGGCGAGCAGGCGGTGCTGTGCGGCGGCGTCAGCGAGCTGATCCGCGCCGGCTTCGAGACCCTCGTCGAGGCCGGCTACGCGCCCGAGATCGCCTACTTCGAGTGCCTCCACGAGCTGAAGCTGATCGTTGACCTCATCCAGGAGGGCGGGCTCGGCTACATGCGCTACTCGGTCTCCGATACGGCCGAGTACGGCGATTACACACGCGGTCCTCGCGTCATCAACCAGGCCGTCCGCGAGGAGATGCGCCGCATGCTGGCCGAGGTCCAGTCCGGCCAGTTCGCCCGCGAGTGGGTCGGCGAGTACAAGGCCGGCCTGAAGAACTTCCTCGCCATGCGCGAAGCCGCCCGCAACCAGCCGCTCGAAACCGTCGGCCGCGGCCTCCGCGAAATGATGACCTTCCTGAAGAAGAAAAAGGAGGCCGGCGTGCCCGAGGACGCCCAGTAGGATAGGCCTCCCGACCTGTCACGGGCCGCGCTCCAGCGCGGCCCGGAAAATCAGTAGACCGTGGGTTGTTATGAAAATCTTTACTTTCGACACCACCCTCCGGGACGGCACCCAGGGCGAGGCCGTCTCCTTCACCGTCGAAGACAAACTGGCCATCGCGCAGAGGCTCGATGAGCTGGGCATCGACTACATCGAGGGCGGCTGGCCCGGCTCCAACCCGCGCGACAAGGATTTCTTCGCCCGCGCCCGCGAGGTGAGGCTCAAGCACGCTCGCTTCACCGCCTTCGGTTCCACCCGTTTCGCCAAGAACCGCATCGACCGCGACCCCAACGTCCGCGCCCTGGTCGAGGCCCATACGCCCGCCATCGCCATCTTCGGCAAGACCTGGGACCTCCATGCCACCCGCGTCCTCGGCGTCTCGGAAGAGGAAAACCTCAGGCTGATCTCCGAGACCGTGCGCTACCTCAAGGAGCACGAGCGCGAGGTCATCTTCGACGCCGAGCACTTCTTCGACGGCTACAACGGCAGCCCCGCCTTCGCGCTGCGCGCCCTGGAGGCCGCCCGCGAGGCCGGCGCCGACGTCCTCTGCCTCTGCGACACCAACGGCGGCACCCTCACCGCCCGCCTCGCCGAGATCGTGGCCGAGGTGCGCAAGCGCTTCGACGGCGTGCTCGGCATCCACTGCCACAACGACTCCGACGTCGCCGTCGCCAACACCATCGCCGCCGTCGAGCAGGGCTGCACCCATGTCCAGGGCACGATCAACGGTTACGGGGAGCGTTGCGGCAACGCCAACCTCTGCTCCATCCTGCCCAACCTCGAGCTGAAGCTCGGCCACGTCACCATCGGTCCCGACGGGATCGCCAACCTCAGCTCGGTCGCCCGCTTCGTCGCCGAGCTCGCCAACCTGCCTTTGCGCTCCGACCAGCCCTACGTCGGCCACTCCGCCTTCGCCCACAAGGGCGGCGTGCACGTCAGCGCCGTCCTCAAGGAGGCCGCCTCCTACGAGCACGTCTCACCCGGCGTAGTCGGCAACCGCCAGCGCGTGCTGTTGAGCGACCTCTCCGGCCGCGGCAACATCCTCTACAAGCTCAAGCAGCACGGCATCGCCGACCGCCTCTCCGAGGACGCCCGCCGCGAGCTGCTCGACCGCATCAAGCACCTCGAATACGCCGGCTATGAGCTGGAGGCCGCCGAAGGCACCTTCGAGCTGCTGGTCCGCGAAGCCCTCCATCCCGGCGTGCGCTTCTTCGAGCTGGTGGACTTCGACGTCACCACCCACATGACCGACGACAAGCAGTCCCGCTCCACCGCCACCGTCGCCATCAAGACCAAGACCGCCACCCACTCGGCCACCGCCAGCGGCCACGGCCCGGTGAACGCGCTCGATCTCTGCCTGCGCCAGTGCCTCTCCGCCGAGTACCCCAGCATCGCCCAGGTCCGGCTCACTGACTACAAGGTCCGGGTGCTGGATTCCAAGAAAGGCACCGCCGCCAAGGTCCGCGTGCTCATCGAGTGGTCCGACCAGCGCCGGAGCTGGGCCACCGTCGGCGTCTCCGACAACATCATCGAGGCAAGCTGGCGCGCCCTGGTGGACGCCATCCGGCTGGAGCTGATGCGCCTCACCGAGCACGACCCCACCATCGAGCGCGCCGTCGAGGACTACTGCTGGGGAGTATAATTTCGGTGACAGGCTACGCTTTCACCAATTTAATCTCCGCCCATGCGCCACTTCTTCCGGCTCCGGTTCCCCAAGGTTGAACGCATCCTGCTGGTTGAAAGCGGCTCGCGGCACCTGATCGAGAACCTCCTGCCGACGCTCGGCGAATACTGGCCCGAGGTTCCCATCGACCTGGTCACCTGCTACGCGGGAAAACCCGCCGGGCTCGACAGCAGCCACGCGTACCGCGTTTCCGGTTATGCCGGCCGCGCCGGCCGCAAGCGCCTCTACGGCGAGCTGGGCGCCCAGGGCTACGCCGTCATGGGCATCATCTGCTCAGGCGAGCCCATCATGACCAAGTGGAAATGGGCGCTGGCGGCCCGCGTGCCGGCCAAGGTTTTCGTCCTCAACGAGAACGGCGACTTCTTCTGGCTCGACCGCAGCCAGCTCGGGACGATGTGCCGGTTCGTGCTGTTTCGAGCCGGGCTGAGCGGCGCGCAGGCCGCACCCACGCTGCTCCGCCTCCTGCTGTTTCCGTTCACCGTTCTCTATCTGTTGCTCTACGCCGCGGCCGTCCACACGCGCCGCGCGCTGAGAAAGGAGTTCCATCCATGAAGGCCGTGCTTGTCTACGAGACCGGCGGTCCCGACCAGATGCAGTACGTCGAGACCGCGACGCCTTCGGCGGGCCCCGGCCAGGCGCTGGTGAAGATCGCCGCCTCGGGCGTCAACTTCATCGACGTCTACTTCCGCACCGGCCTCTACAAGGCCGACGCGCCCATCGCGCTGGGCATGGAGGGGGCCGGGGTGGTCGAAGCCGTCGGTCCGGGTGTTACCGAGGTCGCGGCCGGCGACCGCGTCGCCTACGCCATGGCGCGCGGCTCCTACGCGGAGTACGCCGTCGTTCCCGCCTGGCAGCTTGTCCGGGTGCCGGCGGCCCTGGACTTAAGCGCCGGCGCCGCCGCCATGCTCCAGGGCATGACCGCCCACTACCTCACGCACTCCACCTACCCACTGAAGCAAGGCGACTCCTGCCTCATCCACGCCGCTGCCGGCGGCGTCGGCCTGCTGCTGGTCCAGATGGCAAAGATGCGCGGCGCCCGCGTCTTCGGAACCGTCTCCACCGAGGCCAAGGCGGGGCTGGCCCGCCAGGCCGGCGCCGACCAGGTGGTCCTCTATACCCGGCAGGACTTCGAACAGGAGGTCAAGCGCGCCACCGAGGGCCGCGGCGTCGATGTCGTCTACGATTCGGTCGGCGCGGCCACCTGGGAGAAGAGCCTGAACTGCCTGCGCCCGCGCGGCATGATGGTCACCTTCGGCAACGCCAGCGGCGCCGTGCCGCCCTTCCTGCCGCTGGTCCTCAGCCAGAAAGGCTCGCTCTTCCTGACCCGCCCCACCCTGGCCCATCACTGCGCCAACCGCGAGGAATTGCTCTCGCGCGCGGGTGACGTGCTCACCTGGGTCCAATCCGGCCGGCTCAAGCTCCACATCGAGCGCACCTATAAGTTCTACGAAGCCCACCAGGCCCACCGCGACCTGGAAGCCCGGAAGACGACTGGTAAGCTGTTGCTAGTTCCTTGACCAGCGAACTCCAGGATCGCCGCCGCCGGCTCGCCGAGGAACTCCGGCTCAAGAAGCTCGACGGCTTCATCGTCTCGGCTGGCCCGAACGTGCGGTATCTGGCGGGCTTCACCGGCTCGAACGCGGCCCTGCTGCTGATGGCCGGCGGCGAGGCCGTGCTATTCACCGACCCGCGTTACCAGTTTCAGGCGGCGCGGGAAACCGGCTGCAAGGTACGGGTGGCGCGCGGGCCGCTGCTGCCGCGGCTGATGGCCCTGGCTCGCCGCAAGAGCCTGCGCCGCCTCGGTTTCGAAAAGGGCCGGCTGACTTACGAAGAGTACGAGTTGCTGAGCGAGGGCCTGTGGCTGGGGGCGTCGCTAAAGCCGGTGGCCGGCTTGGTGGAGACCCAGCGCATGGTCAAGTCCGCGCGGGAGATAGCTCTGATACGCCGCTCGGCCGTCACCCTCTGCGCGACTTTCGAGCGGGTGATCGGACGCGCCAGCCCCGGCATCCGCGAGAAGGACCTGGCGGCCGAGTTCGACTACCAGATGCGCCGGCTGGGCGCCGACCAGCCCGCCTTCGAAACCATCGTGACCTCGGGCGAGCGCACCGCCCTGCCCCACGCCCGGCCCACGGCCAACCGCCTGGCCGCCAACCAACTGGTATTGGTAGATATGGGTGCCAGCCAGGACGGCTACGCCAGCGACATGACCCGAATGGCGTTCCTGGGATCCCCCAGCCGGAGGCTCAAGCAGCTCTACGCCGCCGTGCTGGAGGCGCAACTGGCCGCCCTGGACGCCGTCCGGCCGGGCATTTCGGCGGGTGCGGTGGATCGGGCCGCCCGCAACGCCCTGCGCGCCAGGAAGCTGGACCGCGCTTTCCTGCACTCCACCGGGCACGGCCTCGGCCTGGAAGTCCATGAGCCGCCGCGTCTGGGCAAGCGGGAGAAGACCCGGCTGGCCGCCGGCATGGTCATTACCATCGAACCCGGGGCCTACCTGGAAGGCTTCGGCGGCGTGCGGATCGAGGATACGGTCGTGGTCACCCCTGGCGGATGTGATATCCTGACCTCCACGCCCAAGGAGCTGTTGCTCCTATAATGGGTGTAGTTGTCCCGCATGACCCTGGACGAAATCAGAGAGCTGATCAAGGTGGTGACCGACACCGGGATCTCCGAGCTGGAGGTGCAGCGCGGGGACGACCGGGTGCGGATACGCCGCGCCGTTGAAACAAACACGCATCAGGCGGTGATTACGGCTCAGGCAGAGGCGGCCGCGGTGGCGGCCCCGCCGGCGCCGGCAGCCGCGCCCGCTCCGGTTGAAGCGGCGGCGGACTCCTCGCTGGCTTTCGTGAAGTCCCCCATCGTCGGCACCTTCTACGAGGCGGCGGCTCCCGGCAACCCGCCGTTCGTCCAGGTTGGGGACGCGGTTAAGCCGGGCCAGGTGCTGTGCATCATCGAGTCGATGAAGCTGATGAATGAGATAGAGGCGGAGGTGGCCGGGATCATCGTCAACCGGATGGTCGCCAACGCCCAGCCGGTCGAATACGGCGAGGCCCTGTACGCGGTTCGCCCGTCCTGACCGGCCCTTATGTTCTCCAAGGTTCTCATAGCCAACCGGGGGGAGATTGCCCTGCGGGTCATTTGCGCCTGCAAGGAGCTGGGCATCACGACGGTGGCCGTCTACTCCGAGGCCGACCGCCACAGCCTGCACGTGCGCTTCGCCGACCAGGCCATCTGCATCGGCCCGCCCCAGAGCGCCCTCAGTTACCTCAACATCCCGGCGGTAATCAGCGCCGCCGAGATCGCCAACGTGGAGGCCATCCACCCCGGCTACGGCTTCCTGAGCGAGAACGCCGGTTTTGCCGAGGTCTGCCAGCTCTGTGGCCTCAAGTTCATAGGGCCCAGCGCCGAGGTGATCCGGCTGATGGGCCTCAAAGAGCGCGCACGCGCGGCGATGAAGAGCGCCGGCGTGCCCGTGCTGCCCGGCTCCGCCGGCCTGCTGGGTTCGGCTGAAGAGGCGCTGGCGGTGGGCGAACAGATCGGTTACCCGGTCATCCTTAAGGCCTCGGCCGGAGGCGGGGGCCGCGGTATGCGCATCGTCAATGCGGCGGCCG
>JBBTDS010000616.1:0-1111 GCA_038060875.1 Acidobacteriota bacterium | reverse complement strand
CTTCGGGGAAACTGGCTTTCCAACTGGCTACAGAGAGACACTGCCGACGTCTCATAGAATCAGCAGCTTACGTCCAAGCTTGGAAACACCGTTCCTCACCGCATCCCTGCGCCGGCAACTCTGAGAGCGCCGTGACTGGAGCCGTGTTCCCCGCGTACCATCAGCCGGACCGCAGGCCCAAGGCTGGGGATCAGCCCCCGAAGGTACCCAAGAAGGCCAAACGCTCAACTGCCCGCCAATTGGGCACTTCTCCAGATTCTTGCGCAGACCCAGTATTTCAGCACATAGTTCGAGAGCAGATGCCCGCTGGTGTTTCGCTCGTCGGCGATACGGTCGATGATCGCTCTGAAGTAGGGCGGGCGGAACCCGTCGTCTGCGCCACGCCATTCACTGAGCCTGCTCGTCGCTGCTCCCCAGGTCCCTCCGATGGAGGCCCAATCCAGTTCGGCCGCCTGCTTCGGGTCTTTCAAGAAGCCGAGCCAGTACATGTAGGGCCGTAGTTCACGGATGTAGGACATACGGTTTGGATAGGGTGGGGACGTGACCACGACATCGTACAAGCCGGGGACGAGCTTCTCGATCTTGCGAGCATCGCCGTACACGACGACCCCATGGCCAGCGGGGTTATCGAGGGCCGAATCCAACACATAGCCAACGTCTTCCATGAAAAGGTCCGTTCGAACTCGGTCGGAACCGTGGTGATCGAGAAGTGTCAGATTGTAGTCGTCGGCCTTAAACGACATGGACTGTTGGTTGAAGGCTGCGTTCGAGAGTCTGATAAGCGTCCGGCAGAACGCAACCATCAAGAGCGAGCTGGATACTTGGTCGTCCCCGAGAGACGACTCAAGAGCTCCCTTTAGGGAGCAAAGAAAGCGGAGTTCATCTGGCTTCCACCAACGCTCGATGTTGTGAAGGGGAGGAGCGGCAACCGGCTCGGCGCAGCCGCCGACCATGTGCGTCAGCGCCGCGGCGGCTGCATCCTGCGCGGCCCTCACCTGAGAACCCGAATAGCGCGCAGTCTTTGCGCGGCCAAACCATACGAGGAATGGATTGATCTCCGTGGTTGTGACGTCGTGCCCTCTGGAAGCTGCGCACAACGCAGTAGTCGCCG
>JBBTDS010000615.1:2613-6500 GCA_038060875.1 Acidobacteriota bacterium | reverse complement strand
TTGAGGCGGATTATGTGGGAAACCAGCCGGTCCCGTTGTATACCGGAGGTCAGCCTTCGGGCTGCTTTCTTACCCACGTCCAGCACGTTCCCGTGCACCCGTCACACGCCAAGATCAAGAAGGAGCTGATCCTGATCGAGAGGAAACTGGACATCCTGCTCCTCAAGCACCCGTAGCCGGAGCGGAACCGGACGGCGCGATCCGCCCGTCGCGCGTCAAGCGCAGCCGCTGGTCGCGCCACACGACGCTAGTGCCGCACAGGCCGCCGGCCCACACGGCCAGGCCCCACAGGTCGCGCAGCGGCATCAGCAGCGCGGACGCAAGCGATGAGTGTGCCCGCAGCACCCGCGCGCTCACCAGCAGCCCAGCCGCCAGCCGCAAGGCCATCAGCGCCGTGGCCGGCCACCACAGCCCGCCCAGCGCCAGCAGCAGCGCCCACAGTGTGGCTGCCGTCAGCGGCATCCCCAGGTAGCCCCCGCCGCGCGAAACCCGGATGGTGCGGGCCCAGCGGAGCTGATGCAGCCAGGCCTCGCGCCAGCTCACATCGGGCAGATTCGTCTCCACGACGACTTTCGAGATCACCACCCGCAACCCCAGCTCGCGAATCCGCCGGCTGAGCTGGTAATCGTCCGCCAGGTAGTCGGCGATGGCCGCGAAGCCGCCGATACGCCGCAGATCTTCGGCGCGGAAAACCATGGTCGCGCCCAGGGCGAACTCGGAGACGCCCACCAGCGGCGCCACCAACACACTGGGAGCGAAATCGGTAGCGATGCCGATGGCTTCCAGCCGTCCCGGCCAGCTCCCGGCCTCACCGCGGTACAGGCAGGTCACCATGCCGACTCCCGGGTCCTCCAGCGGGGCCACCACGCGGCGCAGATAGTCCCGCGGCACGCCGATGTCGCTGTCGTTCACCACCAGGACCGGATGCCGCGCCTCGCGCGCCAGATCGGCCAGCACGCCCACCTTGCCATTGGCGGCGCGGAATGAGCTGACCACCAGCCGGATGGGAGCTTCCGGGAACTCCGCCATCAGACGCCTTATCTCCGCTACCGCCGGATCGGCGGGATCACTCACGCCGAACAGGATCTCGAACTGTGGATAGTCCTGCACTGCGTGCGAGCGGATGGCGTCGTAGAACCGCGGATCAAGCCCGTGAACGGGCTTCAGCATGGAAACCGGGGGGAGCACTCGCGCCGCCGGCTCGCGCCGCCGCAAGTGGCGAAAGGCCGCGATCAGGGCGGCCACTTGATAGGCGGCCGCGGCGATGGCCAGCAGCAGGACGGTCACAGCGCCAGCAGCCCCAGGCCGCAGCCGACCAGGCCCGCGCCCATCCAGCGCTTCCAGTTGACCTGCTCGCCAAGCAGCCACCTCGCCAACACCGTGCTCAGCACGTACTCGGCGGCGGTGGCCGGCACGGCGAAGCTCAGTTCCGCCACCGAGAGCAGGGTGACAAAGGCAAAGAACGAGACGGCCAGCAGGCCGAGCGAAGCCGGGATGTGCCAGCTTCGCAGAACCGCGGCCAGCGTCCGGCCCAGCGCGCCCGGCCGGAAGTCGCGGATCTCGCCGTGCCGCTTCATGCGCATCGTCTGGAGGATGTCGCCGAGCGAAGCGGTCGCCACCACCAGGGCCACCAGCAGCCAGTTCACCGGCGGTCTCCCGCGGTGCGGATGGCGGTCCTGCTGACCAGGAATACCCCAGCGGTAATCAGCGCGATGCCGGCCCAGCGCGCCGCCGGGATCTGCTCGCCCAGGAACAGCCGGCCCAGCATCGCCGTCAGCACGTAACCCAGCGAGGTTATCGGCAGCACATAGCTGAGATCGGCCCAGCTCAGCAGCGCCAGCCGCGCCAGCATCCACAGGATCAGAATGGTGACGCCCAGCGAGACCCAGGGATTGGCCAGCGCCGCCAGGTACCCGTGCGGAGACACGATGGGGCCCGCGCCGCTGTGCCTCAGCCCGAGGCTCAGGAAGAAATTCCCGAAGACGTTGGCGAGGATGACGATCGCCGCCAGCACGCGGGTCTTCCGACCCAGCGCGACCGGGATCAAAGACTCGCGCCCCCAGCCGCCTGGTGCTCGCGCACGAACTGCTTCCGCTTCGACCGCAGGCTCAGGTACTCGCGCGCCTCTTTCAGCAGGCGCCGGCGCTCGGCCCGGTCGAACACGGCGTGGCGCGCGAGCCGCCAGATCACCCGCGGCCGGAAGTAATACTCGCCGTAGAACCGCTCCACCCACTCCACCAGCTCGGCGCGCCCCAGGCCGGGGTAAATGACGGTGGGGAGCTGGTGCCCCGCCGCGTCGGTCATCGAGTCGAAGGTGAGCAGGTTGTTCGCGCGGGCGTACGCGTAGAATTCGGTGCCCGGATACGGGTGCGCGATCGAGACCTGGATGGTCTCGCAGTCCAGCCGCTTGGCGAACTCGATGGTGCGGCGCAGGCTCTCGCGCGTCTCCCCCGGCAGGCCGACGATGAAATCGCCGTGGACCCGCAGGCCCAGCTCCTTCGAGTTTTGGGTGAAGCGCCGCGCCATGTCGATGGTGGCGCCCTTCTTGACGTTCTTGAGGATCTGCGGGTCGCCCGATTCGTAGCCGACGATGAGCAGCCGGCAGCCCGCTTCTTTCATCGCCCTGAGCGTCTCGTAATCGGTGGTCACCCGCGAGGTGCACGACCAGGTGACGCCGAGCGGCGCCAGCTTCCGGCACAGCTCGACGGTGCGCGCCTTCTGGTAGTTGAAGGTGTCGTCGTCGAAGAAGATCTCCTTCAGGCCGGGAAACGCCCCCCAGGCGTAGCGCACTTCGGCGGCGACGTCGTCGGCCGAGCGCAGCCGCCAGCGATGGCCGGAGTGGGTCTGCGGCCAGAGGCAGAAGGTGCACAGGGCGGGGCAGCCGCGCGAGGTGTAGAGGGCGATGAACGGGTTCAGCAGGAAGGGCACGTTGTAGCGGGTGAAGTCCAGGTCGCGCTGGTAGACCCTGGTGACCCAGGGCAGCGCGTCCAGCTTCTCGACCGGCGGCCCCTCGGGGTTGTGCACGAAGCTGCCGTTGCGGCGGTAGCTGACGCCGGCCAGTTCCTCCAGCGGCCTGCCGCCGGCGTAGTCCACGATCTGGTAGTCGAACTCGCGGCGCACCACGAAGTCGATCGCCGCCGAGGCCGCCAGCACTTTCTCCGGCTCCACCGTCACCGGCGGGCCGACGAAGGCCACCTTCAGCTTCGGGTTGGCGTCCCTCATCATCTCGGCGATGCGGACGTCCACCTGAAAACCCGGCGTCGAAGTGAACAGTACGAGCAGCTCGAAGTCGCCGGCCATGGCCACCGTCTGCTCTATCGAGACGTGGTGGGGCGGCGCGTCCACCACCTTGCTGTCGGGCAGCATGCCGGCCGGATAGCAGAGCCACACCGGGTACCAGTAGGACTCGATCTCGCGCGTCGCCGGCCAGCGCGAGCCGGCTCCGCCGTCAAAGCGCTCGAACGACGGAGGATTCAGGAACAGCGTCCTCATGAGAGGCTCTTTTGAGCTTACCAAAAGCGGGGCGGTAACCGATTTCCCAGTCGCAGGGGAGACAGGCCGGGAGGCCTATCCTACTTGGATGGGAAGACTTGGTCGCCGGTGGGGGCGCCGCCGCCAGACAAGGCGGCCAGCTCGGTGGGGCCGAGCGCTTCGGCCGCCACGCGGTCGAACCAGATGGTCAGGTTGACCTTGCCCACCAGGCGGGTGTTCACGTCGCTGATCAGCCGCCGCGGCGTGGCCACGCCGTCCGCGATGTGGTAGTCGCGGACGAAGTAGACGCTTTTCAGGAACACCGAGGGGTTCTTGACCATCTCCCCCCACTCGCGCAGCGGCAGGGATGTCTCCGAGTCGATCCAGAGCTCGCCTTTGAACAGGCCGATGCGCTT
>JBBTDS010000615.1:0-2513 GCA_038060875.1 Acidobacteriota bacterium | reverse complement strand
TCCACGAGGAGATCCGGCGCCTGGCCGCCGAGGCCCCATTGAGCATGCGCTTCCAGGGCGGCGCCGCCGGCGACTGCCGCGCCTGGCAGCGCGCCTTTGCCGCCCGGCTGCGGGAAGTACTCGGGCCGTACCAGCCTCCCGCGCGATGGGAGACGGTCACCGAACGCAGCATCGAGCTCGACGACCACCGCCGTGAGGAGCTTCTATTGCAGGCCGAGGGCCACCGCTCCCTGCCCGTGCACTTGCTGATCCCGCGGAGCCCCTCCCCCGTCCGGCGGCCCGGGGTCCTGGCCCTTCACGGCCATGGCCGCTTCGGCCACGACGCGGTAGCGGGTATCGCCACGACCGAAGAGCGGCGCCAGAACATCGGCAGCGCCAACTACGACTACGGCCTCCAGTTGGTGCGGCGCGGCTACGTGGTCGCCGTCCCCTGCCTCACTCCCTTCGGGCGCCGGCTGGGCGATCCCAAGCCCTACGGCGGCGACGACCCCTGCGCGGTGACTTTCATCCGGATGCAGCTTCTGGGCAGGGTGCTGATGGCCGAGAACCTGCGCGATGCGCTCTGGAGCCTGGATCTGTTGTCGCGGCGCCCGGACGTGGACGCGGGGCGCCTCGGCTGCGTGGGCCTCTCCTACGGCGGGCGCATGACCATGCTCACCGCGGCGCTGTCCCCCCAGGTGCGGGTGGCGGTGATCTCCGGCGCGCTGAACCTCATGCAGGAGCGCATCGGCGGGCGCTACAGTTGCGGCGCCCAGGTGATCCCGGGCCTGCTTCAGTTCGGCGACGTGCCGGAAATCGCCTCGCTGATTGCTCCGCGGCCCTGTCTGTGGGAGGTGGGCCGGCAGGACGCTCTCATGGTTAAGGAGTGGCTCGATCCGGCGCTGGAACGCATCCGCCGTGCCTACCGCGCCTACGGCGCCACGGATGCACTCGAGGTCGATTCCTTCGACGGCGGGCACCGGTGGAACGGGGTCAAAGCCTATCCGCTCCTCGACCGGGTGCTGAAGCCAAAATAGCGGTCTGATGCCCATGAAGAAGACCGCGCCACGCGAGAGGAGGACGGTTGGGGAACTGGGTCTTTCCGGAGCTGATGATTACGTGGCTCGGGCCGCGGCCATCGCGGGTGGGAGGATTCTCGTCACGCTCGACCGCGACTTCGCAAACGTCCTTCGGTATCCGCCGGGAGACACGCCGGGCATTCCAGGAGCGGCTGTCCGGCCCATAATTCATCGCTGAGCCGGAGGGTGAAGATCCTTCCCGTCACGCCAAGCACTGAACACAGCCATCTCGACGTCGCGGGCGCGCCACTCGAAGTCGGTCTGTGACCGTAGCTTTGAAGCAGTGTGGCGACACCAGTGAATCCAGGATTCGATGAAGGGCCAGTCACTCAACGTCAAGACTGTTGAACCGTTTTCTGGGTACGCCGGCCGCACGAGCTGCGGTCCCGTTGGATCGGCGGTATTGTGACGAGAGAGGCACGCCGTCGCCCACTGTGCAACGCTCGTGTCCACCATAGGGAACCTCTCCGGCGCCATGAAGGCTGGGAAGGTTGCGGCTATCGCGACGGAGCGAGACTTCTCACTGCGGCACAGCCGCCAGAGCAGCTTGCGATGGCTGCCGTCGGCCCGCGTCATGGCCCGAGACTCGGCCTCGGATCCCGAACAGGGAGGCCACGTTCACCCCGCCGGCAGGGGGTGGATGAGCAGAATCCGCTTGACTGCTATACGCTAGGAGCGCATAGTTAGAGTCGTGGACCACGCGCCGACGACGGTTATCGAGACCGAGGATTTCGTAGCTGCCGCGGATCGGTTGATGACCGAGGCGGAGCGCTCCGAACTGGTGGCGTTCGTGGCGACAAACCCGGATGCTGGGGCGATCATCCCCGAAACTGGTGGGGTGCGGAAACTCCGGTGGGCCATTCAGTGGGAAGGCCAACCTGACGAAGGCAGAGCGGAATGCGATGAAGAAGCGGATTCCGGAATTGGTCCGGACGCTCGAAAGGAGGACAAAGTGAAGAGGACCGCAAGCAAGACAAGGCAGACGGGAAGAACGAAATCGCCCACACCGGGCGAGCGGATTCTCAGGGGACTCGACCAGGCTATCGCGTGGGCGCGCGGAGAGGATGTGTCCGTGCGCGTCACCACCGTCGAGGTTCCAATCATCGACGTGCGCACGGTTCGCCGCAAGCTGAAATTGAGTCAGGCGCAGTTCGCGGCCAAGTTCGGCTTCCCGCCGGCGACGCTGCGCAATTGGGAGCAGGGGCGAACCCGCCCGGACACGCCGACGCGCGTGCTCCTGGCGGTGATCGCCAAGCACCCGGAGGTTGTCGAGGATGTCCTCCGAAAGGCGAGTTGACGCGGTGGAGCGCGCGTGACAGGAAACGCGCAAGTTTTGGAGCGCCGGGCGGCGCGCTGCGGGCGTAACTCCTTTAGAATGTTGTGGGACCATGGCGACTCGAACGCATGACGTCGGAGACGCGGGCTGGGAAACTCTAAGCAGCCGGGCAGTAGGCT
>JBBTDS010000614.1:0-34783 GCA_038060875.1 Acidobacteriota bacterium | reverse complement strand
GGCATGATCCGCCCGAACTCAGATCTCCGCACTGTCAAGAGGCGAACAGCCGCCCCTGGGCGGGGTCTCCTCCGGCTGCCGCAAAAAGGGAAACACGCAGGCTGTCCCCGTCAAAACCGGTACGTCCACATCAGGTACGGATAACCGAAAGCGCCGGGGCGGCCGGACACCCTCAGGTACGGCCCGGCGAACAGGCGCCCGTAGCCGAGGCCAAGCTGGAGGCGTTCCGAAAGCTGCGCGATGGCCTGGAGGTCGATCTCCGAACCGACGCGGTTGCTGGCGGCGTCAGGGTTGCGCAGGAAGACGGCGCCCGCTTCCGTGTAAAACGCATCCTGGCGGGAGGCCAGCCAGAAAGTGTGCACGTCCAGCTTGAGCGTCCACTGCCGGGCGGGCTTCCATTCCACTCCCGGCATGAAGTCGTGGATGTTCCGCCAGCCGATGCGGTCGGCGGTGCCGTACTTGTTGTGGTTGGTGGGATACAACTGGTCGAACGTGCCGCGGCGGCCGTCGCGCGGATTGCCGTCGCCCGAGGCATAGTTGTACTCGATGAGAAACCGGGGCGGGCGGTCCTTGAGCGGCGCCGTGTAGCCGAGCAGCCAGTGGCCGGCCCAGGCGCGGTGCCTGTCGCGCGCGGAGTGGCCGCCTTGAAAGGCCATCTCGACGTTGTAGTCGAACCCGCGGGACAACTTGCCCAGCAAGCGGGCGCCGGCCGTATAGATGTCCAGGTCCCCGGCAAGTACCGCCGTGGTCTTCCACAGGAAATAAGGCTCCACCACGGTGTTGCGCGGGAGCCTGTCAAACGCGGAATAGAACCCGTAGAAGCCGTTCCGTAGCCGGGGCTGGTCGAAGCGGCCGTTAACGACCGGGACCACCGCCGAAGCGAACCAGTCCAGCCGCACCCCCGGAGCCCGGTAGGTCAGCCGGGCGGCGTCGAACGTCCGGCCCACGTTGCCCCAGTTTGCGGCGCCCACTAACCGCTCTTCCCCTAAGATCAGTTCCTGGCGACCGAACCGCAGCCCCCAGCGGCCCTTCTCGGCCAGCCCGAGCTCGACATACCCCTGGCGCAGGTCCAGGGTATTCGCGAACGCAGAGGGGACAGGCTTCCGGCTGAAGGCCGGGGCCTGCGCGTCCTGTACCTGCAAGACGAACCGAACCCAGCGGTGCGGCTCCACGGTGGCGTTGAGGCGGATCCTGTGCAAGTAGTAGCCGTCATCGACGCCGGGCCGGTGGTCGATCCCGGTGCTGGCTTCCGCGCGGCCGCGAAGTTCCACGCCCGCTTTGAGCCACCACGGCAGGCCGGTTACGCCCGGCTTGGAGACCGGTGGCTGGGGTGCAGTGCCCTGCGCGTCAAGAAGCATGACCGGGAGCGGAAGCAGGCACAGGAGCCAGAGACGCATTTCATCCCAAGATAGCCGATCAGCCACCAGCACCGATGTGACTACAGTCACCTTGGGGCCACACTCCTAAGACGTTCACCCGGCCTCCAGCTCAGTACACTTTCGGTCATAAGTCGGGAGAGCGGTCCGAAAAGCCTATTGAGGACGCGAATGGGTATGAGACACCACAGCAAAAGAGGCTATGTGTTGATCACCGCCGGGCTTTGCTCGATAGCCGTATTGGGGATCCTTGGCCTGGCGGTAGACCTGGGCCGGCTCTACATCGTGAAGAGCGAGATTCAGGCCTTTGCCGACTCCGCCGCCCTGGCTGCCGCCCTGGAACTGGATGGGACCGCGACCGGGGTGACCCGCGCGGCCAACGCGGTGGCCGCCAACCCGAACCGCTGGGACTTGGCCAGCACCACGTTTTCCGGCACTCAGGTTGACTTCGCCACTTCTTCTTCCGGCCCATGGCAGGCCAATCCGCTGCCAGCCGCCGACTACCGGTTCGCCCGCGTCCGGGCCTCCGGCGCGGTGCCGCTCTACTTGCTGCCGGCGGTGGGCACGCCGAGCTCCGCGACCATGCAGGCGGCCGCGATCGCGGCCCAGGTTTTGGATGCCAGCTTTAGCGAGGGCGTGTTTCCGTTCTCCCCGTTTTCCCACAACAGCGCGCCGCCGGATTTCGGCTACACGCCAGGAGTGCACTACACGCTGCGCTGGGGCGCGGGCTTCAAGCCGTGCGTCGGCGACGACGATCCCGCCTGGATCGCCCAGGCCCAGGCTGGCGGCTCCGACGAGCGCGGCTACATCGAGGTCACCAGCGCGGACATCATCCGCCAGGCCATCGAGCAGGACTATCAGAGCTTCACGATCACCGTCGGCAGCCCGGTCACGATGACCGGCGGGAACAAGCAGACCCAGCGCGACTCCCTCGTCAACCGGGTCAATCAGGATACCGACACGCTGTCGGCGACCTACGCCGATTACGCGGCCTCCGGCACCGGCAACGGGCGGCGCCTGGTGGCGGCGGCCGTCAACAGCGGCCACCCGGACAACATAGTGCTTGGCATCGGCCTGTTCTTTCTGCTCACGCCCTCGGAGTACCCCAACGGCGGCGGCAAGCCCTTCTGCGCCGAGTACGTCGGCCCCTACGTGCAGGGCAGCCGGCACAAAGGGGCCAGCGACGCCGGCGGCTACGTCGTGAGGTTGGTGCAATGAGCAACGCCGGCCACCGGCGCCGCGGCAGCGCCACCATAGAGTTCGCCCTCTCCTTCGGCCTGATGTTCGCGATTTTCGGCGGCGTGTTCCAGTTCGGCTACGCCTTTTACCTTTACAACACGCTGGAAAGCGCGGTCCGCGCCGGAGCGCGCTACGCTTCGCTGCGCACTTACGATTCCGGCACGGCCACGCCCTCGGCCGCCTACCTGGCGGCGGTCCGCAACACTGTTCTTTACGGGAACCCGGGCGGGGGGACGCAGCCGGTGGTCCCTGGCCTGACGACGGCCAACATCAACGTGACCATGACCATGGACCTCAACGTGCCGTATCAGGTCACAGTGGCCATCGGCAGCTACCAGATCGACGCCATCTTCACCCGCATCGACCTGACCGGCAAGCCCAAAGCGGCTTTCAATTATGTCGGGCGGTTCTCCCCGCCCACGAGTTAAGGATCCCATGGCTTCCAGAACACGACGCAACCGGCAACGCGGCCAGGCCCTGGTGGAATCGGCCTTCATCACCCTGGTCTTCGTGGTCACCCTGCTCGGCATCTTCGATCTCGGGCAGATCCTGTTCATCCACCAGTCGCTGGCGGATCGGGCGCGCAACGCGGCCCGCTATGCGGTGGTCCGCACTTACGACGCGACAGTAGTACAGAACATGGTGCTGTACTACCAGCCCACGGTTCCGGAGGGCGCCACCACCGGCTTCATGGGTCTCGCGACCTCCATGGTCAGCGTCACCCGCAGCGACGCCGGCACTAACGAGGACCGCATCACCATCACCATCTCCAACTATCCGTTCCGTTTCTTCTCGCCGCTGATCGCCGGCCAGTTCTACGGGCGCCCCATCGTGGTGACGATGCCGACAGAGACCGTGTAGGGGAAACCCCTGGGCCAGGACTAGGTGCAGATTCCCAGCATGACTATGCAGCAGCCGTCCGATAAGTTAGACAGGTGTATCCTATGAAGGACCGTGTTCGACGTGGCTTTGTTCTGATCACGGCCGGATTGTGCTCGGTGGCGACGCTGGGACTGCTGGGCCTGGCGGTCGATCTGGGCCGGGTCTACATCGTCAAGAGCGAAATCCAGGCCTTTACCGACTCGGCCGCACTGGCGGCCGCGCTGGAACTGGACGGCACCACCGCCGGGATTGCGCGGGCGCTGAACGTGGTGGCCAGCAACCCGAACCGCTGGCACTTCGCCAGCACGACGTTTTCCGGGACGCAAACCGACTTCGCGACCACCGCGGCCGGGCCCTGGCAGAGCAATCCCAGCCCGGCCTCCAATTATGGGTTCGCGCGCGTCCAGGCCTCGGGCGCCATCTCGCTCTACCTTCTTCCGGTCGTCGGGGTAGCCAGTTCCGCTACCGTCCGGGCGAGCGCAGTGGGCGCGCAGGTCCTCAATGTCAGCTTTCAGCAGGGCCTGTTTCCCTTCTCCCCGTTCTCCCATAACGGTTCGTCGCCTCACTTCGGCCTGGACCCGGGGACCCACTACACGCTCCGCTGGGGATCGGGCTTCAAGCCGTGCGCGGGTGATGACGCGCCCCAGTACATCGCCCAGGCCAAGGCCGGTGGGGCCGACGAGCGCGGCTACATCGAGGAGACCAGTGCGTCCATCATCCGCGCCGCCATCCAGCAGGACTACCAGACCGGCTCGCTCACCGTCGGCGACGCCGTCTTCATGTCCGGCGGCAGCAAGCAGACCCAGCGCGACTCCATCATCGCCCGCGTCAACCAGGACACCAACACCACCGCCGCCTCCTACGCCGACTACGCGACCGCCGGAGACGGCAACGGGCGGCGCCTGGTGGCTGTCCCGATCAACAGCGGACATCCCGACAATACGCTGCTCGGCATCGGCCTCTTCTTCCTGCTGACGCCCTCGGACTATGACAATGCGGCCAACAGGCCCTTCTGCGCCGAGTACGTCGGCCCGTACGTGCAGGGCAGCCGGCACAAGGGCGCCGGGGACGGCGGCGCTTACGTGGTGAGGTTGGTCCAGTAGGATAAGCCTCCCGGCTTGTCTGGCGTTGGGCCCAGGGACGACAAGTCGGGAGACTTATCCTACCCCTACCGTTTCATCGGGTCGAGCGGGGACCAGAAGGCGCCGGTCGAGAGGCGCCGCTCGGCTTCGCCAATCAGGCCCAGCGAGATGTCGTGGCGCCCGCCCTCATAGGGGGTCGTCAGCCAGGCGTCAAGGATGTCGAGGGCCTCGAAGACGCCGGTGATCTTACCGCCGAGGCAGAGGACGTTGGAGTCGTTGTGGGCCCGGGTGATGCGCCCCATGTAAGTGCTGGAGCATAGGGAGGCGCGGATGCCCTTGTACTTGTTGGCGACGATGCTCATGCCGATGCCGGTGGAGCAGATGAGAATTCCGCGGCGGGCCTCCCCGCGAACAATGGCCTCGACGACCAGCGACGCGTAATATGGATAACGGACAATCTCGGCGGAGTCCGAGCCGGCGTTGCGGACCGAGATCCCCAGCGAGCGGAGATGCTCGACGACGGCGAGCTTGAGTTCGTAACCGCCGTGGTCATTGCCAATCCAGATATCTTCCATGTTCATGACCTCACCGTGGAAGGCGCGGGGACGGCCGTCACCGGCTCAATCCTTCCCACCACCAGCAGAACAATGACGAACGACACCGGGTGCATAAGCCCGGCAATAAGGAAAACGGGTGAGTAACTCTGGTACCGGGTGAGCAGGACGCCCGCGAGGCCGTTGAATATCAAGGCGCCGAAGGAACCAACGGCGCCCATCAAACCGGCGACGGAGCCGACCACCCGCGACGGGAACATGTCGGCGGCGAGCGTCTGCATAATGGTGGACCAAAACTGGTGGCCGAACAGGGCCATGCTGAAGAAGGCGATCGCCAGGCTCAAGGGGGAGGCGGCAATCAACAGGGATACCGGCATCAGCGCCGCGCTGATGGCCAGCGCGATCTTGCGCGAGTGATCGATGGAAAAACCGAGGCGGATGAGAAAGCTCGAGAGCCAGCCCCCAATGAAGCTGCCGGCGCCGGCGAAAGCATAGGGGATCCACGCGTAGTAGCCGATCTCCCTGATGTTGAGATGACGCACGTCGCCAAGGTACTTCGGAAGCCAGAAGATGAAGAAGTACCAGGCGGAGTCGGAAAGGAACTTGGCGCCTAGCAGGCCCCAGACCTGGCGGTAGCGGAAGAGGTCGATCCAGCGGGGGGCCGCCTGCTGTTCGGAAGCGGGAGCAGCCGGGGGGCGGGAAGAGTTCAGGTAGTCGCGCTCCGCGGCGGTGATAAGCCTGTGCTTCTCCGGCAGGTCGTAGAGCAAAAGCCAGACGGCCGCCCAGGCGAAGCCGATGGCGCCGGTGAGGAAGAAGACCCAGCGCCAGCCGAGCGTGAGCACGACTCCCGCGATCAAAGGCGGTGCGATGACGGCGCCGACACTCGAGCCGGTGTTGAAAATACCGAAGGCGAAGGAGCGCTCTTTGGGCGGGAACCATTCGGAGACGGCCTTGGCCGAGCCGGGGAAGCCGCCACCCTCGCCGAGGCCCAGGAGGAAGCGGGCCACGCCTAGTCCGAGGACGCTGCCGACGAGGCCGTGGAGACACGCCGCGGCCGACCACCAGACGATCATGACGGCGTAGCCGAGGCGGGTGCCCAGCCAGTCCATGATCTTGCCGCCACCGGCGTACATGACGCCATAGGCGAGCAGGAAGAGCATCTGGAGGTTGGCGTACTGCTGGTCCGTGATGGGGATGGTCTTCTGGACCTCGGTGACCACGACGGGGAGGCTCTGGCGATCCAGGTAATTGAGGGCGGTGGCAGTGGCGAGCAGACCGGCGATCCACCAGCGGAGGTTGCGGAGGTGCATCAGGGCCTCGAAGGGGCGGGCCGGCCGAGTTTGGCCAAAAGATAGCAAGCGGCCTGGGCGGCGGCCGCGTCCGGATCCGGCTGGGGCAGGATCTCGGCCGTGAGATAGCCCTGGTAGCCGATGTCGGCGAGGATCGCGAAGATCTCGTCGAAGGGGAGATGGCCCCAACCGGGGGCGAGACGGTTGCTGTCGGCAACGTGAACGTAGGTGATGTAGTCCTTACCTGCCTGGAAGGTTTCACGGAAAGATGCGTCTTCGATATTCATGTGAAAGACGTCGGGCATCAGCTTCACGCAGGCGCGGCCCGACTCCTTGACGATCACGAGGCCCTCGGTGCAGTTGTTGATGAAGTTGATTTCATAGCGGTTCACGGGCTCGACGATCAACTCGACGCCGAGCGGCTCGGCGACGTCGGCGCAGCGATCCAAGCAGGCCAGATAGCGGGCCTTGGCCATCTCCAGCGTCTCGCCGTCGTGAATGATGCCGCGGACGCGGCCGGTGTTGACCTTGGCGCCGAACTCGGCGGCGAGGCGGATCATGCCGATAATGCGGTCAACGGCGGCGCGCCGGACGGTTTCGTCGGGGTGGGTGAAATAGAGGCGGTCCACGGCGAAGACCTGGCCGGAGGAGATGCAGGGGATCTCCATGCCGGTGGCGGCGAGGCGCCGCTTCAAGGCGGGAACGTCAACCTGGGCGGCTTCGCGGAGGGCAAGCTCGACGCCGTCGTAGCCCAGGGTGGCGGAACGTTCGATCGAGCGTTCGAGGTCATCCCGAAAGACGACGAAGGCGCTGGGCGGGGCGTCGGCGGGGGCGACAGCGAGTCCGATTTTCATGCGGCGCGTCCTCTGACCAGGGCCCTGGCCCGGGCTTCGATGCCGTCAGTCGAGATGCCGTACTTACCCATGAGCTGCATGTAGTCACCGGATTCGGGGAACTTGTCCTCCACACCGATCGAGTCCATAGGAACGGGAGCGAACCGGCCGAGGACTTCGGCCACGGCGCCGGCCAGGCCGCCGTAGATGGTGTGCTCCTCGACGGTGAGCACGCGGCCGGTCTTGCGCGCCGAGTCGGTCAACGCGCCGGCATCGATGGGTTTCACCGTGGACACTTCGAGCAGGTCAACGGAGATGCCGGATTGGACGAGCCGCCCGGCGGCGTCGATGGCCATGAAGGTGGGGACGCCGCAGACGGCGATAGTGAGGTCGCTGCCGTCGCGAAGCTTGCGGATCCTGCCGACCTGCAGCGGCGGGCTGTCCTCGAACAACACCGGCGTCGCGTTGCGGCAGATGCGGATATACGTGGGGCCGCTGGCGAGCAGGGAGGCTTCGAGAGCTTGCTTGAGCTCGACGGCGTCGGCGGGCACCACGACCGTCATGTTGGGCAAGGCGCGCATCATGGCGACGTCGGCGATGGACTGGTGGCTGGCGCCGTCATAGGAGTCGGAAAGACCGGCGTAGTTGGCCGCAAAGACGACGGGGAGGTTGTTGTAACAGACGATGTTGCGTACCGGGTCGGCGGCCCTGAGCGCGATGAAGAGGGCGAAGGTACTCGCCACCGGGCGGAGACCGCAGGTGGCCATGCCGGCGGCGATATCCACCATGTTAGCTTCTGCGACGCCGACGTTGAAGAACCGCGCCGGATGCGCCTTGCCGAAGGCGGCGGTGCGGGTGCTGGAGGACACGTCGGCATCCAGCACGACCATGTCGGGGTACTTGGGGGCGAACTCGAGGAGGGCTTCGCCGAGGGCGTCGCGCATGGCCACCAGGGGCGCGGTCATAGCTTCGCCTCCAGTTCTTCGAGGGTCTTCAGCAGCTCGGGGCGGCCGCGGGCGTAAGATCCCTCGTCGATGGGGGAGCCATGCCAGTACGCATTGTTCTCCATGAAGGAAACGCCCCGGCCCTTGCAGGTGGCGTAGATGACGGCGACGGGCCACCGGGTCTGGCGGCTGATCCAATCGAAAGAATCGAGGATCGCGGGGATGCTGTGGCCGGCGCAGGAGTCGGGCGCGACGTTCCAGTTGAAGGCGCGGAGCTTCTCGGGCAGTGGGTCGAGGGGCATGATGTGCTGGCTGGGGCCGTCAAGCTGCACCTTGTTGTAGTCGATCAACGCCACCAGCCGCTCGGGGCGGAACTTGGCGGCGGCCATGACGGCTTCCCAGGTCTGGCCCTCGTCGAGGTCGCCCTCGCCGAGTAGAACATAACTACAGAAGCTCTTCTTTCGGAGGCGGGCGGCGAGGGCCATGCCGAGGGCGACGGAGAGGCCGTGGCCCAGAGCGCCGGTGGACATGTCCACGCCGGGAGTGAGGTACATGCAGGGGTGGCCCTGGAGGCGGCTGTCGAGCTGGCGGAAGGTAGCCAGTTCCTCGACCGGGAAGAAGCCACGGTAGGCAAGGACCGTGTAGAGCATGCAAGAGGCATGGCCCTTGCTGAGGACGAGCCGGTCGCGGTCCATCCAGCGGGGATCCTCGGGGCGGACGTTCATCGCGTGGAAGTATAGGGAGACGAGCAGCTCCGCGGCCGAGGATGCGCCGCCCCAGTGACCGGTGCCTTTCTCGTGGAGGATGTCAAACACCGTCAGGCGGAAGAACTGGGCCAGGTACTGGAGCTGGGCGGCCTTGCGCGAGCGGTCGGGTTCCCCAAGCAAGGCCTCAATATCCAGGGGACCGGCAGTGGTAGTCATAGGAATGTCATTCGGAATTGTACTCAACGTTGCCCCCGTGCCGGCGGCTGGATCATAAGTTCGTCAAGCACCCGAGCGAGTTCATCGAACGGCATCTTTTTCACCAGGTAGCTGTGGTCGCTATCGGGCGCCGAACGCCACTCACTGTAACCGTCCTCGTGCACCTCGAGGCCGCCGTCGCTTACGAGCGTCCAGTACGGGCCGAGCCTGCGAACCGCGTAGAGGACCGCCGTCAAGTCCGCACTGTGCCGGGTCTTTTCTCCCTTGCCATGACTGGCGAACCAGAGTTGGTAGGCCTTTCGCACGGGATTCGCCTCCGGCGTTTCGCTCAGACGACCGCCCGTCTCCGCCCAGCAGATTTCCTTGGGGCTGAAAACGATCGGCGTGGGCCAGTTGTTCACTACTTCGCGCGCAGACGCGGCATCCTGCTCGAAGTTCCAACCCTTACCCGGCGGCCGGATTTTCGGCCCCATGTCAACCAGCAACTTTACCTTGCGTTTGACCAGCTCGCAACCGTCCAGGCGGCTGTCTTCATCCGGCCCGGAGCGAAGCAGGTTCCGCAGGTTTGTGAGCCAGCCCACCGCGACGAAAACGACGCTCCTGTCGGGCTGCTTGGCGAGGATGCGGCGGTAGAGCGAAACAGCGTCCGGGGCCTTCCCCGCCGTCCGCAGCCGGTTCGGGAAGTTGTTCGCCAGGTGCTCGGCGTAGGAGGAGTGCTCAGGCGGTCCTTTCAGGTCGCCCTTGAGCGTTCCGACGGGAATGTGAGGCCGACCATAATAAGTGTTGAGGGCGTCGAGCGCAGCCGCCGAATAGCGATTGACGTTGCAGCTCGCCATCCCGAGAATCCTGGCCTCGCCGCGGTCAGCCAGCGCGTGGAGGATCGCCACCGCCCCCGCATCGTCGCAATCACTGCCGATGTCCGTATCGAACAGGATCGGAACCGGCGCGCACAGCCCGGCAGCGCCTGCAAGCGCCAGCAAGAGTACCGCCCGCCAAACCATAGTCAAAAGCTGTACTTGAGGCCGAACTGAGTAACTCGCGCCGAGCCGGCGCTCAGAATGCGCCCGAAGTTTGCGCTGGTCAGCGTGTTCACCGGATTCCCGAGATTCACGCGGTTCGGGAAGTTAAAGAATTCGGCCCGAAACGTCAAATGGTGCGCTTCGCGGATCGGAAAGTTCTTGAACAGGGCGAGGTCCCAGTTGAAATCGCCCGGGCCGTAGAACAGGTTGCGGCCTGCCGTACCGAGCGCTCCCGTGACAGGCAGTTCAAAGGCGGCGGTGTTGAAGTACTGCCGGATGCGGTCCGCGCGGGGCCGCCCGGAGTCCAGCCGGGGATCGCCCACCAGGTTCGGGCGGTCCGTCGAACGGCCGTCCAGGTTCACGTCCCGGCCCGCCGTGACGTTCACCGCGTTGCCACTACGGATCCGCAGGATCCCGTTGAACTGCCAGCCGCCGAGCGTCCACTTCGCCCAGCGGCTCCACGAATTCAGCCGGGGCAGGTCCCAAATGTACGAAAGGTTCATTATATGGCGGGTATCGGCGTCCGATACCGCACGGTCCAGCCGCCGATTATTCGCGTCGGCCAGCGCCACGGCCACCGGGTTGGTGTCCTCGTCGGAAACCTCGTCAATGCTCTTGGCGAAGGTGTAGTTGAAAAGAATCGAGAAGTTGTTGGCGAACCGGCGGTCCACGCTGATCTGCAAAGAGTCGTAATGGGCGTTGCTGGAGGATTCGAATTTCGAGATCTGTCCGTATGTACCCGGCATGATGGGCCGGCGGTCATTCACGTTCGCGGAAGTGGATCTTCCCGGGACGAAGACGGCCTGATTGGCGTCGCGGGTGTTGACCAGCTTTCGCGATGTGTTGCCAACGTACGCGATCTGCACGCTCGCGTTCCAGGGAATCTGTTGTTGGATGGCGAAGCTGTACTGCTGCACGTAGGGCATGCAGATGAATTCGTCCATCCATCCGATCGTAATGGGGTAGGTGAAGAATGGATTATTCGGATCGACTTTCGGTGGAAAAGGAGTGCCTCCCGGGAATCGCGCATAGGGGTCGACCAGCGTGTCTATACCGAACACGGTGATGTCGGTCTGGAACGGCTGCTGCTGCAAGTAAGTGCCGGAGTCGGCGTGCGGCGTCGAGTAAAAGACGCCGTACCCCGCCCGGACCGCCGTCTTCCCGCTGCCGGTAACATCCCAGGCGATGCCGAAGCGCGGCGCGACATTGTTTTTGTCGAGCGGCGCCATGGAAGGCGAGATCCCCGGGTCCCCCTCGAACTGCAGCCCCAGCGGTGCGCCGGGAATCACGGTCGAACGCCGCCCCGGCCGGAAGGTCTGCTGGTCCTTCCGCAAGCTGTAGAACCGGGGATAGAGCTCATAGCGCAGGCCCAGATTGAGAGTCAGGCGGCGGTGGACTTTCCAGTCATCCTGGAAAAAACTCTGCCAGTCCCACTTCCGGAACATGCGGAGAGTGCCGTTCGTCTGTCGGAGACTCGTGGCCCGTCCGAGCATGAAATCGGAGAGCGCGTTGTTGGTGAACTCGCCCCCGACGGTAAGGATGCCGGCGCCGGAGAGCGAAAGCGTGGCATCGTACCGGTCGCGGGAAAACCACGAGCCGAACTTGAAATTGTGAGCGGCGCGTGTCCAGCTCACAATGTCGTTGAAGACAATCGAATAGTCGCGCTGTCCCTGGTTGTCATTTTCGGCGCCCATACGCCAGCGGCCGGTGAGCCGAATATCCGGCGGGAAGGGCTTGTGGAACTCGGCGGCCAGAGGAATGCGGCTGCCGTAATCGGACCAGGTCTTAACATTGAGAGGGCGGTTGTTGTAGAAATTCCGCATGTACGTGAAACGGAACTCGTTGAGCAGGGCGGCAGAGACCACCCAATTCTGCGTAATGACCGAATTGTCCTGGCGGTAGCTCTCCCGGAACTCGCCGTAACTGGGGATCTGTGTGCCCCCGCTGAACGGCACGAATCTGTAGTTGCTAAGGCGAAAGAAATTTCCGCTCAGCCGGTGCGAGGCGCTAAGCAGGTAGTCAACTTTCCCGAAGCCCTGGTGCTGGGCGGATGGTGTGCCGCGCAGCACCTCGAGCCGGCCGTCGGGCGTGTTCGGCGCCGGCACTTCCTTGCTGATGATATTAACGGCGACGGGATCGAAGCGACTAACCGGAATGATGCCGCTCGGGAACGGCTGCCGGGTGACAGGATCGACCGGCAACTGGCGGGCCGGCGAGGCGGAGAAGTCGCCGCGGCGCTCGGCCTCGCTGGGAGTACGCCCGGAGTTGACAAACTGGTTCGAGCGGATCAGCAGGCTTTCCCAGGAGCTGAAGAAGAAGATGCGGTTGCGCCGGACGGGCCCGCCAAGCGAGGCGCCGAACTGGTTCTGGCGCAGGGGCGAGACCGTGGGGACAAAGAAGTTGCGGGCGTTCAGCCTGTCGTTTCGGAGAAACTCGTAGAGGGTGCCGTGGAACTCGTTGGTGCCAGAGCGCGTTACGACATTCACCACCGCCCCGGCCGACCGCCCGTACTCGGCATTGTAGTTATTCGTGATGAGGTTGAACTCCTGGATCGCGTCCGGGTTCGGCGCGGCGTTGCCTGCGTTGCGCCAGTGGGAGTTGTTGAAGCCGCCATCCAGGAGGAACGTGCTGTGCCTGGTCCGGGAGCCGTTCACGCGCAGCGTATTCCCCTCTCTCGTGAAGATGGTCTGCATGCTGGCGGACGTAACGCCCGGAAGGATCGAGGCGAAACTGTAAACGTTCCGGCCGCTGAGCGGCAGCTCGCGAATACGGCGCGAGTCAACCAGCGCCCCCATCTGCACTTGATGCGTGTCCACGAGCGGCACGTCGCCCGTCACCTGCAACTGCTCGCTCACCTGCCCCACCTGGAGCGCAATATCGGCGCGGGCGTTGCGGTTCACGGTCAGGACGATGCCCTGTCGGATGAACTTCATGAAACCGGCCGCTTCCACCTCGATGCGGTACTCGCCGACCGGCAGGCTGACGAACAGGTAATTGCCCGCCGGGTCGGTTGACGCCGTTTTTGTCTCGCCCGTCAAGACGTTAACGGCCTTGACAGCCGCGCCCGGCACCACCGCCCCGGTGGGATCAGTTACGGTCCCGAGAATGGTGCCAGTCACCGCCTGGGCCAGTAAAGCGGAGGCGGACAATAACAGCAACGTTGCAATTGTCCCTAGCCTCATAGCTGTTCTCCTCATCGCTGCTCATTTCAGGCTCGCCCGGATCCGGCGCAAAGCCTGTTCCAACAGGTTGAAAGTGGGCTCGCTTTCCACGTGATAGATGCGCACAATTTCGCCAAGCTTCCCGGAAAAATCGTAACGCAAGTCCTGATCCACGCCCGGGGCCTGGACCCTCTCCCAGCGCACGCACGTCGGGTCGGCGATTGCGGCGATGTCCCCCAGGTCGAAGAATCCTTTGCTGGGTGAGGCATGCTGCGGCTTTCGCGTGCGGATCTCGTGCAGATAGCTGCCTACCGGGCCGAGCGGCGCGAACCGCCGCTCGGTCTCCTCGACCGGGATGCGCAGGTACGTTCCTGTATCGAACAGGATGAACCGACACGGCAATTCAAACAAGAGCCTGGCCGCGCGGATGTCGTTGTAAGCATTGAAATTCCAGCAGCGCACCGGCCACTGCGTGCGCCCGTGCCAGAACACGACCAGCCGGTCGGCGATCTCCGGCTCCTTGAGCAGCGCCGCGGCCGCGTCCGTCGCCGGCCCGAGCAGCACCAGCCATAACGGATCTTCCGGCGTGGCGGCCTTCGCTCTCTCGATGATGAAGTCCACCCCCTCGTTCGCCGGAACGCGATCGCGGTATTGCAGCGGATCGGCGCCGCGCTTGACGGGAAACTTCCCGCTCAGGCCCGCCAATTCAAGCAGGCGCTGGATCTCGGCGTAGGATCTCTCGACGCCCGCCGAGCCGCCGGCATCGCCAAAATGGGCCGCGACCAAGCCTTCGATGCGGAAGCGGTCCGGGGAGCCGAGTGCCAGCGCGAGCGCGTACTGATCGTCAACTTCGTTCGCCGCGTCGGCGTCAATGATAATCCTTACCGGGCCGGGCGGAGGCCAGGGGGGCGCCGGCCGGGGCGCGGCCACCGCCGAACTCAGGCAAAAGAACGCCATCAGCAGGAGGGCGGATTGGTTCATAGCTCCTCCTACTGAACTCGGACGTTGCGCCAGTACGCATTGCCGGCCATCCGGTCCGGCACGAGGGTGCGCTGGTAAATCCGGATCTCCACCTCCTGTCCGCGAAACGCGGAGAGATCCACCGTGACCTTCTGCCAGTTCTTCTCGTCACGCCGGTCGCCGCCCTCGATCAGCCGGCCCAGCGGGTTCGTATTGTTGACGAAGACATCCAGCCGCCAGGCGCAGCCCTGATCGGCCGCCACTTCCATTTCCAGGCCCGGGCTCGCGCCGAGCTTCAGCGTGCGGCGCAACACCAGGCCGCGCACTTCGTCGCGCGGCCAGGTCGCGAGCACGTCGCCGTCCAGGTAGGTGATCCGCTGACAACGGCCGCCGCGCGCGCCGCCGAAGCCCGCACGATCGAGGTTCCAGTCCGGGTTCCACAACTTCGTCAGATCCCCCAGCCGGAACAGTTCGGCGGGCTGGGTGGCCACCACGCGGTAAGGCACCGCGATCCCGCTGTCATTGGCCGTCCCGCCGTTGGCGGCGAGCATCTTCTGCCCGAGCGCGACGATCCTCTTGATAAGGTCGGAGATGCGTTCATCCACCGGGGGAGTCAGTTCCACGCCGCCCATCTTGGCGCCCGCAATGCGGTCGTTGAGGCGCTCGACCAGGTGCGGCGGCAGCACCTTGCTGCCCCGCATTGCACCGACAACAGCGCCGGCATTGGCGGCGTTGCAGTCGGCGTCGGAGTAGTCGGCGGCGCGGTAGGCGAGGTTCAGGGTCTTGAGATAGTCGCCCTCCCCGAACCAGACGCTGGCCGCCACCAGGCCGCCGTTGGCCACACCGTTGTTGATCGGAGGATACTCGATATGCCAGCGGTCCTCGACGGCCTGGAACACTTCCTGGGGCGACTTGCCTTGCTCGGCCATCGAAATTACGAGATCCAGGCACTGCCGATAGGGGGACGAAGGATGGATCAGCTTCGCCGCCTCGCGGACGATCTTCCGCGAATCCGTCTCGCGAAACGCCAGGCTCACCATGCCCGCGACGAAGACCGCGCCGTCCGTGCCCTCGGCGTGGCCGTTGATATGGCCGTAGGTGCGGGCCAGCCGCCCGGCCAGGTTGGGGTGGCCCGGCGCGATCATCCCGTAGATGTCCGCACTGAACTGCGGGCCGATGGTCCACCACAACCGGTTGTAGCGCGGATGCCCCGCTTCGCTGCCCTGTGCGCCTTTGGCCAGGGCGAACCGCGTCTGCTCGCTCGATCCCCAGGAACCGGCTGAGTTGTCTTTCCACTGCTGGCCGAGTTGATCCAGCGTCATCGCAATGCCGTACTTCTCGAACGCCCGCAGCGCGACCAACTCGTAGTAGTAGTCGTCGTCCACCTGAGCGGCTTCGAACGGCTTCGGGTATTGGTTAACGGACACCAGCGGGCTCGAGGCGACCTTGCCCTCGAATTGAAACCCCATCAGCGTCCCGATAATCTGGCCGATCCAGGCGCCGCGTACGCGATCCTCGTAATCGGCGAGGCTCAGCTTCAGCGGTTTTTCCTGGGCGGCCGGCGCATGGGCGGTCAACAGCCCAATTGAGATCAGACTCGCTACTGCGCATCGCATAAGCTCTCCTTCTCTCCACTATCACTGCACCCGAATATCGCGCCAGTACGCATTACCCGCAATGTGGTCCGGTAGGAGGGTGCGTTGGTAGATTCGGATCTCCACCTCCTGGCCGCGAAAGGCCGACAGATCCAGCGCCAGCTTCTGCCAGTTTTTCTCGTCACCCTCACCAGCGCCCTCGATCACCCGGCCCAACAACATCGTATTATTGACGAAGACATTGAGCTGCCAGGCGCAGCCCTTGTCGGCACCCATTTCCATCCCGAGGCTCGGGTTCGCGCCGAGCTTCAAAGTGCGTCGAAACACCACGCCGCGGACCTCTTGGGCCGGCCACGTTGCCAGCACGTCCCCGTCGAGGAACGTGATGCGCGAGCAGCGCACGCCGCCCGGACCTTGCCCGGGAACGCCGCCGAATCCCGCGCGTTCAAGTCTCCAATCCGGATTCCAGTACCCGGTCAGGTCCGACAGCGCAAACAACTCAGCCGGCTGCGGCACGACTGCGTTATAGGGGACCGTGAGCCCCGCGTCCGTGACCCTCGCGCCGTTGGCCGCCAGCATCTTGCGCCCCACAGCGACGATTCTCTTGATGATCTCGGAGAGGCGTTCATCGACGGGAGGCACCACTCTCAGCTTCGCCGATCCCATCGTCTCGCCCGCCATGCGGTCATGCAGGCTTTCCACCAGTTGCGGCGGCAGCACCTTGCTGCCCCGCATTGCACCGACAACAGCGCCGGCATTGGCGGCGTTGCAGTCGGCGTCGGAGTAGTCGGCGGCGCGGTAGGCGAGGTTCAGGGTCTTGAGATAGTCGCCCTCCCCGAACCAGACGCTCGCCGCCACCAGGCCGCCGTTGGCCACACCGTTGTTGATCGGGGGATATTCGATATGCCAGCGGTCCTCGACCGCCTGGAACACTTCCTGGGGTGACTTGCCCTCCTCGGCCATCGAGATTACCATGTTCAGGCACTGCCGGTAAGGTGACGAGGGATGGATCATTATCGCGGCCTCGCGGACAATCTTGTGCGAATCGGCCTCGCGGAAAGCCAGGCTTACCATGCCCGCCACAAATACCGCGCCATCGGCGCCCTCAGCGTACCCGTTGATGTGGCCGTAGGTCCGTGCCAGGCGTCCGGCGAGATTGGGATTTCCCGGCGCCAGCATTCCGTAGATGTCGGCGCTGAAGTGAGGGCCGATGGTCCACCACAGCCTGTTGTGGCGCGGATGGCCGGCCTCGTTTCCCTTGACTCCTTTGGCCAGCGCCAGCCGGGTGTGTGTGCTCGATCCCGCCGCCCCTACGAAGTTCTCTTTCCACTGCTGGCCAAGTTGGTCCAGCGTCATCCCAATGCCGTACTTCTCGAACGCGCGCAGGGCGATCAGCTCGTAGTAGTAGTCGTCGTCAACCGGCGCGACTTCGTACTGCATCCCATACTCATTAAGCAGCACGACCGGGCTGGAGGCGACCTTGCCCTCAAACGGCTTGCCGACGAGCGTCCCGATGATCTGGCCGATCCAGGCGCCGCGCACCCGGTCCTCGTAATCGGGAAGGCTCAGCTTTAGTAGTTTCCCCTGGGCCGCCAGTGCAGGGCCGGCCAGCAGGCCGAACGCTAAGAGAGTTCCGATTGCGTATCGCATAGAGGCCACCGTTTTCTCCGTCAGTGACGCGCCGCCGGTGCGCGCAGCGCACCGCCGCGCGGTTAGCGCTCAGAACCGCAGACGCGCCTGGATCTGATAGGTCCGCTGGATGGACTCCGCCCACAGGGCGGTGAGCCTGCCAAAGTTGGTCGAGGTCGGAGTCGTATTGGGGTTTGTGAACTGGGAGCGGTTCGCCAGGTTGAGCGCGTCAAACCGGAATTCCAGCGAGATTCGCTCGCGGAGACTGAACTGGCGCAGCAGGTTCGACTGCCAGATGTTCATCTGGGGCCCGCGCAGTCCCTCGATCACGCGCGGAAACACGCGGCGGTGAAAGGCGGCCGGCGCCTTGCTGGGATTCCGCTCGAAGTTCGCCGTGTTGAACCACTGGTTTATGCTCGGCGAGCCGATGGCAATGTCCTTCGGGTCTCCGGAGTAGAAGAGATTCGGCCATTCCAGTAGCGAGCCGGGCTGCCATTCGTAGGTGGCGCCGACCTGCCAGCCGCCGAAGACCCAGTTCAGCGGGCCGTTCTTCCAGAAGTGCCGCCCCTTGCCAAACGGAAACTCAAAGATACCCGTGCCGGTGAGGCGGTGCGGCCGCCCGTTTTGAGTCGGCAGATACGCCGGAGGGAGTGCGAATTCGTCCGCGATGAACGTCTTCTCGTAAGCCCGCATCTCCGTGTATGCGAGATTGAGGTGGAAGCCGTGCGAAAAACGGTGCAGGAACTGAATCTCCAGCGCATTCGAATGCAACTTCCCCCCGGGGTAGTTCGCCCGGTACAGCCCGTTCATCTGTGGAAACTGCCTGAGCAACTGGTTCTTGCGGATGGTCTGGCTGGTGAAGAACGACAGCGTGGACATCTGTTGGTAAAGGAGCGGATCGGACTGCCTCATCGAAGCGAAGTTCGAAATCTGGAACGGATTCGTCACGTTGGTGTTGAGATTGCTGGCGAGCGCGTCGTTGCGAACCTGGCCGCTGGCCCAATAGGTCTCCGGCAAGGGGTCCTGCCGCACGCTGATGGGCATCCGGTCAACGGAGGATCTGGCGTACGCCACATCGATCATCGTATCCGTGCCGAGCTGGCGCTGTATGCTGAGCCTGAAGCGCTGCACGCGTGGCCGGGCAGGATCAAACGCATAGTAAGTCCAACCGGAACCGGTCCGCGCCAGCAGTCCCAACTTGTTTTGGACCGGCAGGTCGAACCGCGTGCCATCCGCGCGCACCGGGAATGGATCGGCCATCGGCGCGATCCCTGCCCCCGGGTTGCCAGCCAGCCAGGTCATGCCAAAGTCGTTGGTGACATTTGTGCTGGTGGTGCGGCTGTAACCGGTCAGATCCGGGCTGAAGTCCAGGACATTCAGCGTGTCAAAGAACATCCCGTAGCCGGCTCGCAAGACAGTCTTGGGATTGAGCTGGTAGGCGGCGGAAACCCTGGGCATCCAGAAGGTCTGGCCGCGCCAGCGGCGGCGGTCAACGCCCTTGACGCCTGAGTAGACCGAACCGCCCAGGACCGAGAATTGGGGCGCCGGCAGCTCCGGCAAGGGACGGGCCGCGTACGCGGCCTGAGCGCCGGCGGTGATGGGGAGCTGAGCCGTCGCGTCAAAGTAGCTGATTTGCCGGTTGAAGCGCTCCGTCGGCCCGTCCTCGTACTCCCAGCGCAACCCGAGATTCAGGGACAGCCTGGTGGTCAATCGCCAGTTGTCCTGTACGTAGGCGCCATAGGCGGGATTGTGGGTGGCGATGGTGTCATTCGTGGAAACACTCATCGCGCTCGGCACACCTAGCATAAAGGCCGCCCAGCTATGGCCCAGATTCCCCGCCGGAGTCAACGTATCGTCGTTGCGCCGGGTGTAGGAGTTCGTGAAGCTGAAGCTGCCCGAGAGGGTACCGCTCAACGAATTGGTGCGGAAGCGCTGCCGCTGATCGAAGCCGGCCCGCAGAGAGTGGCTGCCGCGCACATGGGAGATGTCGGCCTTGGCCGACAGTTGCCGGGTGTGCGTTACCCCCGGGTAGGCGGTCGAGAAAGCCTGGTAACCGGAGAAGCTCATCGATGGAAGCGAGTGGTACGCGCCAGCTTTCTCGTCCAGGTAGGCCGGCAGGCCGACATCGCTCGGCTTGTAGGCGGTCCTGACTTGATTCACACTTCCATCCAGGTAACTACTGCTGGACAAGGTGAAATCGAGCACCGTCGTGGCGCCCGGCGTATACACCCAGTCGGCGGTAGCGGAGAGGTTCGGCCGGGTCAAATACGAGCTGTGAAGTCCCCGCGCGCTGCTCCAGGTCCAGTCGTCTTCGTCCTCCAGAAAGCTGTTCCAGCTCCAGCGGCCGAAGAACCGGTGGCGGCTCGAAGCCTGATAGTCAATTCGATTCGACACCGCGGTGTAATCGATATTCCACGGCCCGCGGGCGTTGTTCAGGTTGTCGACGGGCTCTTGCCTCGGATCGAGCGGATCGTTGTTCGGCAGGGGCAGGATCTTAAGGTAGGCCTGGTAGGCAGGATTGATGACCCTGGAGGGCGCAATGATGTTGCCTGGGAACGGGGCCCGGATGTAGTGGGTGGCGCGAGCCGGGTCAGGCCTCACCGTCAGCGGATCGTAGATCTGATACTGCGTGGCATTGGCTTGGAGCAAGCCTGAGAAATCGCCGCCGCGGTTCGCCATGGTCGGAACCGTGAACAGTTCGTTGCCCGCGGCCGTATTAAACCGATCGCGGATGGCGTTGTAACTGATGAAAAAGAACATCCGGTTGCGGCCGTCGAACAGCTTCGGGAGGTAGACCGGGCCTCCCAGGGAGAACTGGTACTTGTTGCTGTGGCCCGGCGGGGACATCCCTTCTTCTTTCAACCGGGAAACCAGAGCCGCATCGCCAGCGCTCTCGGCCTGGGCGATGCTTTGATAGTAGAGCTGCCGGCGATAGAATGACGCGGCGTTCCAGCGCTGCTGGGTGTGCATCTCAGTGACCGAGCCGTGGATCTCGTTGCCGCCGGACTTGGTCATCATGGCGATGCTGGCGCCCACCGTGTGCCCCACCGAGGCGTCGAAGTTCGATGTTTCGACGCGGAACTCCTCGAGGGTGTCGCTTAGCGGGACGAAGGCAATGCGCCGGCTGGTTCCGGCGTTCGGAGCGCCGTCGATGGAATAGTCGTTGCCTCCGACATTGCCGACAGTGTAGTAGCGGCTGTTGGCGATGGTGTACCCCGGCACCGTATAGGAGACGTAGCCTGGGTCGTTCATGCCCGGGGCCAACTGGATGAGCAGCGTGGGCTGGTTCCCCATCATCGGCAGGTCGCGCAGGCTGCGTTCGTCCACGGTCCGGCCGGAGGACGCGGTATAGGTGTCCAGCAACGGCGCTTGGGCGGCCACCGTGATGCTCTCCGACACGGCGCCGAGCTCGAGCTGGAAATCGATCTCAACCCGGCCGCCGACCGAAAGGCGGATCCCGGAGCGGATCGATTCCTTGAAGCCGGCGGTTGCGGCGGCAATCCGGTAATTGCCCGCCACCAGCAGGCTGGCTTCATAGTAACCGGTGGCATTCGTCGATAGCTCCACCGATACGTTTGTGTCCACGTTCGTGACGGTTACGCTGGCTCCGACCACAGCACCCGCTTGCGGGTCGAGAACCCGGCCGTAGATCATGCCGCGGGTCTCCTGAGCGGCCAGTCCGGCAGGCAGCAAGAACAGCGCGCAGCCTGCAAAGAGGGAGCGCATCGATTCCCTCATCTCGGTACCTCCATCCGGATTGCAGCAGGGTCTGAACAGAGCCTGATTCTAGCCCGACGCCGATGTATGCGTCAAGGCTTTTTCTTTAAGCTATTGAATCTACAGGTGTGAGTAGCACACCAGACCTCATACCTCCTACCTCTCATGCGCTTGACTTGGCCATCCTTGCGCTCTACAATCATGTCTGTGGCCGGCCAACTGAACCTCTCCCTTCCCAACAGCAAGCCTCGCAAACCACGGTTTCGAGCAGTGGGCCGCAAAGAAGGTTTCGTGGATAGAGTGGTTGAGGCAATCGAGGGAGAGATCTTCGGAGGACGCCTGACCATGGGCGCCAGACTCCCACCCGAGCGAGAATTCTCCGAGCGCCTGGGCGTGAGCCGGACGGTGGTTCGAGAGGCCGTGCGCACTCTGATAACAAAGGGCCTGCTGGCGACCCGGCACGGCATTGGCACCACCGTGCGCGCGGTGACCCGTGAGGAGCTGACCAAGCCGCTGACTCTGTTCATCCGCACCTGCGGTGAACCAGTGGGTATCGAGCATCTGCACCAGGTGCGCTCGATGCTGGAGGTCGGGAACGCTGGACTGGCTGCCGAACAGGCCACAGGCCCCGACATCGAGGACCTCCGCCGCATTTCCGCCGCCATGGACTCGGCGGCCGCCGATCCGCAACAATTCGCCGAGAAGGATGCCGAGTTCCACCGCCGTCTGGCCCAGGCCACCCACAATCCACTCCTGGTGTTGCTGTTGGACTCGATCCGCGATCTGATGGCCGAGGTCCGGACGCTGGTGGCGCACCGACACGGCCTCTTCGAGCGGGTAATGCCGACCCACATCCAAGTCTTGGAGTCTGTCGCATCGCGGGACGCCCAGCGGGCCCGGCGGGCCATGCACGACCATCTTGAGGTGGCGCTGAGTATTCAAAGGGAACTGATTCAAGGCCGGACGACTTGAGTGGTGAGACTGGTTCAGTAGGGCTTCAGTACCCCTGCCGCTTGTCCACCAGGTTCCGCAGCGGCTCGCCCAGGCGAAAGCGCTCGAAGTTCTCCAGGAACAGCTCCATCGCGCGCTCCATCCAGCCGGGAAAATGATCGGCGCAGTGCGGCGAGAGCAGCACGTTATCCAGCTTGTAGAAGGGGTGGCCGGGCGGTAGCGGCTCGGTGTCGAACACATCCAGCGCCGCGCCGCGGACGCGGTTTTCCTTCAACGCCCGCGCCAGCGCCGCTTCGTCCACCACCGGGCCGCGGCCGATGTTGATCAGCACCGCGCTGCTCTTCATCGCGCGCAGCTCGGCCTCGCCGATCAGCCCCAGCGTCTCGGGCGTCAGCGGAGTGGCGACCACCACGTAGTCAGCCAGCGCCAGCATCTCCAGTCTCTGTTGCGGCGAGAACACCCTTTCGACGAGCGGATCGCCGCTGGCGAGCTCCGGCCGCCGCCGCAGCGCCGCCACCCTCATGCCGAAGGCGCGGGCCCGGTCGGCGACGACCCGGCCGATGTCGCCGTAGCCCACTATGCCCAGCCATCTTCCGTGGATCTCCTCGATGTCGAACGGGTTCCAGAGGCCGGCCTCCTGGCTGAGGACCATCCGGCGCAGGTCCTTGGCGAAGTAGAGCACCGCCGCCATCGCGAACTCGGCCAGCACGCGGCTGAACAGCCCGCGCGAGTTGGTCACAGGGACCGGGCTTTCCACCAGCGCCGGGAACAGGACGTTCTCCACCCCGGCGGAGGCCGAATGCACCCAGCGAACCCGCGGCGCCATCCGCCAGACCTGCTCGAGCAGCTCGCGGCTCGCGAACCAGGAGAGGATCACATCGGTCTCGGGGGCGGCGGACTCAAAAGCCTCCGGCAACCGCCCGGCCGCGATCCGCGTCTCTTCCGGCAGCCGTTCGAGCAGGCGCAAGTGAGGATCGGCCGGATCGGCCAGCACCAGCAGCGTCAGCGAGCCCATGTGCAGGAATGTACCACAGCTCCCGGCCGGTCTCGGCCGGCGGGCGGCTTGCCTGGCGCGGTGCGGCTGCGGGAAACTGGATGTGGTGCTTGAGTTTTGTACCTGCGGCGCGGAACTGCCGCCGGAGGCGCGCTTCTGCCACAAGTGCGGCAAGCCGCAGTGGGAAGAGCCGCTGCCGGAACCGGTGGCGGCGCCGCCGGTCCAGCCGCCGCCGGCCCAGCCGCCGCCGGTGGCGGAAGTCAGCTTTCGCAACCGGGTCGCGGTGCGCACCGGTCTGCTGGTCGCCGCCATCGCCCTGGCGCTGAGCTCGATCCCGCTGGCGCCCTGGCTGCCGTTTGTCTGGATGCTGGGGGCGGGCGTCTTCTCGGTCTACCTGTACAACCGCCGCACCGGCCAGCCGCTCTCGGTCCGGAGCGGAATGCGGATGGGGTGGATCACCGGGGTGTTCACCTTCCTGTTCAGCATGGTGCTGATCACCATCGGCCTGGCGCTGATCGCCGGCCAGGCCGATGCTTTCGCCCGCGTGCTGCGCGAGCAGTCGAATCTTCCCAAGGAGATGACCGACCGGGCGCTGGAGATCCTGCGCAGCCCGGCCGAACTGCTGGTCTCCCTGTTGATGGGATTCGTCAGCTTCACCGCCGCCGGGGCGTTAGGCGGCGCGCTGGGGGCCCGCGTCTTCAGCAAGAACTGAGGCCGCCCGCGGGGGGCTCGAGGTCTTCACCAGAGCCACGCCCGCAAAGATCACGGCCATCGCCAGCGTTTCCCGCGCGCCGAAAGGCTCGCGGTAAAACAGCCAGCCCAGCGCCACGGCCACCACCGGATTCACATAGGAGTAAACCGACACCAGCGCCACCGGCAGGCGCCGCAGCGCATACAGATAGGCGCTGTAGCCGACGATGGAGCCGAACACAATCAGGTAGAGGAGGGCGCCCACTCCGCGGGGGTTCCAGACGATGGGGTGCTCGCGGACCAGCAGCGCCGGGGGCAGGAAAGCCAGCCCCGCGGCCAATTGCTGGAGGGCGCTGGCGATCAGCGGATGGGTTTCGGTGACGTGCCGCCGCTGGTAGATGGAGCCCCAAGCCCAGCACGCACAGCCGATCTGGAGCAGCAGAAACCCCCGCCAGAGGGCGCCGCCGGCGCCGGTCATGTCCGGCCCCACCAGCAGCGCGGCGCCGATGGCGCCGACCACCATCCCCATCAGCGTGGGCCCGTGCAGCCGCTCGCCCCCTGGCATCAGCGCTTCCATGCCGGCCATCCAGAACGGCGAGACGGTGATGATGAGCGCCGCCAGCCCGCTGGGAATCCAGAGTTCGGCGAAGGTCAGGCAGGCATTGCCCGCGCCCAAAATGAACAGGCCGGTGACCCCGGAAACCGCCAGCTCCCTGCCCCTGGGCAGGCGCGCGCCGGCAAGCAGCGCCGCCGCCAGCAGCAGCGATCCGGAGATCAGGAACCGGGCGCTCACCAGCGCCAGCGGCGGGAACGCCTCCAGCGCCATGCGGATGCCCAGGTACGTGGCGCCCCAGAAGAAGCAAACCGCACCCAGCGCCGCGTAGGCCCAAAAGAAGGGATGACCGCGCAATTCCCAGGGTAGCACTGCCCGTTGCCGGCGGCGCTGGCGTAGAATGATGCCTTGATCCTCACGCTCACCATCAACCCGGCCATCGACCGCAACGTGGTCACCGACCGGCTGGTGTTCGAGGACCGCTCCTACATCGAGTCCACCTCCGAGTCGGCCGGCGGGCGCGGCATCAACGCCTCCTGCGTCATCCACTCCTTTGGCGGGAAAACGCTCGGCATCGCCACCTGCGGCGGCCGCTCGGGCCTGCGGCTGGAACAGTTCCTCTGCGCCTGCCGGTTCCCGGTCGAGCTGGTTCGGATCCGGAGCGAAATCCGTACCAACCTGGTGGTCAGCGACCGGCAGGGCTTGACCATCAAGCTCAACGAAGCGGGGCCGGTGCTGACGCCGGAAGAGGTCGAGCGCGTGGAGGAAGCCGTCCGGCGCAATCTGCCCGGGGCCGACTGGCTGTTGCTCTGCGGCAGCCTTCCGCCGGGAGTGCCGGCCGGCTTCTATGCCGGCCTGGTGAAGGCGGCGCGCGCGCAGGGCGCCAAAACGCTGCTGGACACCGACGGTGAGGCGCTGCGGGCGGGCGTCGCGGCCGGCCCGTCGGTGGTCGCCCCAAACCAGCAGGAAGCCGAGCGGCTGCTCGACACCGCGCTGATCACCAGCGGCCAGTTTCTGGAGGCGGCCGCCCGCATTCGGGCCATGGGGCCGGAAGCTGTCGTGCTCTCAGCCGGCAGTCGCGGGGCGGTGGGCGCGCTGGCCGGCGGCCTGGTCGAGGTCGTGCCGCCGCGGGTGGAAGTGGTTTGTCCCATCGGCGCCGGCGACGCGCTGGCGGCCGCGTTCGTTTGGGCGCTTTCCGAAGGCAAGCCCCCCGCCGACGCGCTGCGGTGGGGCGTGGCCGCCGGCACTGCCTCGGCCTGCCTGCCGGGCTTCCGGTTCGCCTCGCTGGCCCAGACCAGTGAGATCTACGAGCGGGTGGAAGTCCGCCCGGCGGGTTAGCCCTTCCGCCGCCGCCGGAAGAAGCGGCCAGCCACTCCGGCCCCGCCGAGCGCGAGCACCGCGAACAGCCCCAGCAGCGCCACTAAGGTGGCCACCGAGCCGGCGACGAAGTAGTCGGCGCTGGTGTGGGGCGGCGGCAGGATCCTCAGCAGGATGATGGCCGCGGCCACGTAGAGCAGCAACAGGGCGATCCCACTCAGCAGCGCGCGCAAGCTCCGTGGGGACATGCTCTGCCCCAGGATATCTCCGAGCCGGGGTAGCCCGCACTCCGCAATCCTACCGGATGATCAGCGGCCCGCCCGCGGCGGGCTGCTGCGCGAAGTTGCCGCGCAGGAAGTCCAGAAAAGCGCGCCCGCGCTTGCGGCCGTTGTTGTGCCGGATCTCCAGGCGCTGCAAGAACACCAGCACACCGAGCACGCCGGCGTCGCGCACCATGGACATGCCGTACCGCTCGCGCAGCCGGCGGCGCGTCTCCTCCACGGACTGCTGCACATGGCGATGGATGCCGGCGGCCGGCGGATTGGCCGGCAGCGACTCGTAAACCAGGCCGCTCTCCAGCGTGCGATAGGTGCGGACCAGCGATTCCAGCGCCTCGCGCAGGTCGAAGTCGATGGCGCCCGGCGTCGCCAGGGCCGCCTCCGTCAGCGCATGGGCCACCGCCACCAGCAGCGGCTCGTGCTCCTGGAGAAAGCCCTCGGTCACGCGAACGTCCCGATTGGGAATCTGGGCCGCATCCAGGTCCGGCAGCCGTTCGTGCTTGCGCGCGTCCCGGAGGTACTCGCAGTCGAGCGGGCAATTCACCGTCACCTCGCGCTCGGCGCCACAGCAGACGGCGCAGATCTCGCCGCGCACGCCGGGACAATGGCGGCGCGGGCGGCGCGTTTCGCAGAGTTCGCAGGCGGGCATGGAGACGTTCCCTCTATCGTATCATTCGACTGATGCCCCGCACCGACCTGTTCCTTAAAGTCGAGATCGAGCACGATCAGCGGGAGACGCCGCCGGCGCTGGCCGAGGAGATCTGCCGCCGCATCCTCAAGCTTCACGGTGTGCGTTCGGCCGAGCTGTCCAGCTTTGTCACGCGCGCGGAAGAGAAGGACGCCTGAGCCGGTTACAGCAATCGCTCCCACGTGCGGCGGAGGAAGCCGTCGGTCATGCCGGCGATGTAGTCGCAGACCACCCGGTGCGGCGGCTGGCCGGCGGTCTGCTCGCGGTAGGAGTCGGGCAGCCGGTCCGGATGGGCCAGGAAGAACTCGAACAGCGCCGCTATCGCCGTCGTCGAGCGCTGGCGTTCCTCGCGGACCGGCTCGGAAGCGTAGACGCGCCGGTGCAGAAACCGCTTCAGGTCCGCGCTCAGCGCCCGCGCCGGCGGGCTGAAACGGGCCAGGCGTTCAGGATGCCGGCGCACCTGCTCGACATCAGCCAGGCCGGCCTGGGCGGCGGCCGCACCGGTCCCCTCGATCAGTTCCGAGACCAGCAGATCGATCAGCCGGCGCAGGCCTTCGTGAAACCGCACGCGCTCCGGCGCACCGGGGAACTGCTGCTCGACCGCCTGCTGGATCGCGGTGCACCCGGGCACGTTCTCCGCAATCTCGGCTAGCGTGAAGAACTGCGCCGAAAACGCGTCATCCAGGTCGGCGGTGTTGTAGGCGATCTCGTCGGCCAGGTCGATTAGTTGCGCCTCCAGGGGGGGGCGCAGGCCGGGCAGGTATTCCTCCGCCTCGGGCAGTTCCCCGGGCGCGAAGTCGCGCGAGTGTTTCACGATGCCCTCGCGGACCTCGAAGGTAAGGTTCAGGCCGGGGAAACGGGCGTAGCGCTGCTCGAAGCTCTCGACGATCCGCAGCGCGTGCAGGTTGTGATCGAACCGCTCGCCGAAGCGGCTCATCTGCCGGTTCAGTTCCTCCTCGCCGGCGTGGGCGAAAGGCGGGTGGCCGATGTCGTGGGCCAGCGCCAGCGCCTCGGTCAGATCCTCGTCCAGGCCGAGGGCGGCCGCCACCGTCCGCGCAATCTGCGCGACCTCGATGGTGTGGGTCAGCCGGTTGCGGAAGTGGTCGGAGAGGGCGGGCGGGAAGACCTGGGTCTTGTCTTCCAGGCGCCGGAAGGCGCGGGCGTGGACGATGCGGTCGCGGTCGCGCTGGAATTCGTTGCGGTATGGATGCGCCGGCTCCGGATAGCGGCGGCCGCGGCTGCGACCGACCGGGAACCGCAAGCCGCCGTGCGCGTCCTCCATCGCCGGCAAGTTACTTGGCGGGCAGCCGGGCCAACTCGGTCAGGGCGGCGCGGCTGATCGCGCTGCGCTGGGTGCGCAGCGGCTCCAGCAGCTTGCGCGCCTCCTCGGGCCGCTTCTCGGCCAGAAACTGGGCCAGGACGAGGGTGGCGTGCTCCTTCGACACAAACACGGTCGGCTTATCGAGCAGTGAACGCAGCAGCTTTTCCCCGTCGGCCGGCTTGCCCTGCGCCCGGTAGATCTCGGCCAGGGACAGCTTGGCCAGCGCCGCGTAGTTCTCATTGCCCTCCCGGGCGACTACCTCGAACAGCTTGGCCGCCTCAGCCAGCCTGCCCTGATCGGCGGCCATGGCGCCCAGGTAGTAGTCCGCCAGCACGCCCTCGTCGGAGCCGGCGTGACGGCTGGCCAGGTCGGTGAACACCTTCAGCGCCGCTTTATCCTTTTCCTGCTGGCTGGGATAGCCGGGGAGAAACTCGTTGCCGGTCTGGCCGATGGGGGCGTTCTGGATCTGGAGCGCGGCGTTGAGCGCCGCCTGGCGGGCGCCGCGCTGGTGCCGGCGGTAATAAGCGCCCGCGGCCACCAGCACAACCACGGCCAGCGCGATGGCGCCATAGCGGCTGAACTGTTTCCGGTGCTGGCTGACGTACTCGACCGTGTGCTCGACCTCGAGCGCGAACTTATCGGTCTTCAGTTCCTTTCGGGTGATTCTGTCCACGCAAACCTCGATCGGGAGAAACTAATGGAATTGTAGCACAGCAGGCGACGGCGAGCTGAAGCTCGCCGCTGCACGCTGAAGCATGCGCCACCCGCGCCTAACCGAAGCTGCGAACGGCGTGCGCCTCGTTGTCGTAAACGTCGAAGACGGTGTACAGCTTGGTGATCTGGAGCAGGTCCTGGACCCGCTTGGTAAGGCTAAGCAGCTTCAGGCTGCCGCCCTGGTTGGTCACCGAAGTATAAGCTGAAACCAGTTCGCCGATCCCCGAGCTGTCGATATAGGACACGTCTCCGAGATTCAGCAGGATCTTCCGCTGGCCGCCGGCCAGTTGCTCGCGGATGCCATCGCGGAGAATGCTGGTACCCTCTCCCAAGGTGATGCGTCCCGAGACGTCGATCACCGTGACTTCGCCTACCTGGCGGGGGCTGAGTTTTACGCTCATGAATTATCCTCCTCGCTTGTGTTTCGCTCCACAGCCGCCTGTCATTTGCGCCTGGCGTACTTCACCAGCTTCACCTCGGTCCCGGCCGGAGCCAGGCGGCGCACCTGAAACTCGTCCATGAACGCGCGGATCAAGTAGATCCCCCGGCCTGATTGCTGCAAGATGTTGGACGCCGCCACCGGATCGGGCAGAGCCTCGAGATCAAAACCCTGGCCTTCGTCGCTCACACTCACCGTCAGCCGGTCTTCGTCCCCGGCGATCCGCAACCGGACTTTCTTGCGGGCATTATAGCGGTTTCCGTGCACCACCGCGTTAACCACCGCCTCGCGCACGGCCATGCCGATCTTGTGCAGGTCCTCGTCGCCGAAGCCGAGCTGCCGGGCCGCTTCCAGCGCGAGGTTCTCCGCCTCGTCCGCGCTCTCCAAACCCGAATCCAGGACTGTGTCCACGACGCCGGTCTCGCCGGTGTTGTTCTCCTCCATTGAAACGCTCGCGGGCCGCCGCAGCCTGGCCCGGTCGAACCCATTAAGGTAAAATGCTCTACGCTTAAAAGTCAAGGCGGGGCCGGTATGCGGCTGCTGGTTTTCTCCGACATTCACGGCGACTGCGCGGCGCTGGAACGGCTGATGGAGGTGGAAGCCGACTACTATTTCGCCGCCGGCGACCTGGTGAGCTGGGGGCGCGGGCTGGAGGCCATCGGCCGAATCCTCGCCCGCCGCGCGGAACGGGTATACGTGCTGCCCGGCAATCACGAATCGGCCTCGCTGATCGCCGCCTTCGCCCGCCGGTTCTCTCTGCACGACTTCCACGAGAAGAGCTTCGCCGCCAACGGCTATCACCTGGCCGGGCTGGGCTACTCCAATCCCACTCCGTTCAACACCCCGGGCGAGTACAGCGAGAAGGAACTGGCCGGGCGCCTGGCCCGCTTCGCCGCGCTCAAGCCGCTGGTGCTCATCTGCCACTGCCCGCCGCTGGGCACGCCGCTGGATCGCGTGCGCGAGGGCGTGCACGCCGGCAGCCGCTCCATCCGCGAGTTCGTCGAAGAGCACCAGCCGGAATACTTCCTGTGCGGCCATATCCACGAGGCCGAGGGCGTGGCTGCGCGCATCGGCGCGACCCGCGCGTTCAACACCGGCAAGCGGGGGCATCTGCTTGATCTTGCTAAAATAGGGTAGGCATGATCCTCGAGGAACTCGAACGCGAGTACGGAGCGCTCCGCCGGCAGGCCGAAGCCGTGCGGGGCTATCTTTGACGCGCCCGCCAAGAAGTCCCAGTTGACCCAACTCGAACAGCAGATCGCCGCGCCCGACTTCTGGAACCAGCCCGAGCGCAGCAAGCGGCTGCTGCGCGAGCGCAAGCGCCTGGAAGAGACCCTGGCCAGCGGCGCCGAGGTGGCCGCCATGACCGCCGACCTGGACACGCTGTTCGAGCTCGGCCGCGAAGGCGAAGAGGTGAGCCGCGACATCGAAGGGGAACTGAAGAAGCTCTCGGCGCGGGTGGAAACGCTGGAGACCGAGCTGCTGCTCTCGGGCGAGAACGATTTCCGCAGCGCCATCGTCACCATTCATCCCGGCGCCGGCGGCACGGAGAGCCAGGACTGGGCCGAGATGCTGCTGCGCATGTACCTGCGCTGGGCCGAGCGCCAGCGCTTCTCGACCGTCGTTACCGACCGGCTGGACGGCGAGGGCGCCGGCATCAAGTCGGTCACCTTCGAGACCAACGGCGACAACGCCTACGGCCTGCTGCAATCGGAGATCGGCGTGCACCGGCTGGTGCGCATCTCGCCCTTCGACGCTAACGCGCGCCGGCACACCTCGTTCGCTTCGGTCTTCGTTTGTCCGCAGGTGGATGACGAGGTCAAGATCGACATCCGGCCCGAAGACCTCCGCATCGACACCTTCCGCGCCGGCGGGCGCGGCGGCCAGCACGTCAATCGCACCGACTCGGCGGTGCGTATGGTGCACCTGCCCTCGGGCATCGTGGTGCAGTGCCAGAACGAGCGTTCCCAGCACAAGAACCGCGACATGGCCTTACGCCAGCTCCGCGCCCGGCTCTACGAGTTTGAGATGGAGAAGCGGCGCGAGGAGGAGCGCAAGGTCGAAGCCTCCAAGGCCGACATCAACTTCGGCAGCCAGATCCGCAGCTACGTGCTGGCGCCCTACCGGCTGGTGAAGGACCTGCGCACCCGGCTGGCGGTGGGCGACCCCGAGCGCGTGCTGGACGGCGACCTGGACCGGTTCATGCGCGCCTTCCTGGTCTGGCGCAAGACGGGCAAACTGGCGCCGGACCGGCCCGACCTGCCGGAGTAAGACGCGCGGATGGTGGACCAGCAAACTCTGGAGCGGGCCGCCGCCCTGATTCGCCAGGGCCGGCTGGTGGCGTTTCCCACCGAGACGGTCTACGGCCTGGGCGCCAACGCGCTGGACGCCGGGGCGGTCGCGCGCATCTACCAGGCGAAGGGCCGGCCGCCGCGCAGCCCGGTGATCGTCCATGTCGATTCCCTGGAAATGGCCCGCGGGCTGGCCCGCGTCTGGCCGCCGGAGGCCGAGACGCTGGCGCGCCGTTACTGGCCCGGGCCGCTCACGCTGGTGGTTCCCAAGCAGGCTTCGGTTCCGGACGTGGTGACGGCGGGCCTGGATACCGTGGGCCTGCGCATGCCGGCCCACCCTGTGGCGCTGGCGCTGATCCGCGCCGCCGGCCTACCGATCGCCGCTCCCAGCGCCAACCACTTCACGCGCCTGTCTCCCACGACCGCCGAACACGTCCGCGACTCCCTCGGCGAAGCGGTCGATCTGATTCTGGACGGCGGGCCGACGGCGGTGGGGATCGAGTCCACCGTGCTGGCGCTGGCGGCGGAGAGGCCGCGGCTGCTGCGGCCCGGCGCCGTCACGAAGGAGCAGATTGAAGCGCTCATCGGGCCCGTGGAGGTCGCCGGAAGGATCGAGAACGGGGCCGCCGCCCATGTCTCGCCGGGGATGCATCCACGCCACTACAGCCCGGCCACGCGCCTGCTGGTGGTCGAGAACGACGCCCTGCCCCAGGATGGCCGCGGCGCCTACCTCTGGCTGCGGCGTCCGGCCGAAGCCGCCCGCTCGATCGGCATGCCGCCGCACGCCGCCGATTACGCCGCCGTCCTCTACGACACGCTGCACCAACTCGACCGCGAAGGCCTGGACTGGATAGCGGTGGAGATGCCCCCGGACTCCGCGGAATGGGCGGCGGTGCACGACCGGCTGCAACGGGCGGCCTCGCGCTGAGCCGACCGCCTCCGCCAGGTTGCGCCGCGGGCCAACGGCTCCTTACAATAGGTAAGGAACATGGCGGTGGCCACGCTCACCAGCAAAGGACAGATCACGGTGCCGGTGTCCGTGCGGGAGCGGCTCGGGTTGAAACCGGGAGACCGGATCGACTTTGTGCTCGACCGGGACGGGCGACTCTCGCTGGAGCCAAAGCGAACCAGCTTTGAAGCACTGAGGGGAATCCTGAAACACCCCAAGGGCAAGGCCGTCACCGTTCGGGCGATGGACCGGGCCGTCGGTGAAGCTGTCGTTTCCCGGTGGCGGCGCAGCACCGCTGGCGCGCGGCGATGACCGGGATCGACCGCAACGTGCTGGTGCGCTTTCTGGTCGAGGACGATCCTCGGCAGGTCGAGCGCGCCTCTCGGTTCCTGGCCGAATCGAGGGCCAAGGGAGAGCTGGTTCACATCTCGGTCATCGTACTGTGCGAGACGGCTTGGGTGCTGCGGTCCGCCTTCGCCCGCCCCAAAGGGGCCATCCTGGACGCCATCGAGCAGTTGCTCCGCGCCGACTTGTTCCGTGTGGAAGCGGAAGACGCCGTGCGCCGGGCCCTGGAAACCTGCCGGGGCGGGAAGGGGGATTTCGCCGACCACCTGATCGCCCAGCTCAATCTGGCCAAGGGCTGCCGCAGCACGATGACGTTCGACCATTCGCTGCGCGGCGTGCCTGGCTTTACTGGGCTCTGAGTCGGGCGGCCCGCAACAGCCCGGCTCAAGTATAATCAGGGCAGGCGGTGAAGCATGGAGACCTCGGCGCTGCGTCCTTACAAGGACTACCGCTGGATCGTTGCCGACCCTCGGCTGCTGGGCGGCGGGCTTGCCATACGTGGAACGCGCCTGTCAGTAGCGCTCATCCTGGAGTGCATGGCGAACGGCATGACACTCGAAGACATCGACGAGAGCTTTGACCACTCTTTTCCTCATAACGCCTTGCCCGAGGTGTTGAAAGTCGCGGCCGAGCTGGCGACCTCATTTCATGTGGCTGCTTGACGCCAACATGGATGTGCACCTTCTCTCCCTGCTGCGGGAGTATGGAATCGATTGTGACGCGGCAACCCGCCGCGGCTGGCGGGCACTGGACAACGGAGAACTGGTCGCCGCGGCGGCGGGGGCTGGTTTCACCTGCCTGCTCACGCAAGACCGGCTCTTTGGTGAGGCGGCGGCGTCCCGATTACAGCTTTTCCCTCACATTGCCGTGGTGATCGTCCACTTGCCACAGCGCCCATGGCGGCTCTATCAGGAGGATTTCCGGGCCGCCTGGGCTGCCTCGCCCCTACGCCCGGTACCGGGCAAGGTTGTGCACTGGCCGCTGGCCGCGCCTGACTAGCCGCGCCGGATGACGTCGCAGTTGCCGCCCCACGGTATCTTCACTGAGAGACCTCGGCCGGAGACACCTACGCTGGACCTCAACCACGCAGACCCGGTTGAGGACAACAATATCCGTGATCGAGGGAGCACAGCTCCTTAGACAAGCGTACCCGAGCCTCCCCGTAAGCGTTTCACCTGCATCCCACCGTCTGGACGGAATTCGCGCCACGGATCGCGATTCCACCAAAAGTCGCTCCGGTGAGGACAGCTCGCGTGGCTCCACACGTAAGGCCTGTGTCCTGGGTGTTGAATTGGAGGATCAGGTCATTGTCGCCGTCTGCGTCCACGTCCTGAAGCGCATAGTGTACCGGACGCGCCTCAGTCCCCGTGGCGCCAAATCGAACCGTCACCGGGTTTACGGTGGCAGCACTAAAGTTTGCGCTGGCGAGGATGGCCACAGGGATTTTGCCCTCGCTCTTGGGGTTAACGGCGTTAGGACCGGTTCCCGGCTTTATGTCTACCGGTGCCGGACAGATCAACTGGCCCTGATTCAACATCACATTGTCAAACGCGACTTGGGCGTCGCTGTCGGCAAAGGCCCAATCGTGGCTCCAGGTTCCGAGGTTGAAACGCAGGTCGGCGGTGGTTGCCGTACTGGTGTGGATGAGGACCCAGCCACCAGGGCTCCAATAATAGCCTGAGAGCAAGGTTCCCGACCTGACCAGCCTCAACTTACCGGCCAGGTCGCTGGTCGGAGTCACGCCTTGGACTCCGTCAAGAAAATGGGTCAGGTATACTTCGGATGGCCCTGGCTCAAGTGGGGATCGGCTGACTCGTTCCACAATACCAGGCTCACCAACTTCGCTGGCTGCGAGACCCACTCTCACTCCGTTCCGCTGTGGCCAGACCAGCAGTTGGTAGTCAACCTGAACGTCGAAATCACCCCGAAGCCGGCAACTGCTCCGGTAGCCACCCCAAAAGGTCGCGCCGGCTGAACTCGCTGGGAAAAACACCTCCAGCCTTTGGTTGGTTTTTGTGACCACCGGACAACACCCAGTTGGTGGGGCTAT
>JBBTDS010000613.1:0-1635 GCA_038060875.1 Acidobacteriota bacterium | reverse complement strand
CTAGTTCCTGTTGCGGAAAGAAATTGTGGGCATGATTTGTACAAAACTGTAGAGAGAAAGTCTGCTCCTTTTATAATGGGAAAACGCTGTCAACAAGAAAGGAGCAGACATGAGACTCAAGTCGATCCAGGAACAGTACTTCGATTTCACGGAAAAGTCAACGCTTAAAGTGGTCACCGAGTATCGTGATAAATATCGGGCCCTCTCCGAGATGCTGGACGAGAATGCCGACCTCTTGACGCTGGCCCATCGGGACTGGGCCAAGCTGCTTTCGAGTTCGCGAGAGGGACGCGCGGGATACACCTCGGAACAACTGCTGCGGGCCTTGCTGGTGATGTTCATCGAAGGCGACAGTTATCGCGACGTGGTGATCCGGATCGACACCAGCGAATTTCTGCGGCATTTTGTGCGTCTGGGCTTCAAGCCCACCATGGATTTTACGTTTCTGAACAAGGCGTTCTGTGTCTTGTCGGCCAAGACCCTGGAGGCGATGAATCAGGGGGTGGCTGGCTATGCCATCGCTCAAGGCAAGATCAGCGGCGAGAAACAGCGGCTGGATACCACGGTCTATGAGACGAACATTCACTACCCCACGGACTCGTCCTTGCTGTGGGACAGTTTCCGTACGCTCTCGCGGCTGCTCCATGAAATTCAGAAGGAGTTGCCCCAGTTGGAGCTGGATCACCGCTTTCACGACAGGAAGGTCAAGAAGCTCGCTACCTTCATTGCCCGCAACGCTTCCAGCAAACGCAAGGCAACCGTACGGCAGGTCAAGCGTCATTACCGTCTGCTGATTCAGAAGGTACGCTGGATTCACGCGGTGGGTCAGACCGTGTTGGCCCAAGCCCAGGCAATCGGTTACGAGGCGGCGGAGTTGGCTCATTATCTGCCGCTGGTCCATCGGATTATCACCCAGGCGGATCAGCGTGTGCTCCAGGGGCTCAGCGTGCCTGCCGACGAGAAGCTCTACAGTCTGTTCGAGGAACATACGGAACTGATTCAACGGGGTAAGGCGCGTAAGCCTATCGAGTTTGGTCATAAGGTGATGCTGGCTCAGACGGCGGAGAAGTTCATCCATCACTACCAGGTATTGCCCAGGCGTCGCGAGGATCGGGATTTGCTGGCACCGGCCTTGGAGGCACATCAGGCGTTGTTCGGCCAGTATCCGGACGTCCTCGCGACGGACAAGGGATTCTATGAGAACATGGGGCAGATCCATTTGCTGCAGGCCCACATCCGGACGGTCTCGATTCCCAAGAAGGGTCGTCGCAATCCGCAGGAGAATGAGCGGGAAACCGCTGAGGCCTTTGTGAGCGGCCAGCGGTTCCGCGCGGGCGTGGAGGGCAGCATCTCGGTGTTAAAACGGGCCTTTAAGCTCGGGTGCTGTCTTTTCAAGGGATTTAGGCATTATGCGGCCAGCGTGGGTCTTGCGGTTCTCTGTCACAACTTGGTCTTGTTGACACGGTTATGAGGTAAAGTGGACACGAATATGACGGCGACAGCGAGGGGGACACCAGCGGTGTGTCTGCAGAAGCCGAAAAAGGACGTGTACCGGGCCGCTTTCATCGGAAAACCGCACAGCGTTTCGAGCCCGACAACATGAGTGACATCGTGTCTTCAAAAAACGGAGCTTCC
>JBBTDS010000612.1:0-4766 GCA_038060875.1 Acidobacteriota bacterium | reverse complement strand
TGCTGCCAGCGCGCGTCTTTGACCGTGACCAGCCGCAGCCAGGCTTCATGGACCAAGGCGGTGGTGTTCAGGGTCTGCCCCTGGCGTTCGCCGGCCAAGTGATGCCGGGCGAGGCGGCGTAACTCCTCATACACGAGGGGGGTAAGCTCGGCCAGCGCCGCCTGGTCCCCGCTGCTCCACCTCTGGAGTAAGCCGGTGATATCGAGCGGAGTTTCGGATCGCATTGTCCGCCCGTCAGGCCATTGTAGCACCGGCGGCGGTGGAAATTTCTCACGGGCTGTTACCCTTTTTGGCCCCGATCGGCGCTTAACAAAGTGAGGGGGTACTGCGGAGTGCTCCCCAGGCCGGTTTGAGCCGGCACGGAAAGGAAGAAACCATGAACTGGAAAACTGTTTTCGTTCTTGTCGCCTGCGCGGCGGCCATGGTGGCCGAAGCGCCGCCGGTGACGATCACGACTATAGACACGGAGAATGTCGTCTTCTATGTTGTCGACGCCTTTGATCCCACCAAGTATGGCACCGCGCCAGGTGTGGTCACCCGGCCGGCAACTGCACACAGCCGGTTCCAATGGCTTGTCGGGATTGGCGATATTGTCGCCGTCAACGACAAGCCGGCCAAAGGAATGTGGAAAGTCCGGTCTCTCGCGTCGGGTTACACCAACGTGTACACCCCGGGCCGTGCTATTGCCGACGTTGCCGGCAATTGCATGCAGGACAACGCGTTCGCCATCCTCCAACCTGACGGCACAGCGGTCGGAACCATCATGGCCCTCGGGCTGGGCGGGGTAACACTCCTCCCGGGTGCGCCGACCGCGGCCACGGTACACGACCTGACGGTGCTCGGCGGCACCGGCGCCTTTCTCGGGGCACGCGGCTATGCCGGCGTGGTCCGATCGGCGGGCATCAGGACAACCTCGGTGGTCGAAGATCCGGCCAACCGGCGGATCAACGGCGGGGGGACTCGCCGCTTTGTCGTCCACCTCATCCCCATGACCTGGCCGGAAGTATCGACCATTCCCACCGGCCCGGCTATCTTCCACGGCGACGACTTTTCGCCAGTCACCGCCGAGAAGCCGGCGCGGGCCGGCGAGCGCCTCATCATGAGCGTCTCGGGGCTGGGCCCGGTGCAGCCCAATCTCGACCCCGGCAAGCCCTTCCCCGCCTGGGTTTCCGGCAAGGAGCATGTGGTCAACTCGCCAGTAGAGGTGACCGTGAACGGCAAAGCCGCCCAGGTGGGCAACGCCATCGGCTGGCCCGGCCAGACCAATGTCTATCGGGTGGACTTCCGGGTGCCCGACGGCACCGCCGCGGGCACGGCCACCCTGGGCCTGAGCGTGGCCTGGATCAACGGCCCGGAAGTGAAGTTCCCGGTGCGGTGAGCCGGTCATATCCACCGGTGGGCACGGCGGTCCTCAAGTTCGAGCGGGGCGAGATGATACTCGCTCTGCTCCGGCGCGAGGACGGCTTCGTCTGGTTCCACGGCCGGAAGGCGTTCAGCCGCCCGCTGGCTACGACCGCGGCCGCCGTCCAATTCCTCAGAGACCTTTGCGAGATCTACAACTACACCCTGGAACTGGCGCTGCCGCCGCCGGACGAGGAACACACATAGGAACGCATTGGCGCAGCCATCGTCGGAACTGCGCCACCACTCGGGACTACGCGGCGTAGCGGATGATTTCCAGTTCGGTGGTCTGATCGAAGGATGCTAGAATCCTCTCCACCTCGACCATCAACGGATGATCCAATTCCGTCTCCTGGCATTGACTGCACTGGAGCACGGGTAGGCCCTTCAGGATCACGATCGATGTGTCAGCAACCTTAAAAGGCAGGTCTGTCACACGGCTGCGCAACGCCCCACCACAGGTGCGGCAGATCATGGTTCTCGCCACAACACGGTTTCCACCGCCAGAACTCGCTGCCGGAGGCGAAGTGCAGCGTGATAAGTCCATCGAATCCTCCGTCTCTTGACGCAGTCCTGAATGAAAGCCAGAGGCTCGCCTGGGATCCGGCCGTGTTCCAAACCCCATAATACAATCACACCGGGCCACGCGCGGCTGGAAGTGCAAAGTCTCTCAGCCGGCCCCGCCCTCTTCGACGGCGACGACTTTTCGCCGGTCACCACCGAGAAGCCCGCGGGCGCGGGCGAGCGGCTGATCATGAGCGCCAGTGGGCTCGGCCCCGGCACGACCCGTCTCGATCCCGGCAAGCCGTTCCCGGCCTGGGAGCCGGGCAAAGAGAACCAGGTCAACTCGCCGCTCGAGGTCACGGTGGGCGGAAAGGCCGCCCAGGTGCGCAACGCCATCGGCTGGCTCGGCCAGACCAATGTCTATCGGGTGGACTTCCGGGTCCCCGACGGCACCGCCGCGGGCACGGCCACCCTGGGGCTGAGTGTGGCCTGGATCAACGGGCCGGAGGTGAAGTTCCCGGTGCGGTGATCGGCGCAGCCTCGAGCGCGAGAGCGACGCCTCTTGGGAGTGGCTGGGGGATGGCGCGGCCGATCACTGGAAGTTTTCCACCAGCATCAGGTCGGTCGCCTCCCGGTCATACAGGGAAACCAGAACCGTCCTCCCGTCCGGCGAAACGGAGATACCCCAGGAGGGGCGGGCTGGAAGAACGGCTACGGTTCGGACGGATTTCGTCGCGAACCCGCAAAACTTCAGGTAGTGGCGGCCGTCCAGACCGCGCACCGGGATGAAGTAGATCCCTTCTGGGGTAACGCGGAAATTAACCCAGTTGCTGAGGGGCCCGAGCACCATTACCGCCTCTCCTCCCGCGATGGGCTTCTTCCATACGGTATTCGTACCCCGCTCCACATAGTACAGAGTTCTGCCGTCGGCCGACATCTGCCCCGCGGGACCCTCTCTTTCCAGCGCCGCCTCCCCGCTTTCGACGGCCACACTCCAGGTTCGCAACCGGCCCCCGCGGTCGGAGGTAAAGTAGACCCGTTTCCCGTCTGCTGACCAGCCAAATGCCCGGTCGCTCGCCGAATGCGCAGCCAGCCTTCTTGGGTTGCCGCCGGAAGCACTCACCACGAAAACCTCGTCCACTGCATCGACCGGGCAGGTGTAAGCGATGCGGGTCCCGTCCGGCGACCAGAGCGGGTCGTGGGGCCGGGTTCCATGCGAGGTCAGTTGCAGGGCGTCGGATCCACCGGCGTCAGCCACCCAGATCTCCCTGGTTCCCGACCGGCAGGACTCGAACGCGATCCTCGCTCCGTCGGGAGAATGATCGGGGCTCAGGTCGCATTCGGTGGACGCCAGCAACTTCACGGGCGGACCGGCGGGCACTCCGGGCGCGCTCAACTCGATGCGCCAGATGTTCTCGTCAGTCTCGGCTTTCACGTACACCAGGCGGTTCGCCGCCGGCGAGATGGCCGGCGAGTGACCGCGCTGGACCGCCAGGCCCAGTGTGCGGATCTGAGAAGGCTTCGCCGGGGGCATCCGCCAGAGAATCGCCAGTGGAAACTCACCGGAAGAGAAGATGAGATCGCGGCCGGTCGCGGTCCACACAGGGTCTTCGGCGCTGTGTCTCTCCAGGTTGACCCGCCTCGGCGGGGAGGGGCCCTCTCCGGGGCCGGGCGCCCCGAGCACGTAAAGCTCCGACTGGGCGTAATCGTACAAGCGGCTGAAGGCGATCGAGCGCCCGTCCGCAGAGATGGCTGGGCCGAGGTCGGCTCCTCGGTCCGGCTCGGTGAGCAGCTCCCAGGTGCCCGAGACGATGGAGAGCAACCGGAGACCCTTGGCGCTGCCGCCGATGCCACCGCTGCCGTAGGAGCCGACGAGGAGCCGCCGGCCGTCGGGAAACCAGGCGGTGGCCCGGTAGATCCCAGGGATGACGACCCCCTCCAGCTCAGCAACCTTCCTCTCCCCTCCGCCGCTCGGCGGGATGAGGAAACACCCAAAAGTGCGGTCGTTCAACTGCCGGAGGAATGCGATGAAACGCCCGTCGGGAGACCAGGCCGGGCTGGTCGAGGCGCCTGGGCCGCTGGTGAGACGCAGCGGCTTCTCGATGCCGATCGACTTCACGTAGATGTCCCAGTTATCCCCCTCGTCAGCCCACTGGAAGGCCACCTGGCTGCCGTCCGGCGAGAAACTCGGAATTGACTCCATGCCCTGGTAGCTTGTCAGAAGGACCGCCTTGAGCGGGACCGCGGGCGCCGGTTCCGGACCGCGCAGCATCCAGAGTGTAACCCCGATCACCGCAGCCAGCACGGCCAAGGCAACGACCGCCCACCTGCGCGGCGAGGCCAGCAGCCCCGCGCGGGGCGCGAGATCCTCGCGCCTGAGCCGCTCCAGATCGGCCTTAAACTCGGCGGCGCTCTGATACCGCTGCGCACGGTCCTTTTCGAGCGCCTTCAGCACGATGCGCTCCAGCTCACGGGAAAGCGCGGCCTTGAGCTGGCGGGGCGCTACCGGAGGTTCGTTGAGGATGGCCTGGGCGACCTCGGCCCTTGTGCCGCCCTGGAAGGGAGGCGCGCCGGTTGCGGCCTGGTACAGCGTCGCGCCGAGGGAGAACAGGTCGCTGCGCGCATCGATCGCCTCGCCCCGGATCTGCTCCGGTGACATATAGGGCGCGGTGCCGAGGCAGGTTCCGGGCTGGGTGATCGTCAGTTCCGCCGGGCACTCCGATGCCGGCCCTCCGGTTGCCTCCGCAGCCTGCCGGGGCTCCGATAACAGCTTGGCCAGACCGAAATCGAGGATCTTCGCCACACCGCCGCTAGCCTCGATTTCCACGGTACTTCGGTGACCTAACATTTGGGTCTTCGGT
>JBBTDS010000611.1:0-1040 GCA_038060875.1 Acidobacteriota bacterium | reverse complement strand
TCAGCAACGCCTCCATCCCGGCCACTGGAGCGTCGTTCTAAAGTAGCCACACCCGGTAGATTTCACTGCCGCCGTCCCCGTCGGCATCAGCTACCTCCATCCGGTAGAACTGGCCGGAATGCCAGTACTCCCTCAACAGCTCACCGCGTGGGGACAGGAGGGCGATCTGGTGTGGGTAGAGATGGTAATGAGGGCTGCTGACCAGGACCGCCCTGGACCCGTCGCGCAGGGAGAACACGGCGATCTGCCAGGTGTTATAGATCGGCCCAAACGTGTCGGCCAGGGTGGCCACGACCCGGTTGGGGACGAAGCGCCATTTCTCGACGCCGCGATCGGAGTAACAGACCAGGGGCGTGCTTCCGGTGGACGTGTCAGGGTAGAACGAGTGGACGAAGAGCACTTCGGTTCGGCCGTCGCCGTCCAGATCACCGACCCAGGACACGGGCCAGTTGTGTGATTGCCCGGGCGCGAGGCGCGTGTGCAGACCAGCCTGAAGCGGCCTGCCGATGGTCTTTCGCCAGAGTTCGCGGCCGGCTTGATCGGAGACGATCAGCGTGTTGTCCTGGAGCGACAGCGCGGCGGGCGGGCCGTTGAGCTTCGGCATGAACAGTGCGAGGGATGCGCCCGCGATCGACAACATCAAGAGAGCGGGCCAGAGGCGGCGCAGGCGGGATGTGGGCAGCGGCTGCGGGGCGGGCGGGCCGGAGGTCTTCCAGGCGGCGACTTCGGCAGGATCGGCGAAGACGAGGCCGGGCTTGCCGGCGATGCGACGGACCGGAAGCCCCTTCTTTCCCTCCCAGAGTTGGGCGGTCCGCACCGTGACGCCGAGGAAGGCGGCGATTTCTTTCCAGGACCGCAATTCGCGCGGGCTTTCCGTGCCTGTGGCCAACCGATCTCCTCCAAAGCGGCGGTGAGGAGATCAGCATAACATTGTGGCGGCCGCGAATTGGGGGAGTGGAGGGAGCGAAAACGCGGGAATGGGTTACTGTACTACTAAATCCCCGCTTCTTTGCACGGCGCGAAGATTCTTGTCTCATGCG
>JBBTDS010000610.1:10820-20881 GCA_038060875.1 Acidobacteriota bacterium | reverse complement strand
CAGTGGCTCAAGCCGATCAATTGATTTCCAGCCGGCGTAAACCGTAAGCGTCTGTGCAGTACCTCCACAGATTGCCGATGACGGAGGTTGCCGTGCAGCTGGGACAGCTTGCCCTCCCCCAGTTTTGAGGCCGTCCGGCCGGCGGGGAGGGGCCTTGGGACGTTCAAAAGCCTGGGGCCGGTTTCGGTCTGGCCACTTCGCCGGCACCGGCAGCGCCTCGATCCGCCGCAACATCGCTCCGAAAAGCGGTCGTGTCAACCGAACCCCCGCAGGCAAGGGCCAACTCGTCCACGGTCTTTCGCAGAAGCCGGGGCTCAACGATCTCGTACCACAAGTAGACGGGACCGGACGGATGGCGCACGAACATATCGTTCCACTTACCGGGTCCGTCAGGGTTTCCAGCACCTGGACGCTGCCGCCGGAGGGCCGCCTGCTCGGGCGTCTCCGTGACCGCGAGCGCACGACCTCGAGCGGGAGTTTGGCGGCGCGAGCCATGGCCGCCAGCTCGTGGCGGATCCGGTCTTTCTCCTGCCCCGCGTCCTGCTCGGTGAGCAAGCCTCCCCCGAGCCGCCAGCTTGCGGCGTGGCGGGGGTTGGACCGGCTATAGCTTCAGCCTGGCGTCCAGCTTCTCCCCGGAGCGCAGCATCTCCTCCCAAGTGACCAGGCGCTCGCCGTAGGCGGCCATGCGGCCGAGGATCGAGGTCAGGTTGCTTTCGACGCTTTCGGCCACGTTGTTGAGGTAGCGGCCGGTGCGGACGCTTTCGGCGAAGTTCTTGACGTTGGTGACGGCGCCCTCGCGGCGGACGGCCCCGGGCTTTTCCCTCCCAGCGAAAAAGACGGCCGCTTCAGCCTGGCGAACTCTTTTGCGAACTCCTTCACCTCGATGAACTGGTTGGTTGGTACATTTTCGAAGACCTGGCGCGTGTTACTCGTCGGCCACCAGATTTCGAGAGATTGGATCCGCGCGGCCTTGCCCAGCCCGATGTGTTGTTGAAACGGGGACTCGCCAAAAGAGCCGCCGCCACCCACGACCCGGTGGACAAGCTGGCGCCGGCCGTCCTCGGCCTCCAGTGTAAGCTTGATTCGGGCGCCGAGCGCCGCCCGGTTCGTCTTGACACCCTCCAGGCGGATATTGATCCAGCGGTTCCCGTTGCCGGGATTGTTGAACAGCATACTCGCGTGCCGGTCCGCCAGGACTGCGCCGCCGACCTGGATGAAAACATCCTGATCGCCGTCGTGGTCGATGTCGGCGAAAGCAATCCCGTGACCTTTGTGCAGACAACCCGTGCCGGAAGCGGCAGTGATATCGACAAAGGACTTCCCCGCCCTATTCCTGAACAGAACGTCCGGCACCAGGGCGCCGAAAGAAGGGTTCCCGGTCCCCAGGTAAAAATCGAGAAAACCATCGTTGTCCACGTCGCCGAAGTTCGCGCCCATCGGCATGAACACGCGGTCAAGGCCGGCCGCCTGGGTGACATCCTCAAACGAGCCTCTGCCGGTGTTTCTGTACAGTTTGAGGGTCTCAGCCCGAACCGGGAGCTGCAAATAACTACGCAACACCTCTACGTCGGACGTGTAGTAGCTGGTGACGAACAGGTCGAGCCAGCCATCGTTGTCATAGTCAAAAAACCATGCCGGAAAGCTGACCAACGGCATTTCCACTCTCAAGTGCCGGGCCACCTCTGTAAATGTCCGGTTGTGGTTGTTGTGATAAAGGAAGTTTTCGCCCCGTAAATTCGAGACGTAGAAGTCCGGATATCCGTCGTTGTCGTAGTCTCCGGCCACGACCGCCTTAGTGAAAGCGATCCGATCGACCCCGGCAGCACGCGCGATATCGACGAAGGTTGTGTCCCCCTTGTTCAGGAAGAGCTGGCTGGGTGCGTTTTCATTCCCGACAAACAGGTCGAGGTCGCCGTCGTTATCGATGTCGGCCCAGGCGGCTGTCTGGGTCGCGGTCGCGGGGATCGCCAGTCCGCTCTCTCGACTGACATCGCTGAACGTTCCGTCACAGTTGTTTCGCAGCAGCGACTTGCGCATGGGGAACTGCCAGCCGCCACGGAGCACCAGGAGGTCCAGGCAGCCGTTGTTGTCATAATCGGTGTGCACGATGTTCAGACCGCCGAGCTGATTATCCAGCCCCGCCTGGGAGCGCCGGTCCGTAAAGGTACCGTTCCCGTTGTTATGGAAATAGTGCAAAGGCGCGCAAGCATCCATGCTGGAGGTGACCACGTCCAACAGACCGTCGTTATCGAAGTCATCGATGATCGCACCGCCTGCCATGTCGAAGGTGACCAGGCCGGCCGACCGCGCCACATCCGTGAAGCGGCCGATCGGCTCCTTGGACTCAAACACGGACGGCGGGATCAGATGTTCTCGCGGCACTGCCCGGGGATACTTGCCCAGCATCATGTAGGCTATGTTGAGCAGCCACTTCACCTCCAGATCCACGGGGTCCCGATCGAGGTACCTCAGGAAGTGCTTGATGGCGTTTTCCGCCGCGCCTGTGCGCTTGTACCGCGGATCGGGCGGCATGGGGAGGATGCAGCTCGGGGCCGGATTACCGGGAACCGCGTTTTCCAACCAGCTTCGATGGAGGTATACGAGCCCCAGCTTCTCCTCCAGGTCCAGTTGCAGTTCCACCGGCACATGGCCTTGAGCGAGTTGATAGGTGGTCTGATAGTGCTCCGCCGCCTTATCCAGCTTCCCCTGGTACGCCGAAAGCTGAGCGAGGGCGTAATGCGCTGACACAAGGCCCTTGATGCGCCTGTCCGATGGTTCTCGCAGGCCGGCGGCGGCCAGATAGCCTTCGAATTGCTGAACACCCGTGCTGATCGCTTGCTGTCTGATCTCACAGATGGCCCTCAGGTCCTGGTCCCAGCCGACCGGCTTGGGCAGACGGCTCATAATCCCGTCCACCTCCGCAAAACCGGAGATGTCGGTGACATAGCGGAAGTTTCCCGGGGCTGCGGCGGCGAGCTTGCGGCCGCGCTCCGCGCTCTCGATGTCAAGCCTCTCGGCATCGGTGAGGACCTTTATGATCATGTAGCCGGCCGGGGTTTCCACAGGCTGAGTCACCTGTCCGGGCTGAACGCCTTTCAAGGCGTTCCGAAGTTCCGGACGCAGGTCCGACAGCCGCACCCTTCCCAGGTAACCGCCCTCTGCCGCGCTGGGGTCGATGGAATCCTTTCTCGCCACCACTTCGAACGGCACCCCGTCGCCCAGACGTTGAAAAACCTCTTGAGCCTGCGACAGCGAACGCACCAGGATGATCCGCAAGGCAACCTCGGAGGCCTGCTCGCCCTGGAGCGCGCGGAGAAAGGGAACCGCAAGGATGAGCGGCATCAGAAGAGCGCCGGCGGCTATAAGAACCGCCGTCAGACGTTCACCGCTTCGCATAGCGCCTCGCTTCCTTCCCAATACATTCTAGCCCGGGGAGATCCCGGTCAGCTCTTCGAGGCGGACCAGCGCCAGGTAACAGTCCAAAATCTCCCCGTAGTAGCCCAGTTCCGCCTCAACCGCGCTCATGAAGCTGGCTTGCACCGCCATGAAATCCACTGTCCCAGCCTCGTAGGCGGCCAGGTAGGATTCAAGCGCGCGGTTCACCTCTGGGAGCACCGTGTCGGCATAAGCGGCGATCAGCCGGAAAGCGGTCTGAGCTTTCTGGTGCTCGTTCCTGATTTCGAACAGGAGGTCCTGGCTGGTAGCCTCGTAGTTGCTGCGCGCCTGCTCGAGGCTGTAACGCTGTTCCGCCACGCCACCCGCGCGCTTACGCCAATACAGGGGCAGCCTGATGCTTACACGGAAATCGTAGAGATCCGGCATGCGACCCATGGCGAAGTAACCGGCCGAAAGCTCATAATCCGGATAATATTCTTTGCGAGCAAGCTTGAGCGCCAGCTCGTTCCTCTCCACCAATCGTTGTTCACGCCGCAGCAACGGAGCGTTCCCGGCGGCCCTGGCAAGGAGCTCGTCCAGCGTCATTGCCAACTTTGGCGGCCTCATGTCCTCGGGGCGCGCCAACGGGGAAACCAGGGGACGCTTGCACAACTTGTTGATCTCCCCTTCCCGGCTACGCTTCTCCTGTTCCATTCGTGCCAGGCGGGTTTCAAGAACGGAGACTTGCGCCTGCTGGGCAGCCTGCCCCGCAAAGTAGGGTGTCTCCGTGAGCCTCCGCAGTTTTCGGAGCAGGTCCCGATTGCGCGTCAGCAGATCCAGGGCGGTATAGGCGTATTGCAGGTGGTGGTAGGCAGTCTTGAGCCGCGAAATGACACTGAGGCGCGCCAGTTCGTATTCGTGAGCCGCCGCCTCCGCTTCCTTCAAAGCGATGCCGCCGCGGAGCGTCCGTTTGCCCGGGAATGGGAACTCCTGAGAGAGCGTCGCACCCACGTGGCTGGTCGGCCAGACGCCTAGGCCCGCTCCGGGCCACGGATGCCCGTTGCTGGCATAGCCGGGCGTGAATACCAGATCCGGCAAGGCCGTTTGCTGGCTGGGGCGTTGCATCGCGGCCTGGAAACGTTTCCGCGCGGCCGCGATTTCGGGGTTGTTAGCGACCGCTTCGGCCACGAGATCATCCAACTGGAGCCGTCCTTGCTGGCTCCAGGCCATCCCGCCCAGGATCAGAAGACAAAAGACACGAGGTCCGCTTTTCATCAGTTGAAAGTATATATGCGACCGCCTCTGTGCGCGGGTGCAGCCAGACCGCCACCACCTCGGGAAGGGTGTCCCATTTGAGGCGCCCACCCGCGAGGTCTCTTGGCAGCGCGGGTAGGTCGTCAACAGGGACTTGCGGGCGACGACCGCGCGCGCTTACCGCAACAGGCCGCGGCCAATTTCGAGATTGTGCAGCCCGTCACCGAATCAGGCGGACAGGTTGAGCCAGTCCACCCCCAGCTTGCGGATGGCGTAGCCGGATTCGAAGTGGGTGAGGATGCGGACCGGCTCGAGCGTCTTGCCGTCCATCTTCCTGGGGGCGGTGCAGTGGGCCAGCGTGATCTGGCCGTCGTGCGGGTAGGTCGGGTTGTGGAAGAAGACGGGCCGGCCGGAGATGTAGTGCAGCAGGACGCCGGCCGGGATCACCACGAAATCCGACTCGCAGAAGGCCATGTAGCCCTCGTCGTTGAGAATGCTCAACGGCAGGCAGGCGGTTGTCTCCGACATGGGCATGATGGTGCCCATGCACTGGTTGATGGCGCCGGCGGCGGCCTGCTCGGGAGTCTCCGCGACGGCGAGCGGCAGGACTTCGAGCGGGAAGTCGCCCGCGCGGGCCATGCCGGCCAGCTCGTGGCCGATGCGCTCCTTTTCCTGGGCCGCGTCCTGCTCGGTGAGCAGACCTCCCCAGGGCCGCCAGCGCTTCGCGCCGCTTGGACGGGCTATAGCTTCAGGTTGGCCTCCAGCTTCTCCCCGGAGCGCAGCATCTCCTCCCAAGTGACCAGGCGCTCGCCGTAGGCGGCCATGCGGCCGAGGATCGAGGTCAGGTTGCTTTCGACGCTTTCGGCCACGTTGTTGAGGTAGCGGCCGGTGCGGACGCTCTCGGCGAAATTCTTGACGTTGGTGACGGCGCCCTCGCGGAAGGTGTCGTCCTTCTCGATCCCGGGCCAGGGATTGTCGCCGGTGATCCTGACCGCGCCGCCGTAATGGGAATCCACCGTGCCCGCCGTGCCGTAGAAGCGGATGCACATGTCGTGGAAGCCCTTGAGGAACTGGTTGGAGCTGAAATCGACCTTGATGTCGTTGGGGTACCAGTAGGCGGCGACGAAATGGTCCCAGCAATCGCCGACGTCCACGCGCGCCTTGCGGCCGCCGGTCCCGAAGGCCTTGAGCGGGTGCGCGCCGGCGTACCAGTTGGAGACGTCGAGCACGTGGATGTGCTGCTCGACGATGACGTCGCCGGAGAGCACCTTGTCGAAGGTCCAGTTGCGCAGGCGCGCTTCGGCCGCGGACATTCCGGGCTTGTCCTGGCGACGCAGGCGGCCGGTGTGGTAGTAAACGTGGCCCATCACCAGCGTGCCGATGGCGCCCTGGTGGACGCGCCGGGCCGCCTCCTGGAACACCGGCTGGGCGCGGGTCTGGAAGTCCACCTGGAAGCTGAGCTTGCCCTCGGCCTTCTCACCGCTGGCCTTGATGCTGAGGCAGCCCGGCACATCGACGGCGACCGGCTTGGCCAGAAAGACGTGCTTGCCGGCGGCCACGGCCGCTTCGACGTGCTCGGGATGAAAGTAGGGCGGGCTTTCGATGATGACCGCGTCGAGCTTCGAGCTGACCAGCTCGCGATAGGCGTCGATCCCGATATGCACGCGGGGCGAGTCGAGCTGGAGTTTCTCGACCAGCAGTTCGGCGCGGTCGCGGAAGGCGTCGGCCAGGGCCACGATGCGCGCGCCCGCGTATTCCTTGAAGAAGCCGCCGACGTAGATGCCGCGCCCGCCGCAGCCGATAATGCCCACTTCGAGGGCGGTGTTGGCCTGGGTCCCGAAGACCGTTTCCGATTTGAGCAGCAGGACTCCGCCGGTGGATGCGAGGAACCGGCGGCGTGCGGTTGGATATGACATGTCAGACCTCCGGAGAGGCATTCTACCGCAGCGCGTGTGCCGCTGCGGTTCCAGTGGTAATCTCAGTGGTATGGCGACCAAGGCCGTCATCCCGGTCGAGGAGTACCTTCGAACCAGTTTTGAGGGACCTGACCGCGAGTTCGTGGACGGCGAAGTGGTGGAGAGGAACGCGGGCGAGAATCCGCACAGCGCAGCACAGGCCCGGCTGATCGAACTGTTCTACGAGCTACGCCGGAAATATCCGCTCTACTCGCTGCCCGAACTGCGGCTGAAACTCTCGGCCCGCCGCTATCGGATCCCCGATCTGGCCGTGTTCGCCGGGGAGCAACCCGCCGAGGACGTGCCTTCCAGCCCGCCGCTGATCGTGGTTGAGATTGTCTCGCGGGACGACCGGTACACGGACGTGATCAAGAAGCTCGAGGAATATCACGGCTGGGGTGTAGCCCACGTGTGGCTGGTTGACCCGTGGATGCGCAAGCTCTATGTTTACACCGGCGCGGGTTTGAGCGAGGTCGCCGCTTTCGAGATCCCCGAGCACAACGCCCGAATCCGTATGGACGACGTCTTCTAAGGGGCGCCAACCAGCATCCGCTCCAGCGCCAGCAGGGAGAGCATCAACTGGCGCGGCGGGTGGTAGTTGTCCTGGCGGTCGCCATGGGGGTGGAACGTCACCTGGCGGTCGCCGAAGAGGATGTAGCCGGGGTAACCGCGCTCCTTCAATGAGAACTTGCGGTCGATCATCTCCTGGGCGAGCGAGAAATAGCGCGCGGCCCACTCCGCGCCGGTGCGCTCGTAGATGAGCAAGGTGCCGATGAGCGCTTCGTTCAGCGCCCAGAGGCTCTTCATGTAGTTGTACTCGCCGGCGCCCTGGAACCGGAAGCTGGTGCCGACCGGATTTTCCTCCGGCCACCGGTAGCCGGGGCGGTCCACGTTGACCCACTGCGCCAGGCCGCCGTAGACGTGGTCCCAGCCCACATCGAGATGATGGCGGATGCGCTGGGCGCAGGTTCGCCACAGCGCGGGGTCGGCGCGGCGGTCGGCCTCGTCCATCGCCATCCAGAGCGTCTCGACGCTGTGCCCGAGCTGGCACTTGTTCTCTTCGCCCGCGGGGCGGGTGAAGTCGAAGTTCAGCAGCTCGGTGTTGAGGCCGACCTCAGGGTTGTAGTGTTTGTCGATGATGGCCTCAAGCGCGCGATCGGCGATCGCGGCCACATCCGGCTCGTTCCAGCGCCGCAGCATCTGGGTGGCGATGCGGAGGTTGACCATCCACAAGCCCTGGGGCCGCGGGCCGTACGCGGGCCGGTCGATGTGCGCGAACAGCTTGCGTACCAGCCCCAGCGCCGTTGCCAAGGCCTGGTCGTCGCCGGCGGCGAAGGCGTACTCCTGGAGGCCTTCGGCGGCGAAGTACATCGCATAAACATCGCCGTGATAGGACTGAAGGGCGCCCAGCAGGAAGTCCTTGGCTTTGGCGGCCACTTCCAGGTGGCGCGGATCGCGGCCGAAGTGGTTGTAGAGGAAGCTCCAGACCCAGAGGCCGCGGCCCTGAAACCAGTGGAACTTGTCAGTGCCGAGCAGCGTTCCGTCGTAGTCGAGATGGTGGAAGAAGCCGCCGTGCTCGTGGTCGATGCCGTGGCGATCCCAAAACGGGAGGAAGCGCTCGAACAGCTCGTCGCGATAGCGGCGGCGGAGATCGGGCAGCGGGAGTGCGGGCACGGCGCGCCCGTTACGGTTGCGGTTGTGGCGCCTGAGGCTGAGCGGCGGCAGCCTGGCCCGTGACCTTGTCCAGCTCGGCCAGTTGCTTCCGCACGGTGTCGGCGTCCTGGGCGTTGGGCGCGTGCTGGAGGTAGCTGCGGAGATGTTCGGAGGCGCCCGTGAAGTCCTGCTTGTTGAAGAGGATGATGCCCAGCAGGTGGTTCAACTTGGGGATGCTGTGCTGCGTATCGAGCTTCAAGCCCTGGCGGATGCTCTTCTCGGCGGCGTCGATTTTGCGCAGGTTGAAATTAGCGACCGCGTTGAAGAACCAGGCGCGGGGGTAGTCGTAGGCGTCGAGTGCCAGCAGACGGTCGGTGGTGTCAGCCACCTCCTGCCATTTCTGCTCCTGGGCGGCGAGCAGGGCCAACTGGAGGTAGGGTTTCATGAACTTGGCGTCGGCGGCCAGCGACTTGCCGTAAGCCTCGCGCGCCTGGGCGGCGTTGTTCTGTTGCTGGTACAGGGCGCCGAGCTCGTACCAGGCGGTCGCGTATTGCGGATAGAGCTGGACGGCCTTCTCCAGGTTCTTCTGCGCCTCGTCGGTCTTCTTCTTGCGCAGAGCCTCGGTTGCCTTCTCGAAGGCCTTCCTGGCGTCCTTGGGGGCCTGGAGCGTGGTGGCGCTGATGGTGGTTCCCTCGACGTTGCCCAGCCGGCGCAGCACGATGGTGCCGACGTCCGGGTTGTCCATCAGGCGGCGGCCGGCGAGGTTGACCACGTCGGAGCGGAAGCCCGGGAGCACGGCGCGCAACTCGCAGCCCATCAGGTCACGCTCGGTGACGCCGGTGCGGGAGCGGCCGAAGCTGCCGGAGGTGGATCCCAAGCCCCCCATGCTATCGGCAGCCGACCCGACGCTGGCATCGGGGATCATGCCCATGTTCTGGCCGAGCTGAAAACTGAAGCGGCCCTTGGAATCGGTGTAGCCCTCCGGGCGGGGCTGGCCGTTGCAGACGCGCTCAACCACAACCGGCTCCGGCGGGGCCGTCCCGTCGTCCAGCACCACTTTGCCCGAGAGGAAGATGGGCCGCTGCATGTCGGGGAACTGCTGCTGCTGCTGCTCACGGCCGAAGTCGGGCTGGCGCGGCTGCTGGTCGCGCGGGCTCGGCACCGGCGACGGCGTCGGGATGCTAGGCGTTCTGCCCCCCGGCATACCGGGATCGGGGCCCGGGCTGGGCGAAGGCGACGGCGCCGGCGGCGGGCTTGGCGCGGGTTGCTGCTGCTCCTGGGCGGGCATCAACGCGGCTGCCACAGCCAGGATGATCGCCAGCCCCACAAGGTTGCTAAGAACGCTTCGTAGCTTCATCGGGCGCCCCCTCGATACTGGAGGTTTTCCCTATTATGGCACAGGAACCCGCGCGGCATGGATTCCATTTGGTTAGAATGAGGCCATGAAGCGACGCCGCTCAATCCTAACCGTCCTCGCGCTGCTGCTGGCGGGGTGCGCCGAGACGCCGCGCCCGGTGGAGAAAGCCAAGGAACCTCCCAAGCCGCCTGAGCCGGTCTCGGGGCAATTCGCCTTCCACCAGATGTTCGTGTACGCGCGCAACTGGGCGCCCGACGTCGAACCGCTGCAAGTGCGGAGCGTCACGATCCCCGAAGTGAAGAACCAGGGAGGCAAGTGCGGCGCCTGGGAAGCAGTGGTCGTCTCGCAGCGGATGGGCCGCGCGCGCAGGCTTACCTACTCGGTGGTGGAGGGCGGGGGGAACCTGCACAAGGGGGTGTTCGCCGGGCCCGAAGAGAGCTGGTCCGGGCCCCGCGGCCAGGCCTCGC
>JBBTDS010000610.1:0-10720 GCA_038060875.1 Acidobacteriota bacterium | reverse complement strand
ATCGCGCGCCGCGCGCGGCGCTCGATTTCCCGTGCCCAAGCGGCTTCCGCGGCGGCTTCGTCCACGGGGGGCGGCTCGTCAAGACTGGCGAGCAGTTCGGCGGCGACATCAGCGCGTTCTTCAACGGGCAACGCCAGGGCCTCGCGCACCAACTCTTGGGTTCGCGATGTCATGAGGCCATTGTACCATTCGGGTTGCGCGGCCCAGCCCTTGCAGCCCAAGCCCCGCAAAACCGGGGATCGTTCCGTCTGTCCCCGGTTTACTCCTCTACCAGCTTCACCACGAACGCGATGTTGGTGCCGCCGCCGTTGTACTCGGGCTGGAAGGGGCGGACGGTGGGGAAGTCCAGCGACGCGGTGTAGCCGGTCACGACGGCGTGCCCCTGGGCGTCGAGGGCAATCGCACGAGGCTGATCGGCCCTGGCGCCGCCCAGATAAGTGGAGTAGATCAGTGCCGAGCCTTCGGCGTTGAGCTTGGCTATGAAGAGGTCGGCAGTGCAGGAACTCGTTGTGCAACTGCCGACGATGGTCCCCTGGAAGGCGTTCTCCACGGGGAGATTCCGGGATTGGGTGAAGCCGGCGACGTAGATGTTCTTCCCGGCGTCCAGCGCGATGCCGAAGGTTTCGTCGGTGCCGCTGCCGCCGAGGAAGGTGGAGTAAACCATCTCGGCGCCCTCGGGATTCAGCTTGGTGATGAACGCGTCCCGGCTGCCGCCATGGCCTTTGAAGCGGTTCGCGGTGGTGGGGTAGTTGTTGTTGGTGGTGTAGCCGGTGATGTAAGCGCTGCCGTCGGAATCCACCGCGATGCTGCGGGCCGAATCGTCGCCGGTGCCGCCGATCAGCGTGGAGTAGACCAGGGCGGGAGGTTCGGCGGCGAACTTGGCCACGAAGCTGTCGCGGGCGCCGCCGGCGTATGAATCCCGGATCGGATCTTTGAGCGGGAACAGGTACTCGGCCGCGGTGGTGGTGCCGGTGATGTACACGTTGCCCTCGGGGTCGAGTGCGAGGGAGTTGCCCTCATCGACGCCGCTGCCGCCCAGGTAAGTGGAATACAGCAGCTTCGATCCGTCGGCGCTGAGCCTGGTCAGGAAGACGTCGCGGGTGGCGCCGCCGTGGAAGTCCTGGTGGGGGCGCTCGATGGGGTAATCGAGCGACGTGGTGGATCCCACTATCCAGATGTTGCCCTCGGGGTCGAGCGCAATGCTGCGGGCGAACTCGTCGCCGGTGCCGCCGATGAGCCGGGAGAAGATCAGCTCCGAGCCCGCGGGGCTGAGCTTGAGCACGAAAGCATCGCCGCCGTTAGCGATGCTGCCGCCGCGATGCCCGCCGCGAACCGGACCGGCGGTCGGAAAGTCGGGCGACGTCGTGTGACCGGTCACGTAAGCGCAGCCCTCGGCGTCCGCCGCAATATCCAGCCCGCGGTCGTCGCCCCAACTGCCCAGGTAAGTGGAATAGACCACGTTCTCGCCAGTCGGGTCCAGCTTCACTACGAAGACCTCGTTGCTGCCGTAGAAGAACTGCTGGATCGGCTCGACCAGCGGGAAGTTATTCGATGTGGTGGCGCCGGTCACGTAGATGTAGCCGGCCTGATCGACGGTGATGCTCTCGCCGACCGAACCCCCGCTGCCGCCGAGGTAACTGGAGTAATCGAGCACAGGATCGATGACCAGCGGCCGGCGTCGGTCATAGACGGCCACTTCGAAAGAGACGCTGCCGCCCGGGTGAAGGCGGTAGCGGCAGCGGACACCCCGCGCCCCCTGGTAGGCTCGCGGCCTGGCCAGGCGGAACGGACCCAGGCGCAGATCGCCGCCGGCGTCCAGCGCCGGTTTCCGCGGCCCGGCCAGCTTGAGCCGGACACGCGCCGGGTCGGCGCCGGGGGCCACCAGGAAGTCGTACTCGAGGCGGCCGTCCCGGTTGCCGTAGAAGACGACGTCGATACCGGGATACACGCCTTCATAACGCACGCGCGCGTAGTTGGGCAGGCCGGTGCGCCAGCGCGCCGGATCGCCGCCCACCAGGTAGTTGCTCTGGCCGGCCAGCGGATCAAGGCCCCGGACCAGGGGCGAGGGGTTGGCGCCATCGAACTCGATGCGGAGGGTGGCGCCGCCGGAGACCAGCACGACGCCCGTCGCCGTCAGCAAGACGTCCGGCGCGGCGTGAAAACGCACCGCCGGGTGAGCCTGCCCCGCGTTCTCCACAAAACGCAGCGGCAACCTGAGGCTGGCCGCGAGCGAGAGAGGCATCAGTAGTAGAATGGCCCGGCGCATAGGCTAGAAGTAAATCTTGAGCGCAAGCTGAATGACGCGGCCCGGCCCGTTGCGGTCGCGCCAGAGCTTGCCGAAGTTCTGGCTGTAGTACTGCGCCAGCACGTTTTCGCGCGTTCCCACCGGGAAATCGCGGCCCACCATGTTGACCAGGTACGGCATAGGGCCGCCGATCGACATGCAGGTGCGGCAGACCGGCGGGGTGCCCGTGAAGAGCTGCGAGACGTTGCTGCCGGCCACGGTGGTGAAGGTCGCATGGTTGAGCAAGTTGTAGGCCTCGCCGCGCAACTGGATGTAGCGGCGCTTGTTCTCCCAGGGGTGAAACTCGCGGAAGATATTGGTGTTCAGGGTCTGCCTCCAGGGATTGCGGACGTAGTCCAGCGTGCGCGGGGCAGTGCCCATGTGGCCGTACTCGGGGCGCCCGAACGCCTCCGGGTTGAAGTAGGGCACGTCGTTGGCGACGTTCTTCGACCAGCGGGGGTTGATGAACGGCACTCCCGGAATTACGTCGGGCCGGATGCGCTCGGCCCCGGCGGTCCCGCCCGGAATCCCGTTGGCGTCGCCGAGAAACGGGGCGAACGGCATGCCGCTGAAGATGGATCCCACCGCGCTGACGCTCCAGTTGCCGGCGAGGAAGTTGACCAGCTTGCCGGCGTGGGAGAGGAAGCGCCGCCGTTTGCCGAAGGGCAGCTCGGCGGTGAGGGTCACGTTGACGCGGTGCCTGGTGTCGTACAGGGAGACGGAGCGGTTGGCCTTCAGGTCGAGCGAGTTCTGCACGCGCGTGTCGCCCCAGAGGAAACCGGCGTTGCCGCCGATGTTGCCGTCCGAAGCGGTGTCGATCGACTTGCCCCAGGTGTAGTTGACGCGGAAGCCCAGCCCGCGGGCGTAGCGGCGGTCCAGCGAGGCCGTGCCGGCGTGGTAGGTGGAGTTGCTGTTGGTGAGGCCGGCCACGTTGATGTCGCCGGCGGTGGGGAAGGGGCGCATCAGGTTGACCAGCGCGGTGGTAATCAGGTTGCCGGACGCGTCCTCGCGTCCGAACGGATCGGGGATGGCCTCGTTCGGGTCGCCGCCCTCGTCCAGAAGCTGGGCATACTTGACGGGGTCGGGGTTGTTGACCGGCATCAGCGGGGAATACAGGTGGGTGCCCTTCTGCCCCAGGTAGCCCAGCGTCAGCACCATGCCGCCCCGCACCTGCGTCTGGACGGTCAGGTTCCAGGTCTGAACGTAGGGCGCCCTGGCATCCTTGGTGAACACCACCAGCGAGCCGGCGGGCACGCGCGGGTCGCGCGGGTTAGTGCAACTGTGGCAGAGCGTGCCGTCCTCGGGGATCAGCAGGACCCTGGAGTCCATCCGCAGGACCGGCGGGTTGCGGCCAATGCTGTTCAGGAAGCCGGGATTGCGGGCCTGGGTGGCGGGATAGGGGTTGTTGTTCTGCCAGCGGGTGTAGCTCCAGCTTCCGCTGGAGCCGGCGCCGAAATCCGGCACCGGCGCCCGGCCGCGTCCGGTGCTGGGCGAATGGCTGATCCCGTAACCGCCGCGAATCACCAGCATGCTCTTCTTGAATCGCCAGAACCTGGGCACCCAGGCGAAGCCGAAGCGCGGCTCGAGGTTGCGCTCGTGCGCCGGCTCGAGGTAGATGGAGCGCCCGCTGTAGCCGCTATAGAGGTAGTTGAAGGTGATGGCCCGCAGGTCGCCGGCTTCGCTCATGATCTCCACCGGGTCGTCGAGATCGATGGTGGCCTGCCGGTTGAATTTCTCGGCCCTGGGGCTGTTGTATTGATAGCGCAGGCCGAGGTTGAGGGTGAGGTTCGGCTTGAGCTTGAAATCGTCCTGGAGGTACGCCGAAGCCATCTTCCAGCGGTAGTAGTACGGGATGAGGATGCTGCGGAGGCTTGCGCTGGAGGGCACGCCCAGCAGGAAGGAGGCGAACTGGAGTCCGCCGGTCCCGCCCGGCGTGTTGGCGTTGCCGGAGTTGGTCTGGTTCGCGTTCCAGCCGTAAGTGCCGCAGCAGAGGTTCCACATGCCGCTGGACTTGATGTTGAGCATCATCAGCCGGGCGTCGGTTCCGGCGCTCACGGTGTGCCGCCCGAACATCATGGTGAGGTCGTCGGCGATCTGGTACTGGTGCTCGATGTACTTGCCGATCGAGTCCCCGTTGAGGCCGTAGCTGCCGAAGCCGGAGTTGAACCGCGGATACCCCCAGTTGGTCGCGTTGGGAAGATCGAACTTCTCCTTGGTGTAATTCACGGCGGCCAAGTCGCCCGGCGGGATGCGGCTGTAATCGGAGAAGGTGTAAGCGCCGCGAAATTCGTTGACCATGCGCGGCGAAATCGTGTGGGAGTCGGTCAGGACGGCCTGGCGGGTGAGGCTCAAATCCGACTGATAGCTCATGAAGAGGTTGCCCTTCTCGACGCGGTACCGGTCGGAGTAGTTGGGCACCTCCATGTAGCGGCCGCTGAGCCGGTTCTTGGCCGAGACGTTGTGGTCGATCTTCAGCATCCAGCGATTGCCGCTGCCGTCCACGCCGCGGGTGCCGAAGTAGTTCCGCCCCTGGGCGTCATAGGGCATGTTGGGCAGCGGGGCGTCCTTGAGGATCTTCTGGGCGAGCGGGTCCAGATAGGCCTTGGGGATGACGTAGCCGCGTTTGGTGGGGTCGGGGTCATCGGCGCTGAACAGCGGGTATTCGGCGGTGCTCGAAGGCCGGTGCATGGGATACAACTGCTGGCAGTCCCAAGGCGACGGCATGCAGCGGACCTGCTGGTACAGCTTGGGCCGCGTCTGGCCGGGGGCGACATAGGAATTGCGAAAATCGCCCTGGCGCTCTGCCTCGGTGGGGAAGCGGTCGTAAATCTCGATGGCGTCGAAATACCGCTTCGGCTCGACCGAGGCGAAGAAGAATGTCCGCTGCTTGCCGCTGTACAGCTTCGGAATCACCAGCGGGCCGCTGAGGATGAAGCCGAACTCGTTGCGGCGCTGCTGGGGCGGAATGGGGCGGTTGAACTGCCGGGCGTGCAGGGCCGGGTTACGGTGATACCAGTAGACGGTGCCGCGGTAGCGGTCGTCGCCGGACTTGGAGACGGTCTGGACGATGCCGCCGCCCGAGACACCGTAGCGGGCCGAGAAGGTCGAGGTAATCACCTGCACCTCGGCGACGGTGTCGGGCGAGAAGCTGACGGTGGCGCGGCCGTGGCCGATCGAGGTGGCGTTGGCGCCGTCGGCCAGGAACGCCGAGCTGCCGGTGCGCCCGCCGCTGATGCTTAAGCCGGCGCCAGAGGTGGGGACATCCTGGAAGATGCCGCCCTCGTCCTCGCCAATGTCGCCGGTCACGCCGGGGACGATGGCCGCCATCTCCAGCGAGTTGCGCCCGCCCAGCGGAAGCACTTCCATCTCCTGCGCGCTCATGATGGTGGTTGCCATGCCTAGTTGGGTCTCCAGCGCCGGGGCCTCGGCGGTGACCTGGACGACCTCCTTGGTGTCGCTGGGAACCAGGATCAGATCCACGCGCGCGGTCGATCCCGTGCTCAGCTTGGCCGGCGGGGAAACGACCTTCTTGAAGCCCTCCAGTTCCGCCGTGACGGTGTAATCCTTAGGGGGCAGCGAGGGCACGGTGTAGTAACCGTCGCTGTTGGTCACCGTCTGCTGCTTGACGCCGGTGCCGACCGCGGTCACCACGATCCGCACCCCGGGGACGGGGAGCTTAGTCTGGTCCGTGACCAGCCCGGTGACCGTGCCGGTGCTCTGGGCAATCAGAGGAGCCGCGAGTACAACGGTGGCCCAGCCAGCCTTGGGAAGGCACAACATAAACACCCAATCCGGCAGAATATTACCACACTCCGCGGCCGGCGCGAGTCGCCTGGAGAGGCGCTTGTGGTTTGGATGGCTATAGGGATATCCTTATGTCCATGGAACGCCTCGACCGGCTCTTCAAGGCCCTGGCCGACCCTACCCGCCTGCGCATCCTCAACCTGCTCCTGGCGGAGCCGGGCTGCGTCTGCGAGATGGAAGCCGTGCTCGCAACCTCCCAGCCGCTGATTTCGCGGCATGTGGCCCACCTGCGCAACGCCGGGCTGGTCCTAGATCGGCGGCAAGGAATGCGGGTCAACTACTCGGTTAGGCTGGAGGGCCGGGAGGGCGCCGTGCTCCAGCGTTGTCTGCGCGGTCTTTTCCTCTCGCGAGAGGAGTACCGGGTTGAGGCGGAAGCGTGGTGCCGGAGAACGCCCTCCGACTGCGCCAATGCCGCGGACGCGCGCGTGACCAGGCAGGCTCGGCCCCGTGTCCGTTGATTCCGCGCCGCGAAAGGAACCGGATGGAACAGGGAACCGGAAACTCCAGCCAGAAGAAGAAGCTCAACTACTTCGAGAGGTACTTGACCGCCTGGGTAGCCGCTTGCATGGTGGTCGGCCTCGTGCTCGGCAGGGTGCTGGCTGGCGTGGTGGACGGCTTGCGGCGCCTCGAGTTTGGAGCGGGCAGCCAGATCAATGTTCCGATCGCCGTCTTGATCTGGCTGATGATCATCCCGATGATGATGAAGGTCGATTTCGCCGCCGTTCGCAACGTCGGGAAACGGCCGCGCGGGCTGCTGGTGACGCTGTTCGTCAACTGGCTGGTCAAGCCCTTCTCGATGGCCCTGTTCGCCTGGTTGTTCTTCCGCCACGTCTTCGCGGCCTGGATCGCGCCCGCCGACGCGGACCAGTACATCGCGGGCGCCATCATTCTGGCGGCGGCTCCCTGCACCGCGATGGTCTTCGTCTGGAGCTATCTCACCGACGGCGACCCGGCCTACACGCTGGTGCAGGTCTCGCTCAACGATCTGATCATGCTGTTGCTGTTCGCGCCGATCGTGCGATTCCTGGTGAGCGGAGCTTCCTCGCTCCAGGTGCCGTTTCACGTGCTGCTCTATTCGGTCCTCGTCTTCATCGTGATTCCCCTCACGGCCGGCGTAATCCTCCGACGGTGGTTCATCGCAACTCGGGGATCCCTGTGGTTTGAGGAGGCGCTTCTGCCTCGTTTCGCCCTCGTCAGCATGGCGGCCTTGCTGGCGACCCTGGTGCTGATCTTCGCGTTTCAGGCCGACAACATCACCGGGAAGTTCCTGCACGTGGTTCTGATCGCTGTTCCGATACTGATCCAGGTCTATTTCAATGCCTCGCTAGCTTACGGGTTGATGAGGCTCCTCGGGGTGGGGTATTCCGTGGCCGCTCCCGGCGCGCTGATTGGCGCCAGCAACTTCTTTGAGCTTGCGGTGGCAACCGCCATCGCCCTGTTCGGGCCGGGTTCCGGGGCGGCCCTGGCGACGGTGGTGGGCGTACTCATCGAGGTTCCCGTGATGCTCTCGGTTTGCTCGGTCTGCAACCGCACGCGGCACTGGTTCCCCGCAACGGAGCCAGGTCAATCGGAAGTAGCGATCGATGATGCTTGAGGATCTGGCGGTTGCGGGGTTCCTCGTTTTGAAGGATTACATCGCCACGCACGTGCTCACATGCCTGGTGCCGGCGTTTCTTCTGGCCGGCGCAATGGTGACCTTCATCAGCCGCGAGGTGATCCTGGACTATCTCGGCGAGAAGGCCGGCAAGGTCCAGTCGTTCTCGCTGGGAGCGGTATCCAGCTTTCTGGTGGCCGCCTGCTCCTGCACAGTCATCCCGGTGGCGAGCGGCCTCTATTACAGCGGAGCCGGGATCGGCGTCGCGTTCATCGTGCTCTGGGTGGCCCCGGCTTCCAATATCCTGGCCCTCATCTACACCGGCAACATCCTGGGGGGATCCTTGGTTATCGCCAGGATCGCGGCGGCGCTGTATGCCGTCAGAGTCCTTCCCAAAGACGGAGTGCGGGCCTGGCTGCGGGAGACATGGTGGTTCGTGAGGATCATCTTCCCGTTGCTCCTGTTGGGCGTTTTCATCGTCGGCGTCATCGGAAAGATCCTACCCTAAGACTGGATCAAAACCTGGCTTGGAGGGAACGGCCTGGGGGCGTCGTTCCTGGCCACCATGATCGGCGCCATCAGCTACTTTGCCACCATGACGGAGGCGCCGTTCGTGGATACGCTCATGAAGCTCGGCATGGGCAAGGGGCCCGCTCTGGCGCTGCTGCTGACCGGACCGGGGCTGAGCCTGCCCAACTGGCTGGCCATCGCCAAGGTGTTCGGTGTGTGGAAATCAGTCGTGTACGTAAGCACGATTGTGGTGCTTGGCACGTTGGTTGGGTGGTTCTTTGGGAATTTCATTCTCTGAGGTGAAACCATGAAGATTCAGATCGCCGGCCCCGGTTGCCCGAGGTGCCTGACAACGGAGAGAACGTCTTCAACGCCTGCGCGGAACTCGATCTGGCCGCTGATATCTCGCACCTGTACGACGTCAGACAGTATGCGGCGCTGGGCGTGAGACTCACGCCCGCCGTCATCGTGGACGGCAAGGCTGTGCTTTCCGGCAAGGTCCCCACGGTGGAGGAACTGAAGAAGCTGCTCAAGGGTGATGCTTACCAGGGGCGAGGCCTGCCTCGCCCCTACAACGGTTTACGGACCCCGCGGTAGGGGTCGGGCGTGCCCGCCCCCTCTTTGGCGCGCGCTGTTAACCCCGCCCTCGATTTGTGCGGGCTGGCGGCCTGATCTTGGGCACAACGTAAGCATGGTTCCGGAATACGTGGCGGCCGTGGCCCGAAATCCGGAACTCGAAACCGTGTTCTACATGCAAGGCGGCGGGTTGGCCGTGACGATGAAGAAGAGGTGAGAACCGCGCCCGCTGAGAGGAGAAGGCGGCGGCCAGGGCAGCAGCGGAGGAAACGTGCCAAAAGGCGCGGCGCGTCACCGCGGCCATGATGACCTTCCGGGTAGAGCAAGTACACACCCGGGGCGGGCTGCGGGACCTCGCCGCCTAAAGCCGCTTCAGAAGCTGAAGCGGATGCCGAAGCGGAACTGCCGTTCGTCGCCAGGTTCCTGGCGGCCCATGATGTTGGCCCCCGTGACCGACATGAAGTTGCCCAGGCTCCGGATCGTCCCGTCGGGGTTCAGCGCCATGTTCGACACGTTGGTGCTCGGGTTATTGAAGTGGGGCGTGTTGGTGAAGTTGAAGGCCTCCGCCTTGACCTCCATCTTGAGGCGTTCGGTCACCGACATGCTGCGGAACAGGCTCAGGTTCAGGTTCAGGTTGACGATGCCCGGACCGGTCAGGATGTTCCGCCCCGCATTGCCAAACCGAACCTCGCTGACGGACCGGAAGGCCAGCGCGTCAAAGAACTGCTCGCCGGGGCCGATCTTGCCAAGCTTGGTCACCTTGCCTGGCTTGACCAAGTCCGCCGTCTGGGTGTTGCCGGGAGCGTTCACCGAAGCCCCGGAGGCACTCACGGTGAACGGCGTCCCGGTGTAGGCGCCAAAGGCGCCGTTGATCTGCCAGTTGCCCAGCGCCTTGGCGGCCATGCCCGAGCTGGCCCAGGTCTTGTTAGGACCCAACGGCAGCTCGTAGAGCCAGCCGATGGCGAACATGTGGGTGCGGTCGTAGCCGGTGCGCGCCCGGTTCCAGCGAATCTGCGGCGCCCAGTTACGCCCAACGCCGGCCCAGCCGTCCCACATGGCGGTGGTAATAGAGCGGCCGAGCCTGGCATACAAGGGACGGCCCCTGGTCCCGGACCCCGGGAACCCGGCGTTGATGTCGGTATCGAGGAGCTGGTGGACCGTTTGCGTACCGACGTAGGCGATGCTGGTCACCCAGTCCGCCGGCAGCTTGCGCTCGATGGTAAAGTTCCAGGACTGGATGTAGCCGCGATGCAGCTCTCCCGCCCATGGGCTCCTGGGGCCCATGTCCACGTCTCGGGGCAGATCGATAACGCCGCTGCTGATGTCCGGCACCGGGATCGACGGAATGCCCTGGTCGATCCGGTTGAACCAGGAATACGGATCCGACACCCAGTTGGCTCTGATCGAGGCGGGGTACAGACCGCGCAGGGGCCGCGAGAACGGCAGCGGGTCGTACGTGATTCCGTACCCGCTCCGGATGACCGTGCTGTCATTCAGGCGGTAGGCAAAGCCCACCCGCGGGCCGAACAGTTTCTTGCTGGTGATGATCCCGACGCTTCTCGGCACACTGCCGATGCCGCCCAGTTGCACCTTGTTGGTCTCCGGATCCCAGCGCTCGATGCCGCGGTCCTTTCGCGTGATCAGCGGGTAGTACTCATACCGCAGGCCGAGGTTCAACGTCAGTTTGCGGCTGACCTGCCACCGGTCGCGGAAATACCAGCCGAACTGCCACTCACGGTTGGTCATGAGCTGGAACTGCAGAGCCTTGGAATAGCTGCTGACCAGGCCGAGCAGCGTGGTAGCGTAAGTGTTGAAGAAGTTCGGCGCAGCGCCGCCGCTGAGGGCGGTCACGCTGCCGTCGAAGTTGATGACGCCGCGCGGGCCCCCGCTGACTTCCGGCGTTTTTGTTTACCACGCTGGAAGCCCCGGAAATGCTGTAGCTGACCCAATCC
>JBBTDS010000609.1:21543-23382 GCA_038060875.1 Acidobacteriota bacterium | reverse complement strand
CCGCCGGGCCGGGCCTGGCTCAGCTCGCCGCCGAGTTCCTGCAAGATGTGCGCAGCGCCCAGAACCTGGTGGTGCTGAAGACCTCGCCCGGGCACGCCAACTCGGTGGCCGTCGCGCTGGACCGCGAGGAATGGCCCGAGGTGACCGGCACGGTGGCCGGCGACGACACCATCCTGGTGGTGGCCCCCGACGCGCCCACCGCCGAGAGCGTCCGCCGCAAGCTGCTGGCGCTGGTCGCGGGCCCGGAGTAGGCCATTGGTGGCGCAGTGCTGCGCTCATGGTGCTGTGATCTGCCGCTCCTCGTCCGACTTTCGCTGCCTGGTCTGCGCTGCTCTTGAGATGTTGTCGAACTCGTGTAGAACCTTCTCGGCCAGTTCGCTCCGGCCCAACCGCCGGTAGGCCAGGGCGAGCTGGTAGCGTAGGCTCCCGTCATCGTCAACCGGCAGGGCGATCTGGAAATGCCTGACCGCCTCCTCCAGGCGCCCCGAGCGCAGGTACGCCTGGGCAAGCGAAGCATGCGCGGGCAACCGCTCAGGCGCCAGCTTGACGGCCTTCTCGAGCAACGGAAGGGCCTTCTCCGCCTCCCCGAGCTGGAGCAAAGAATCACCGAGCTGGTAGTTCAAATCCGTTGACTCTGGCTCTTCCCTCAGCAACCGTTCCAGCAGCGGAACGGCTGCTTCGGAATCCAGATTGAGCCACAGCGACTCGGCCAGCTTCTTCTCCAGCCGGCGATCGCCAGGATTCAGCTTCAACGCCGCGTTTAGCTCGTGCACCGATTGCCGGTGCTGCCGCCGGATGCGGTAGGCTTCGGCCAGCAGTTCATGGACCTCCGCGGTCGGGGGCAGCAAGCTCAGCCGGCTGAAAGCCTCGAGGGCTTTCTGGCTGTAGTCGGTAGCCTGCTCGTAGTAATGCTCCGGTGTGCCCGCGGCAGGCGCCCGGCGCTTCGGCTTCGGCAACGCACGCTCGCGGGCCTCTTCCAGCGCAGCCCATTCCTCGTGCCCGGTCTTCCGGTAGATGTCGGCCAGGGCCGCGTGGATTCCCGGCAGATCGGAAACGCCGTCGAGCGCCTGCTTGTACAAATGAAACGCCGTGCGGTACTGCCTCTCCTCGGCCTTTGAGCGTGCCAATAGTGCGTACCAGTAGGGCGAATTCGGTGCGCTCTTCTCCAGCGCTTCGAACGCGCGGCGCGCCAACGCGACGTAGCTCAATCCCAGGCCTTGCCAGGCCTTCGGATTCCCCGGCTCCAGTTCCCCCAGTCGGCGGAAATGCGCAGCCGCTTCCCCGGCGCGACCCAGCGCCAGCAGAGCGTCGGCCAGCTCCAGCAACGCGATGCGGTTAGCGGGCTCCCGTCTGAGAGCGCGAGTGAGCGGCTCGACCGCCCGCGCCGGCTGGCCCAGCTTCTGGTGAGCCAGCCCGAGCATCAGCCACGCGGGCGTCAGATCCGGCTCGATCCTGACCGCTCCCTCAAACTGCTCGATCGCCTCCGCGTACCGGCCGGCCGAGTGGAGCGCCAGACCGAGGTTCATCAGAAGACCCGCGCTCCGCGGGAGCGCCCGGACAAGCTCGCGATACAGCGCTGTCGCGTCCTCCAGCCGGCCTTCCGCCATCGCCTGCCGGGCCCGCCGGGACTTGGCGGCCAGCTCATCCGGTTGTTCGCTTCCGCTCGCGGCGCTAATCGCAAACGCCAACAGCACGCAAAGGTGAGTCACGCTGGACCGGTCCCTCTTTTCGGTATCACAACGGTCCGAAGCCAGTCAAGCGCATCCTGCCGCGAATTCCGCGCACGACCGGCGCGAGAAGACGAGAATCCATCTCGTGCAAAGCCAGTCTATTCATTTC
>JBBTDS010000609.1:2690-21443 GCA_038060875.1 Acidobacteriota bacterium | reverse complement strand
CGACCGGCGCGAGAAGACGAGAATCCATCTCGTGCAAAGCCAGTCTATTCATTTCTGCGGGGATTCTGCTTAACTGGCTCGATCGAGCGAAGCAGTCCTGGTAAGGTACCCTTTGGGGGAAGCGGGCGCCGCATCGGGCCGGGGGCGCCAGGCGGTCCTGGTCCACAGACCCGCGGAGCGGTGTTGCCGGCGAAGGAAAGGCGGAAATAGTGATTCAGCAAGGCCAGACCGTGCTGTGGATGGTCGTGATTGCCTACATGACCATCATGCTGTTGGCGGGCAGCTACTATGCGCGGTACATGCGAACGGCTGACGCGTACTTCAAGGCCGGCAACCTGGTCCCCTGGTGGGCAGCGGGCATCTCGATGTACATGGCCAATTTCACTGCTTACACGTTCGTTGGGATCGCGTCTCTCGTGTATGTAGACGGTCTGGTCGGTATTCTGCTGGAGTCCGGTCCCGCCCTGGCGTTTCTGGTTGCGGCTGTGGTCTTCTCGAAGCGCTGGCACCGGCTCAATCTGACTTCTCCGCCCGAGTACCTGGAGGCGCGCTTCAACCCGTTTACGCGCCGGCTGTTCAGTATGCTCGGGATCGCGCTGACATTTCTCGGCAGCGGCATCCGGCTCTATGCCATGTGCAAATTCGTGGAGTCAGTGACGGGGCTCCCGCTGACAGCGACGATTCTGGTGGCGGGAGCGGTGATCGTCATTTACACGATGTTGGGCGGCCTGTGGGCCGTCATTGTGACCGATGTGCTTCAGTTCGTCGTTTTGTTCCTGGCGGTGATCCCGCTTTTTGTCATCTCGGTAGCGCATGTCTTTCTTGACGCCTCCTACGCCGATTTCATCGCCAGGATCCCGCTGGGCTTCGGCTCGTTTCCGCACCCCGAACACGGCCGGACGCTGGGCTGGCTCCTGGCCTGGTGGCTCACCTATCTTCTCGACTACAACGGCGACTGGGGAGTCATTCAGAGGATGTGCTGCACGCCCACCGAAGCCGACGCCCGAAAAGCCGCTCTCCTCTCCATGGCGCTGAGCATTCCGCACGCCGTCCTTCTTCTTGGGCCGTGTTTCATCGCCCGAGTGCTGTGGGCCGGCGAGATCGCCGACCCCGCAGTGATGAGCCAGGCCGAAACCGTCTATGGCCGCATCGCGGTTAAGCTCCTGCCGGCCGGGTTGGTGGGGGTGGTCGCGGCCGCGATGTTCTCCGCGACCATGAGCACTCTGAGCGTCTCCTGGAGTGTGCGCTCCACCTCTTTCGTGAACGACCTGTACGTGCGCTTCATGCGTCCCCAGGCGGGGGACCGGGAGCAGATTCTTGCCGGCCGCCTCGCCGTGCTGGCGATGGGCGCTGTGGCGACTGTGGTGGCTGTTGTGATCGCGTTGACATCGGCCGGTCTGTTTGCGTTGGGTCAGGCGCTGGTGGGCTTCATGGTCATTCCGCTGGTTCTGCCGTTGCTGCTTGGTTTGCTGCTTCGACGGACCCACAATTGGGCGGGGCTGGCGGGACTGTCCGTGTGCCTCGGCTTCACCGCTTTGAGCAGGTGGGGCTACCGCCTGCTGGGACTCAGCGCGCCGTTGACCTTCGGCCAGGAGATTGTCGGGAGCACGATCCTTGCTCTCCTCGTCATGCTCGGGAGCGGCCTCCTCACCCGGGATCCGGTGGATGCCGGGCGGGTGCGCGATTTCTTTGGCCGGATGGCGTCACCACGACGCGTTGAACCGTCCGACAGGGGGATCCCTCCTCCGGTCACCATCATCGGCTCCTTTGTCTCGCTGATCGGGCTGCTTGTGCTGGCGCTCTGCGCCATGCCGCAGGCGTCCCTCGATCGGATTGTGACTTTGCTGGCCGCGGCGGCGCTGGTGGGTATTGGGACAGCCATGCGACGGCGGCGCACGAAGGCCCACAACTGAGGCGGACCGCGTAGACCTCCACCCGGTCGCACCCCCTGGCTCCCGTTCCTGAACCGTCCCCGTGCCTGTTCTGTCTCGACCCCCGGGGAAAGTGGTATCGTAGAGTACACTACCCTGTGGGAGGCAACGGAAGAGGGAGTCGTGCTTAGCCGGAATGACAACACCCCGCGAGCACTCCAGACCCTGCTCGCGGAGACCCTCATTCCGAGCCTGGAGAAGCCCCGAGCGACGCGGATTTGTTTGGCGCCGGTACGCGACGTCTCCGGCGTGACCTGCCACCCGGACCGGATCGACGAGGTGGAGCGCCACCATTTTCCCGAGCTCTGTTTCTGTCTGGCCGGCCAGGCCCAGATATGGCTGGGCCCCGTTCCAACGAACATGAATCAAGGGGACATCCTGGTCATACCCCCGGGGGCGCCGCATTCCCCGCCCTCTCTGCATTGCATCGACACCCCCAAGGAGACCGCCTTCTCACGCTTGTTGTGGATTGCAGTCTTTCCTTACGGAGCAGTGCTTCACCTCTGCGAGAGCCGTCATGGCCAGCATCGCACCACCGCTCGGCAGATCTTCTTCGATCGCCACGTCAACGTTCATGTTCAGAATCTCCTGGTAGAGATGGAGAGGGATGATGACGCCTGGCAGCGGATAGGCCGCTATAACCTGCTTCTGGCGCTCATGGGGATCTGCCGCGCCCAGACACTGCCGTCTACGACCGCTTCGTTCACCGCCGTCACATCGGCGGATCCGGCGGCACTGTCCGGCGAGACGATCACGGGCCGCACAAAGAAATTCCTGCATCAGAACTTCGATTCCATCAACGGCCTCGATACCATCGCGCGGGCGGTGGCCACGAACAAGTCCCACCTTTGCCGCGTTTTCAAGAGGGAAACGGGCCTGAGCGTGATGGAATACCTGACCAAGGTACGAATCGACGCGGGCAGGAAGCTTTTGCTGACCGGTCTGCCGGTTTCGATGGTAGCCGATCTGATTGGCTTTGAGGACCCCTATTACTTCAGCCGTGTGTTCAAGAAGGCGACTGGTTTCTCGCCGAGGCAGTTCAAGACTGAAGAATGCGGAAAATGACTCGTAGTCTCACCTGTCGCCGTTCTTTGAATAGGCGCCCGAACTCGAGGTGATCCGGGCTTCCGTGCCTTTCCGCAGGTCATGAACGTAAATGTCGCCCTTCGCGCTGCGATAATCGTACCAAACGATGTGGTTCCGCGAGACGGCGGGAAACAGTTGGTCGTTCGGGTCGCTGGTTATCCGGCTTTCCCGACCAGTCGCCAGATCGTACATGTAAATGTCGGCATTACCGTTGCGGTTGTCCTCCCAGACGACTAATTCGCCGTAGACGGCGGGCCGCCCACAACTGGCGGCATTGGTGGCTATTGAGACTTCTTTCCCGGCGCGGAGGTCATACAGGTAAATGTCCCCGTTGCCCTTGCGATAGTCCACCCAGACAATCTTATCCCCCGAGATGGCGGGCCAGAGTTGAGCGGCGCCATCGGTAGTGATCGGGACTTCCCGGCGAGTGCGCAGGTCGTAGAGGTAAATGTCCGGGTTCCCGTTGCGATAATCGACCCAGACAACCCTATCCCCCGACAGGGCCGGCCAGTCCTGGCTGGCCGGATTAGTAGTGATCGGGGCTTGCTGGCCGGTCCGCAGATCATGAAGCCAGATGTCGGCGTTACCGCTGCGGTAATCGACCCAGACGATTCGCTCGGCCGATATCGCCGGCAGGAACTGGCGGTAGGGGTCATTGGTTATCCGGACCTCGCGACCGGCGGCCAGGTCGCACAGGTAAATCTCCCAGTTCCCGTGGCGGTAGTCTTCCCAGACGATCCTGTCCCCCGAGATTGCCGGCCACTCTTGGCTGGCGGAGTTCGTGGTTAAGGGGGTTTCTTTTCCGCTGCGCAGGTCATAGAGATATATGTCTCTGTTCCCGCGCCGGTAATCTACCCACACAATCCTGTCATCCGATATCGCGGGCCATCCTTGGCTGGCTGCGCTGGTCACGGTGAGACCGGTGGGCTGACGAGCGCCGGCATGGCCGAGGGTAAGCGCGGCCAGCCAGAAGAACGACGGTGCAGCTTCGAGCATTAACCTGGCCATAAATCACTCAATGCTGACGTCCACAGTTTTCGTCAGCGACAGAAGTACATACTCCCCGTGGCGCTGAATCCGCGCCGGCCGGCCGTCCAGGGTGGCTTTCGATGCCTCCGGGGCCAGAATTCGCAGTTTCGCATCGCCGGCGGTTTCGATCCGTCCGGCCCATCCCGATGAAGTGCGCCGCAGGGTCAGCGCGCGGACGCCCTCCGCTTGGATCAGAGTCTCCCCATTGACGCTCAACAGGCCGCCGCCGGCCAGCGAAACGATGCGCGGAAGATGCCGCCTTTCGGTCTCCTCTCTTCTCGATGCGGCAGCGGCACTGGGGAAACGCATAAACACCCGCAGCGCGTCGGTGGTGGTTTCCCGCCACTCCACCAGTTCACTCTTACTGCTGACCATGTGCCAGTCCTCGTGGCCGGGCCACGACGCTACCAGGCCCATAGCCGGGGATGAGTTGCCTTTCGGCGGGAGGGCGCGAACCTCGATCCTCGGCACTGCCTTCTCGAATGGCGCGATCACCACCCCGTACGTCTGACTGCCGCGCCCGGGCGGGATCGTCTTTGTGTAACCGATATACGGGACATCATCGCGGGAGGCCTTCTGGTACGGCCGGTCAACGGGCACCGCGCTGAGACCTGCGCCTTGCTTGACCTCGACGATCGCTTCCGGTTCCGCCGGGACGAGGAGGACCCCGGTCTCCCCCGGCGGCGTGTGCACCCGCTTCCCGGAGTCGAGCAGGAGCGGCTTTGGACAGTGAAACAGCCAGCGAAGCGTCGCGCCGGGGCCCCCGTTCAACAGGTCGAATACAACGAAGTACTCCGTCGGCAGGAACGTCACAAACCGGCTGTGGATAACGCCATCGGTCTGCCGGTACACGTCCGTCGTAGCGCCGAAAAACACCACCTGGCCGAGGTCGTGCCAGTGTTCCAGTTCGGCGTTGAAGGGCCGGCTCGGCGAGTGATCGTTGACCAACACGGTGTTGTGCGAGATAGTCTGGTCGATCCACTCGTTGTAGGCGACCGACGAGTAACTGGCGGGCGTGCCGGGGTGGAGCGCCATTGGCGCGCCTTTGGCGTACAGCACGAAGGAAAGCTTGCTCGGATAGCCGTGGCGCCCGCTGGGCCGCGCGAAATCCAGCACCATGACGTTCGCATTCCGTCCCCATCCGTCGCGCAACACGGCGTAGCCGCTCTCACGCAGCAGGACGCTCGTAAAGGGCGGCGGTTTGGCTGGGCGGCGGTCGTGCAGCGCCGCGGCGAACGATTCGTCGGCGAGTGAGAAGATCAGCGGCAGAATTTGCTCGGTGCCGGGGAGGGGCAAAGGCAGCCACCCGGGCTTGACGAATTCCTTCACTGCCCACCTCAGGGACGCGTCGTCGAAAAAAGTCTGGGCCAGTCCCGCGAAGATCAGCCATTCCGTCGAGTATCCGCCGGCGCTCAGGGCCGGGATCTGCCCGTCCGGCAGGCTCACCGCCAGCGGCCAGAGCATGGCCTTGTGGAACTTTTCCATCAGGGAACGGTCGTCCACGAGCTCCCGGTCGTTGTTGCGCTGCATCAGGCGGAGGATGTGCCAGTAATCGCGCAGGCCGGCAAGATGATACCCGATCGACACCTCGGTATGGCCGCCGTCCGCCCGGAAGCTCTTTTCCAGATGCTGGCGGATGATGGGCACAGCGGCAGCCCGCCAGCGGCGCGCCTCCTTAAGCTCGGGCAGCATGGCGGCGGCCGATACCAGCCAGGCCGCGCCGCTGTTCTGGCCGTTCCAATAGGTGTATTCGGCGATGTCGTTGTCGTAGACCCGCCGGGCATGCCCGAGCAGGATCCGCAGCATGCGCGCGTGGACCTCCGGAGTAAAGGCCCTGCTTCGGCGGGCAAGCCAGTAGGCCTCCAGCAGGTATGTGCCGCGCAGTGGCGCCCCGAGCGAGGCCGCCGGCGAAGCCATGGCGTGCCAGACGAATTCGTCGAATCGGCGCGCGCCCAGGCGGACGAGCATCTCGGGAAGCATGTCGTACCACTCGGTGGCGATATCGGCCACCATCCTGGCGTAGCGCTCGTCCCCCGTGAGGACATAAGCGCGCGGAAGCGACCGGAGCCAGAGGAAGTATTGCCAACCGATGAAGGTGTTGTCGTTGTTGTCGTCGGCCCAGTCGAAGGTGCGTCCTTTCAGCTTGGGAAGAAACGTGTAGGCGATCAGCTCGCGGGCCACAATCTTGTCGGCGTTTTCGACGACAAACGGGATTAGCCACGGCATCCGCTCTTTCATCGCGCGGCGGAATGACTCCGGATCGAATACCCACTCGGCCTTCTTCCCGTTCGACCAGTACCGGCCCCAGGCGGCGTACGCCTCGACGAACCGTCTCTGTTCGACGGCCCTGCGTACCTCATCGAGGCCGGGACGCGACAGGTCAAAGGCGCCGAACAGTTCATCGTCGTCCATCACCAGGTAGGGCCCGCTCGGCCCCGCCTCCGCGTACAGTGCGCGCCAGCGAGCGTCTTTGCCGCCAGCGGCGCCGTCGTCTGCCCGAAGAATTGAAGGCGCCGGCAGGCTCAGCATCAGGATGAGAATGCGAGCCGCATCTGGCAGAACGCTGGAGCGGCGCTTCACCTCATTCCGCCTGACGTCAAAGGACATTGCCGGTTTCTCTTGACCTGCGCTTGGGGCATCCTTGTTCCTCCACAAAGTCTTGATTAATCGCCATGGCCGTGAATAAGAATGGATCGGGTTTGCAGCGGATGGATTCGCATGGCTTTCTGTGTCCGCGGCAGGCCGGCCAACGGCAAACAAGCCGGTGCGGCCGTCCGATCTGCCGGAAGCCCCGGGGCGGCGGCGCGGCGCCGAAGGCTGCTCCGGTTTTCGACGGTCCGCGGTGCCCGGTGTCAAACCGGTTAAAGCCGAAAAAAGCACGACATTTCATTCTCTGCAAACCTACTCCATTTTAACCGGGCGGTCGCAGCGCTATAAAGGCAAGAGTGCATTTGGCACATCACCGGGAGGGACTCTATGCGAAGGCGCTTTGTGCCGCTCTTGCTCATCGCTGGCCTGACGGGCGCTTTGATGGGCCAGACATTCACGGGCAGCGTCACTGGAGTTGTCACCGATCCCGCTGGCGCGGTCGTCCCTGGCGCGCGGGTGACGCTGACGAATACGCTCACCCAGGCGGCTCGGACGACGGCGACCAACGAGACCGGGCGCTACACGTTTTCGCAGCTCCTGCCCTCGACCTACAGCCTGAAGGTGAGCGCCGCGGGCTTCAAGGAGCATTTGAGAAAGGGGGTCGCGCTGGGTACGAACGAGTCAATCGATCTCGGCGTCGAGCTTGCCCTTGGACAACTCGCGGAGGTTGTCGAGGTTTCGGAAACGGCGCCGCTGCTGAACACCCAGACGCCCACCGAGTCGGTGACGCTCGACAGCAAGGCGATGGCGGAACTGCCCATGAAGTCGCGCGTTCCGTTTGTTTTGGTGCACTCCACGCCGGGTGTGGTGGCCGTTCGCACCGGGGTGACAGCCTCCATCGGCGACCAGGACTATAACCGCTTCGCCATGAACGGCGGGCGCGACGAGTCGGTGCTGATTCTGATCGACGGCGTGCAGGCCCAGTCTATTCTGGACTGGGGCGGCCTACTGGCCTCTCCGGGGGCCGAATCGGTCAGTGAGGTCCAGGTCATTCGGAATACTTACGAAGCTCAATTCGGCAAGAGCGGCGGCGGCGTGGTAAACATGACCACCAAAGCCGGTTCGCGGGAATTCCACGGCGCCCTCTGGGAATTCCTGGGCAACGACAACCTGGATGCAAACGACTTCTTCAGCAACAAGTTCGGGCGTCCGAAGAGAGAGTTCAAGCGGAATGAGTTTGGCTTCAACCTCGGCGGGCCGATCTGGAAGAAGCAGGGGCTGTACGGCTTTTTTGGCTACGAGGGCCTGCGGCAGTTTTCCCCCGTAACCCGGGTTACGACTGTCCCCACCGGGCCGCAGCGGGAAGGGAACTTCTCTCAGACCTTCAACACCGACGGATCGCTGGCTGTGATCTACGATCCGCTGACGACCCGGCCCGGACCCGGCGGTTCGGGCTTCATTCGCGATCCTTTCCCCGGCAACACCTTCCTGGCGAATCGAAGGGATCCCGTTGCGGCAAAGGTGATCAACCTCTACCCGCCGGCCAACATGGCCGGGGTTCCGCTTACGAGCTTCAACAACTACTTTGAAAGCGGCACCCTAAAAACAGTCAATGACCGGTATGACGCTCGCGGCGACTGGGCCCACAACGCGAAGCACACTATGTTCGCCCGCATAACCAGGGCTTTCCAGGACAGCCGCGCGCCCTACCTCGGGTTTGGGGTGGCCTCGCCAACGGCTGACTCGATCAATCCCCGCTACCACCTGTCTGTCGGGAACACTTTCGTTCTCAGCCCGACGCTGGTGGCAAATTTGTTGATCGGGGGCGGCAGTTGGACCGAGGACCACCCCACCCCGGGGCTGGGGTTTGATGCGACATCTTTAGGGTTCTCCCCTGACTTGGTGAGGCAGTTTGACGCCCAGGTCATACCTGGCTTCGTCATAACCGATTACTCTGATCTGGGAAATTCCAGTTTCAATGTGCGGCGGAGGCACGTGGCAAGCGTCGATGCCAGCGCCAGCAAGGAACTCGCTTCCCACAGCCTGAGATTCGGTTGGTCTTTGGACAATGCCCAGCAGACCGAGGCGGTGACCAACTCGGCAATCTTCAATTTCGATCGGTTCTTCACCAGCGGCCCCAATCCGGATGCGAGGAACATCAGGGCGGGAAACAGCCTGGCGTCGTTGTTGCTGGGCGCCGGCTCCGGCGGGAACGCGCCGCGGAACATAATGCCCGCCCTGACTCAAACCTATTGGGCCTGGTATGCGCAGGACACCTGGAGAGTTAATCGCCGGTTGACTTTCACCTACGGCCTGCGGTATGAGGTTCAAACGGCCCGCACGGAGCGGTTCAACCGCCTCAATTACTTCGACTACGACGCCGTCAGCCCCATCGGCGCGCCGCCGGGCCGGAGTCTAAAGGGCGGGCTGGTGTTTGCCGGCAGCTCCGCTCGCGGCGTTTGGGATGCGCCGCTGACCAACTTAGCGCCCCGCCTCGGGCTTGCGTTCAAGCTCAGCGACAGGCTGGTCGCCAGGGCGGGCTATGGGATTTTTTATCTCCGCGCGGCCACAACCGTGTCCGGAACTTCCTCCACGCAGGGATTCTCGACGGCCACGCCGTGGCTCTCGACCTTGGACGGCGGCCGGACCCCGTACCATCTGCTGAGGAATCCGTACCCTCAGGGGATCGCCGGCGCCCCTGGTCCATCGGGGGGCCTGCTCACCCAGGTCGGACTCAACATCGCCGCCTTTCAGCGGGAGCATCCGACCCCGTATATGCAGCAGTACAGCCTGGACTTGCAGTTTCAAGTAAGCAAGAATCTGCTGCTGGAACTGGGTTACGTGGGGAACCAGGGGCGCAAGCTCCTCTACGGATACAATTTCCAGAGGAACCAGCTTCCCGATGCGGCTCTGGCGCTGGGCAGCACGCTGCTCGATCAGGTCCCCAACCCGTTCTTTGGCGTGATTAAGAGCGGGCCGCTGGCGGCCGCGGCCGTGCAGCGGGGCCAGTTGCTGCGACCTTATCCTCACTTCACGGACGTGCACATCATCAACGTCTCCGGCGCCTCGTCCACTTACAACGGCGGCACCGCCAAGGTCACCAAGCGATTCTCGGATGGCCTGAGCATCATGGCCTTCTATCAGTTCTCCCGGGCCATCGACAACGCCTCGGAAGACCAGGCATGGGAAGTCGGGGATCGAGCCCGCAACTTCAATAACCTGGCGCTGGAGAGGTCAATCAGCGCCCACGACATCCCTCACGACGTGGCCGTCAACTTCGTCTACGAGCTCCCCGTCGGTAAAGGCAAGACGTTGGGTGGCGCCCTGCACCCCATCGTCGAGCGCGCCATCGGCGGCTGGCAGCTCGCGGGCATATTCAAGTGGCAATCGGGCCTGCCGTTGATGTTCAGCGCTCCCAACAATACCTTCTCCTTCGGCGGATCGCAGTTCCCCAATGTGAGCGACGTCAAAGCCGCAAAGTACGAGGCCAAGACGGTGGATCGATGGTTCAATACGGCGGCATTCAGCCAGCCTCCCCCCTTCACTTTCGGGAACGCACCGCGCTACCTCTCGAACGTCCGTGTGCATGCGCTGAATAGCTGGGACATCTCGGCCGCAAAGAACTTCCCCATACGGGAAAGGCTGCGAATTCAGTTTCGCGGGATGTTGTTCAACGCCTTCAACCGGGCGCGCTTCGGGCCACCGGACACCAATGTGGCCAGTCCGGGCTTCGGGCGGATCAGTGGTCTCGGGCAGACGGCGCCACGGAGCGTTCAGTTTGGGCTGAGAATCAGTTTCTAAGGAAAGCCCCGGCCGAGGCAGCGCGTCACCCGCGGGCGCCGGTCGCCCGGCGGCAGCGGCGGGAGGGAAACTGCCCTGCCAGTTCGGGCGATAATTAGCCACATGCCAGGTTCAACGCAACTCCGCCTGGGGCGCCGGCAGTTTCTGGCGGGCACTTGTGAGCTCGCCGCCGGCGCCTCGTTGAAGGATCGCGCTCCGGGCCAAGCCCGGCGGGAGGCGGTGCAAAGGTACGACTTCCAGGGGGAAATACGGAGGTACCGGAAGATCGATGCGCATAACCACCTTCTCTCTGCGCCGCCCAGGGCGGTGATCGAGGCGGCCGATCGGCTTGAAATTGAGCGACTGGCGATCTCCATTCCCCAAGGTGACCAGCCCGGCGAATTCCGGGCTTCCAACGACCGAGTGCTGAAGGCGATGGCGGAGTTCCCGCAACGATTCCTCGGGCAGTGCTTTGTCAACCCGGCCTATCCACGAGAGGCGATCGAGGAGCTGCTGCGATGCATCGGCCGGGGGATGGTCGGACTGGGCGAGCTGTACACCCAGGTCAAGATCGACGATCCCCTCTGCTATCCTCTCATCGAAAAATGCATTGAACTCCGGATCCCAATCCTGATGCACGTCCGCGGCGATCTGGGGCTGTTACGGAAGGGTCACCGCCTTGAGGCTCCAGCCACCACGTCCACACCGGACGACCTTGCGGCCATCGGGCGGCGCTATCCGGAGGCGATCGTTATTCATGCCCACATCGGCGGCGGCGGCGACTGGGAGTATATGTGCAAGCGACTCCGGGACGTTCCGAGCGTCTACGTTGACACCAGCGGGAGCGTGACCGATGAGGGCATGATCGAGTTTGCGGTCCGTCACCTGGGGGCAAGCCGACTGCTCTTTGCGACCGATGAGAATTTCGAGTCGGGTGTGGGAAAGATTCTCGCTGCCGATCTCACCGAGGAAGAGCGGCGGATGATCTTCCGGGAGAACTTCAACCGCATCCTGAAAAAAAGAGAAAACCGTGCGGATTGACATTCACGCCTGCGTCGGACACTGGCCGTTTCGACAGCTCCGTGGAAACACCTGCGAAGGGCTGCTTGCCAGGATGGACAAGCACGGAGTTGATAAGTGCGTGATAGCCAACATCAACGGAGTCTTCTACAAGAACACACAGCCGGCCAATGAGGAACTCTTTCGGGCGATCAAGCCCTACCGGCACCGGTTCATTCCGTTCGCGGTCATCAACCCGACCTACGCGGATTGGGAACACGACCTCGATGTGTGCCGCGGCGGGCTCGAAATGAGTGGCGTGCGCCTTTATCCGCAATACCACGACTATGAGGTCACGCATCCCGCTTGCATTGAGCTGGTCAACGCGGCTCGGGAATACAAGATGGCGGTCGCGTTCTCGCTCCGGCTGGTAGACGGCCGGCAACGTTCATGGCTGGATGTGGACAGACAACTTAGCCTGGACGACATTGCCTCCGTCGTGGACAAGGCGCCGCAAGCCCGGTTTATCGTGCTGCATGCCCTGATCGGCCGGGAGAAACCGGCGACCGTCACGACCCTGGAGAGGGCGGACCTGGTTTTTGACACGATCTATGGCAGCGGCTGCGGCGTGGCCGGTCCGGTCGCGTATGATCTGGCCGCTGCGATCCGAAAATACGGAAAGAACCGATTCGCCTTCGGCACGGCGGCGCCGTTTCGGGACTACGTCTCGCCCTTCCTGCGCATCGAGGTGATGAAGGAGGCGGACGACGATACAAAGCGGTTGATCTGGGCGGGCAACGCCCAGCGGATCCTTGGGATTGGCCGACAGGGGTTGGCTGAAGCTCTCGTCGAAACCCGGGATGGAGGCCATGGAGATAACAGGTCACCAGAAGGCTGAGGCGCTCTTCACGCGGGCCAGTGAACTGATCCTTGGCGGCACCCAGACACTGAGCAAGCATCCGAGCCGATTCCCGCCTGGGGATTTCCCGATCTACGCCGAACACGGGCGGGGCAGCCGGCTTTGGGACATCGACGGCAACGAATACATAGATTTCATAATGGCGCTCGGCCCCATGATCCTCGGCTATTCGAACCCAGCGGTTAACGCCGCCATAGCCAGGCAGATCGAGTGCGGTACCTTGTTCAGCCTCTCTTCGCCGCTCGAGGTGGAGCTGGCTGAGGAAATCGTGTCGGCGGTGCCTTGCGCGGAGGTGGTGAGGTTCTTCAACACGGGCGCCGAAGCTACGCAGGCGGCTGTCCGTGTGGCACGAGTGTTCACCGGTCGAGACCTGGTTATCAGTTGTGGATATCACGGCTGGCACGACTGGGTTGGCGCAAAGAACAAGAGCGAGCCCGGAATCCCTCACGCGATGCGCGAACTTGTGCTGGACCTGCCTTACGGAGATTGCGGCCGGCTTGAAGAGCTCCTGCGGAGACACAGGGGCCGTGTCGCCTGCGTGATCGTCGAACCGGTTGCTCGTGATGCCAGTCTGGGGTTTCTTCAGGGCGCACAACGGCTGACCGGGCAGGAGGAAGTAGTCCTGATTTTCGATGAGATCGTTACCGGGTTCCGGCTATCCCTGGGTGGCGCCCAGAGCTGCTTCGAGGTGACACCTGACCTTGCAACCTTCGGCAAAGCGCTGGCGAACGGACTGCCGCTCGCGGCGCTGGCGGGAAAAAGGGGGATCATGACGGCCGCCGCCAACTCGTGGATCAGCAGCACGTATGCTGGCTGCACCCTGGGTTTGGCCGCTGCCCTGGCGACCATCCGCGAGTTGAAGCGGGGGGAGGTGTTTGAACGCATCTGGGCGCTGGGGCAAAGACTGGCTGTCGGCTGGCGGGAAATGCTGCGGCGCTATCCGGTGAGCGCAACGGTGGCCGGTATCGGGCCTCTGCCGCTGCTGCTCTTCAAGCACGGCCCCTGCGAGGAGTTCTTCATGCGCCGGTTACTTCGAGGCGGGGTCCTCTTTCGGAAGGACCACTATTGGTTTGTCTCCGGTGCCCATACTGAAGGCGACATAGACAGAGCCCTGGAATTGTCGGAGTCCGCCTTCCGGGAATGCCGCGAGACGGGTCTGTGTCCGCCATCGCCCGGTGCGGATCTGTAATCGGGAGGAAAACCGGTTACCATGGGCAAGCCTCGCTGCTATTTCATCGGCAACACCCACGTTGACCATACGTGGACCTGGAACTGGACCGAGGGCTACGACGAAGTTCACGCCTCCTTCCGCGCGGCGCTGCAACGGATGCGGGAGTTTCCGGAGTTTGTGTTCACGTGTGCGTCCTCGCTGTACTACCGCTGGGTGGAGGAGAACGACCCCGGAATGTTCGAGGAGATTAAGCTGCGTGTCGCCGAGGGGCGCTGGCAGGTGGCAGGGGGATGGGTGGTTCAATCGGACAACAACATCCCTTGCGGTGAAGCGTTCGTGCGCCAGGGACTGTACGGCCAGCGATATTTCCTGAGCCGGTTCGGCCGCCAGGCGCGCGTCGGCTACTGCGTGGACTCGTTCGGTCACCACGCTCAGTTGCCGCAGATCCTCCGCCTCCAGGGGATGGAAGGGTGGGTGCACTTTCGCCCGGAGCCGGCGGAGTTGCAACTGCCGGCGGGCCCGTACTGGTGGCGGGGGATCGATGGCACGGAGGTTCTGTCTTGCCGGCCGCCGGGATCCTACCGAACCCCTCACGAGTCCTCTCTGGCGGAAACAGCCCAGGCGTTGTGGAAGCACTTATCGGCGTATCCGGAAGCGCTGTTCTTCTACGGTGTTGGCGATCATGGCGGAGGCCCCACCAAGCGTGACCTGAGGTGGATGCGCCGGTTCCGTAAGGAGCATCCGGAAGTCGATTGCCGCTATGGCGGCCTGGATGAGTTCTACCGGGAAGCCGCCCGGAAAGGCCCTGCCCTACCCCGAGTCCAAGGCGAGCTGCAGTACACTTTTCGCGGCTGCTACACAACCAACGGCTTGGTCAAGTCCCTGAATCGCAAGAGTGAGGGGCGCCTTCTCATGGCGGAAATCGCGGCCGCGCTGGCCGCCATGACCGCGAACGCGCCCTACCCGAGACAGGAGCTTGACAGGGCCTGGGACTTCCTGCTGACCAACCACTTCCACGACGTGATCTGTGGCGCCTGCACGCAGGAGGCGATGGAGGAGGCGGTTTTCCGCTTCGGGGCCGTGCTGGAGGCCGCCGACCGGGTGCGCCATACGAGCCTGAAGCGGCTCACTGCCCGCTTCGACAGGCGGCCCCCGCGACCCTTCGCCGAATCGCTTGCCTTCAGCGTTGCCAATTCGCTCTCCTGGGATCGCTCGGAACCGCTGGAGTTCCATCCGTTCACGCCCGGGCGTGATATCACCGCCCCCGCCCTGGTGGACGCCAGCGGCAAGCCGCTCGAGTTTCAGATGGTCGAGCCCGCCTTCGGCCCCCCGGCCTCGCCGGGCCGCATGCTGTTCACGCCGGCGGTTCCAGCCGGCGGCGCGGCGTTGTTCCACGTCGTGGACAATCCGGATCCCCCGCCCGTGAAGAGCGACCTGAAGGCGAAACCCACATTGCTGGAGAACCGCCGCTGGCGGATTCGCATTGACGCAAAACTCGGGACGATTCGCTCGCTGTTCGACAAGCGGCGAGGCGTCGAGCTCGTGCCCCGCGGCGAGGGAATCAACGATCTGCTGGTGCTGAGAGATCTCAGCGACACCTGGGGCACGGGCCGGAACCGCTTCGGCGCCCGAATCGGGCGGTTTACCGCCGGGCAGATCCGCGTTCTGGAGTCAGGACCGCTGCGCGCCCGCATCGAGATCCGCAGCGAGTACCGCCGTTGCACGGCGGTCGCGCGGATCACGCTGTATCGCGATTTTGACTACGTGGATTTCTCTTTGGAAGCGCTCTGGAATGACAAGCTGAAGGCCGTAAAGATCGCCATTCCCTTGGCGCTCGAGCGGGGCTGCTCGTTATTCGAGATTCCTTACGGCGCCATCGAACGGCCCCTGAACGGCGAGGAACAACCGATGCAAAGGTGGCTTCTGGTGCGCGGGCGGGCGAGGAAGGCGGACGGCAACAGAGTGCCTTACGCCGTTGGTATCGTCGCCGACAGCGTTGGCGGAGCCGATATCGACGCTGCGGCGAGCAACCGGTTGGAGATCCGGCTCACGCTTCTTCGCAGCCCTTATCACGCTTCTTTGACCCGGGCTGACGCCGAGCCCCACGCGGGGCGGGCGGTCAGCGATCAGGGCTTGCGGCGGGTGCGATACCGCCTGGTCGGCGGCGGCCGCGCCGGCCTCGGCTTGCCCGAGCACGGCGCCGCGCTGAGCCAGCCGCTTCAGGTCGCCGTCGAGGGCGCGCAAGCCGGAGCGCTGACTCGGCCGCAGTCTTTCTTCCGCTGTCAGCCGGCCAGCGTCCACCTCACCTCGCTCAAGATGGCGGAGAACGGCGAGGGGTTCGTGGCGCGTCTGGTCGAGACCCGCGGTCGGGCGACAGCAGCAACGGTCTCCGGCCCAAAGGGCTACGCCGGCATTAAAACCACCTTGCGTCCGTTCGAAATCCAGACTTGGCGCTGGTTGAAAGGGGCCGCGCCGATACTGTGCGATTTGCTTGAGAACAGAATGCGGTCGGGTACCGGGCGCGTGCTTGCACGCGTGTACTGAGCCGCGCTTACTGAGCCGCGACCGAAGGGAGCGGTCTATTTCGCCGGCTTGCCGAAGTACGGGTACCGGTCCCAGCGGTCGTCCTCGCTGGTGGCGCGCGAGCGCGAGCTGGGGCTGGTGAAGACGCCGTCGGGCTACCGGCAAACCACCGCCGAGACCGCCCGCCGCAAGCTGCTGGCGCTGATCGCCGCGCCGGAGTAACGCGGCTGTACACTGGAGAAAGCCTGGAGGCGGACCAGATGAGCACCTTCAGAAAGATCAACAGGATCTTAAGGAGCACACCGACCATCGAGGGCGCGGGCGTCCACCTGAAGCGGGCGTTCGGCTTTCATGATGTGCCTCTATTCGACCCCTTCCTGTTGCTGGATGACTTCCACTCGACAAATCCAGCACAGTATCTGAGCGGCTTTCCGTGGCATCCCCATCGGGGAATCGAGACGATCACTTATGTCTTCGCAGGGATCGTCGAGCACGGGGACAGCATGGGGAACCGGGGGGTGATCCGCTCCGGCGACATCCAATGGATGACTGCGGGCAGCGGCATCATTCACCAGGAAATGCCCAAGGGGCGAGAGGACGGGCTGATGTGGGGCACCCAGCTCTGGGCCAACCTCCCCGCGTCTCACAAGATGATGGACCCGCGCTACCGCGATGTCCAAAGCCGGGACGTGCCCGATGTCGCCCTGGATGGTGATGTCAAAGTCAAAGTCATCTGCGGAGAAGTGAAGGGGGTGCGCGGCCCGGTGAGGGATATCGTGATCGATCCCCAGTATTTGGACGTTGCCGTTCCTCCCCGGACCTCCCTGTCTTTCCCCGTCAAGCCTGGCCACTGCGCCTTTGCATATGTGATCGAGGGGAGGGCGTACTTCGAGCAGGAGCGCGATGCGTATGCTTACGAAGTCGAAGGATCCAACTACTTCGATTTCAAAAGGGACTGCCTGGTCGGCCCCGAAAGCGCGATCCTCTATGACGACGGAGACCAACTGGCGATCTCGACGGAGACGGACCCGGTGCGGTTCCTCCTCATATCGGGCCAACCCCTGCGGGAACCGGTCGCCTGGGGCGGGCCGATCGTGATGAACACCCGCGCCGAGCTTCGCAAGGCCTTCGAGGAATACGAGAAGGGCACGTTCCTCAAGCATGCTCGGCCCTGAGAGAGCGCCGGCGAGGCACTCAGGCTCCTCCTCCTTTACGCCAGCCGTGTCGGGCCGCAGCTCCTATTTCGCCGGCTTGCCGAAGTACGGGTACCGGTCCCAGCGGTCGTCCTCGCTGGTGGCGCGCGGATCGGCGGTCTCGCGCATCCAGCGGTCCAGCGTCTCGCGCAGCCTGCGCCTGGCCGCCGCGTATTGCGGCCGGCCGGCGACGTTATCGAGCTGGTGCGGGTCCTTTCTCAGATCGTATAGCTCCTCGGCCGGGCGCTTCTCGAAGCAGAGGCGGAAGTGCTTCTCGTCCCGGCGCGCGAGGATGTACTGCTTGGTCGGCGAGTCGTCGCAGTCGCCGAACGGGCCGACCGAGTGATACAGCTCGGGATCGCCCGCCGGCCAGCGGTCGGCGCGGAGGTTCCGGATGTAGAGGAACTCGCGCGTGCGCACGGCGCGGGCCGGGTAACTCTGGTCGCCTTTGCGGACGTTGGCGTGGCGCTCGCGCTCGACAAAGACCTGGTTTCGCCGCCCCGGTTTCTCCGCCCCGGTGGCCAGGCCGAGCACGCTGCGGCCGGTCATCTCCGCCAGCGGCTTCAGGCCGGCGGCTTCCAGAAACGTCGGCGCCAGGTCGGCCAGGGTCACGAAGTCGTCGATGGTTCTCCCGGCCTTCACTCGCGCCGGCCAGCGGACGGCGAACGGCTGCCGCGTGCCGGCGTCGTAGAGGTTGGCCTTGGCGCGCGGGAAAGGCCAGCCGTTGTCGGCGGTGATGATCACCAGCGTGTTCTCCGACTTGCCGGCGGCCTCCACCAACTGGAGAAGCTCGCCCACCTCGCGGTCGAAGCGCTGCACCTCGAAGTAGTAGTCGAGGATGTCGCGGCGCACTTCGGGCGTGTCGGGCCAGAACGGCGGCACGGTGACGTCTTCCGGCCGCATGCCGGACTTCACCCCCGAGTCTCTTTCGTAGGCCCGGTGCGGATCGGTGCTGCCGAACCAGAAGCAGAAGGGGCGGTCCGCGGGCGCGGCTTTCAAGAAGCCGGCGAAGTCCTTGAACGGCTGCCCGGCGGGGTTGCGCGCGCGCCCGCCGGCCCCGAAGTCGCCGGGCCCCCAGCCCTTGCGCGTGAAGCCGACGGCGTATCCGGCGGCCTCCAGCAGCTCGGTGTACACGGGGAATTTCTTGGGCAGGAAGCCCCAGAGATTGCCGCCTTCCTCCAGCCGGTGCGGAGCCTGGCCGGTGACGATGGCCGCGCGCGACGGCGTGCAGGACGGGGCCGCGCTGAAAGCGTGGGTGAACAGCACGCCCTGGCGGGCCACCCGGTCGAACACCGGCGTTTGCACCACCTTGTCGCCATAAATGCCGGCGTGAGGAAAGGCCCAGTCGTCGGCGATGCAGAATAGAATGTTGGGCCGCCGCTCATTCTGGACGGCGGCCAGCGTGCCGGCGAGAAACTCGCGGCGGTTCATGGTGTGCCTCCCTTTTGTGTTGCTCCATACGGCGGCTTGCCCGCGGCTGGCCACCCTGGGCAAGCCGCTCGAACGCGGACACTTGCTTCATTCAGCCGCCGC
>JBBTDS010000609.1:0-2590 GCA_038060875.1 Acidobacteriota bacterium | reverse complement strand
TGGCCACCCTGGGCAAGCCGCTCGAACGCGGACACTTGCTTCATTCAGCCGCCGCTGTCCCGTGACCTCCCGCTAGAAGCCGCTCGGCTTCGCGCAGAAACTCCCGCGCCTGCGCGAACGGAGGTCCTTCTCGTACAGCAGCGCCTCGGCGCTGTAAAACATCGCGTAGTAGGCTCTTCCAGCGGCGTGCTCGACATGCCCGAGCTGCAGCGGATCCTCGGCCACCTGAATGGCTCCGCCTGCTTTGGCCAACAGCTTTGCGGTGTGCTCCTTCAAGCCGCGATGGCCTCCTCGCGTACGTTGTCCAGAAACGGCGTCTCGCGAGTCGCCCAGTCGCGCTGGGAGACGAAAACAAGGCTGACGGTGGAGCCGTAATTCAGCGACAGCGATGAGGCCAGCGGCCCGGAGCGCTTCAGTTCGCCCCAGTAGGAGCCGATGCGATCCAGCACGATGAGAAGGTCCACGTCCGAATCAGGATCGGCTTCGCCTCGGGCGTAGGAGCCGTACAGGTACATCGCACGCATCCGCTCGCCGTAGAGGGCAGCCAGGCCGGTCTTCAGCTCGGCCAGCAGGTTCCGCAGTTGCTCTTGCGTCATGCAATCGTTACTGTTCCAGCATATATCGTTGCGCCTCGCAGGAGTACAATGACGCGTCAATCCCCATCATGGGCTCGCTGGGCCACGACCTCGCACCTCCGTCGCCTGACCCCCAGGGGCCAGCGCCAGCGTGCCGGCGAGAAACTCGCGGCGGTTCATGGTGTGCCTCCCTTTTGTGTTGCTCCATACGGCGGCTTGCCCACGGGCTCGATCGTCCAGTTGCCGGGTGCCAGCGCCACGCCGGCGATCAACTCGGAGCCGAGGTGGATACGTTCGAGGCCGGCGGCGGGCCGCACGGTGTACAGCGTATTCTCATCCACCGTGTACCACTCGGGGAACTCGTTCAGGCGGACGTAGTTCTTGTCGAAGTTGAGCACGCGGCGGTGGCGGGCGAAGTCGAGCTGGATGCGGCCCGTCCAGCCCGGCGGGGCCTCCAGGCTGAGGTAGAGCCGCTCGCCGCCGCGCACCGCGCCGACGCGCACGCCGGGCGTCCACCGCTCCGGCCGGCAGCCCTGGCTCTTGTAGTCCATGTAGAGCAGCATGGTGCGGTTGAAGTTGCCCTCGCCGTACCAGTGCTCGATCAACCCCGAGGGCTGCTGCATCGCGGCCATCACCCGGACTTCCGATTCGATCCAGTCGAGCGCTTCCGGCACCGGCTCGCGGGCCACCAGGTAGAGCGCGCTCTCGATCGAGTCGGCGTAGCCGTCGAAGGAGCCGCGCTCCCAGTCGTAGTTGCGGTACTTGGGAAGATTGGAGAGCACCCGCCGGACGGCATCGCGGTATTTCGTCTCGCCGTTGCACTGGTAGAAGGTGTAGACGGCGCCGTAGACGTAGCCCCAGTTATCCGAGAGCCCCGTGTTGAGGGGCTTCAGCGTGGCCGCATCCACCGCGTTGTAGAGCATGCCATCGGAGTTGGCGGATTCCAGGATGCGATCGAGCATGCGGGCGATCACCGGCCGGTAGCGCGTCGCGCGCGGCGTCCGGTGATACTGCTCCAGCGCGTAGAGCAGCGTCAGCCCGACCACCGTTTCGTTGCCGTGATCGCGGAGGCGGAGCTGGCCGTCGCCGGCGTGCTTCTCGAAATCCCATTTCCCGCTGGGCACGCCGTGGTTGCCGGGCAGCACCTCCTCGATGTAGGCGTCGCCGATGCGGCGCGCCCAGTCAATGAAGCGCAGGTCGCCGGTCATGGTGGCCAGCCGCACCAGCGCCTGGAGGAAATCGCCGTTGAGCTCGGCGTCGGCGGCCGGCAGGTTGCCGAAGCGCGATTGCACCGGGGCGCGGTTCATCGCGTCGGCGATCATATCGACCATGCGGTAGAACCACGGCGTGCGGCCGAGCCGCTCGGTGACCGCCAGCAGCCCGTCCTTGGCGTACTCGCCGGCCCCGAACAGGCTCGGCGGGCCGAGCTCGCCGGTGCTCATCTCCAGGTTGCCGGGGATGGTCTCCTGCGCGGTCGTGAAGCGGACCTCGTTGCGCAGCATCTCCATCATGCGGCCGTGGTAGAGATCGGGGTCGGTCAAGTGCGCGGTCAGGATCAGGTACGGATACAGGTCGGCGCCCGAGTTGTGCGGCGTGTAGAGCCGCCGCGTGTCGCCTTCTTTCACGCCGCGCCGCCCGGGCAGGCGGTCGGGCAGCAGCAGCGTGCGCTGGTCGGCGTGGGCCAGCCACGCCTTTAGCAGGCGCTGGATGGCCGCGGCGCCCTGCTCATAGCGGACGCCGTTTTCGCGCGCCCGCGCGAACTCCGCCTCCGCGGCGACGGCGGCCGTGGCGGCCAACAGAATTGAAATAATGTTTCGAGTCCTCATGGCCAGAGTCACTATAGCAAAGCTGGCCGTGCTTCTAGCAACCCAGGCGGCGGTTCCCAAAGCATCTCGGGCGCACACTGCGCCTGACGGCGTGCCAATCGCCTGGACACCGGGGTTGTGGGCGGAATTGCAGCAGCGCAAGGGGCGAATTCCACGAATTCCCCCTTTTTGCGGACGTTTACCTGTAGT
>JBBTDS010000608.1:0-1035 GCA_038060875.1 Acidobacteriota bacterium | reverse complement strand
GAGGCTGAGGCATTATTGCTCAATCAGCTTGCGGAATCGCTGGGCCAGGGTGGAGAAGATGACGGCCATAATCTCGACGTTGTCGGAGAGCAGATCGTAGAAGTCGTCGCGCCGGATGCGCAGCAGCCGCGTGTCGTCGCGGGTGGTGGCGGTCACCGGCATCGGCGCCTCGTCGAACAGCGCCCAGGCGCCCAGCACCTCGTTCTGCCGGGCGGTGTGCAGCGTCTCGCGGTCGCGGCTGATGTCTACCGCTCCGTCGAGGACCACGTAGAGAGCATCCAGCGGCTGGCTGGGCTCGATGACCACTTTCTCGGGCGGGTACTTCACCTCCTGCGCGATTGAAGCGATGCGCAGAAGCTGCTCGGGAGTCAGGTTGTTCAGCAGATCGACGCCTTCCAGCGCGATCACCTTTTCGACGATGTTCAGTTCCGGCATGGTTTTCCGCTCGCGTCAAGCCAGCGCGGCCGCGGCCGCGCGGGCCACCTCAGCGACCTCCCTGGCGGCTTGTTGCGCCGCCCGTTGGATTTCCGGCGCGAGACCGCGGAGCTTCAGCTCGGCGGCGGCGGCCATGGCGCAGGCCGCCAGCCACGGGTCGCCCGTCCGGATCAGCTCCTGGATGGCCGATTCGGCGGTCCGTCGCTCGATGCCGAACAGCTCCTGCCCCCGCTGGCTCAGGTGCGCCGGCGAATCGAGCAGCGGAACGAGGGTGCGTTTCAGCTCGCGGTCCAGCACATTGTCCAGGAATTCCAGCGCGGCCGACAACTGCTCGGCGCGGCGGTGCTTTACGGCGAGGTAGGCCGCGTAAACTTCTTTGGGCGGGTAGCGCAAACCGAGCAGGCGGAAAAGCCGCTCGACGGTCTGGGTGAGCCGCTGCTCAATAGTGCGCGCCAGCAGGGCGGAGGCGGTGCGCGGCTTGCACCCGCTCCGCAGCGGCTCCAGCGCCGCGTGCAGCTCGAAGTAGTGGCGCGCCTCGTTGAGGATCTGGCGGGTGACGAAGGTCGCGCCGTAGTCAAGCCGCGGGGCCGCCTCCCGCAG
>JBBTDS010000607.1:0-3272 GCA_038060875.1 Acidobacteriota bacterium | reverse complement strand
GCCGGTACGCTGGCCGCTGCGAACCCCAACGTCTGCGCGATGAGCAGAACCGCGAACAAGATCCTCAACATTTTCTTCACTCTCCTAAGGAAATTTAAGGTTAACCGTCTACAACAGTCCTAAGATTACACCCTCCAAAGCGGGTAATGCCATATTTTTCTCAAGATTTTCGGAATTCAGAACAATTTCAAAGGCCCGTGGCCGCAGTCCGGCGGTTGTGACGGAAAGCCGTTTTTCGTGTACAATAAGGCTGATCAACAAGATGGACCGGCTCGAGAGCGCCGCCGGTCGGGAGCGGGGTGCGGCCGCGGACCTGTGGCGCCGTACATTAGCGCGAATTCCGACCCTATTTGGCCGGCTGGTCTACTTGTGTTCGCTCCGGGACCAGAACACGGGGCGCTACGAGCATTTCGGGCTGGCGCAGATGTTTGGGGAGGCGGAAGCAGAGCGGGCGCTGCGGGCGAGCCACCTGGAGGTGTTCGCGGAGTGGCTTTCCTTCAATCTGGAACAGCAGAAAGCCGATCTGGACTTATACTTAGCCGGCCTGGAGAGCGACCGGCGCACCATCCTGGACACATGGATTCGAGTGGCCCCATACCGCAACCTGGTTCCGGCGGAGGCCCGGGAGGTCGAGCGGCGGCTGTACCTGGCCGATATGGAAACCATCCTGGAGCTGCTCAAGAACGAGTACGGCGTCGCTTCCCCTGATCCAGACGCATAGCCACGCCGGTGACCTGGCCAATCACTTCAATTGCATCGGGATAGGCGTAAATCTCCGGGTTGCAGAGGGAGGCGGGGTGGGGTTGCAGCACCAGGTGGGCCTCGGTGAGGCTGCACCAGCAGCAGGCGTAGCCTTTGCGGTGCTCCAGGAAATAGATGGGGCGTTCGAACTCATGGGTCCAGCCGGCGTTGATGATTTTGCGGCGCGTTTCGTCAATCACGACGAAGCAGCCGGGCTGGAGCAGGGGGTACATGGTCCAGTCCTCGGTTCCGATGAAACCGTAGCGATGGTTCTTCAAGTCCAGCCCGTTCAACAACATAAGCGGGAGCTTGCCCCAGCGCTGGATCATGCGGCTCAGGTAGGTGGTGCGGCGGAGGTCCAGTCCGGGATCCAGCGACAGGGGGATCTGGATGTCGCCCTGGCCGTTGGCGGCAAAGCCGACCGGGTGGGTCCGCTCGATGTCGATGGCCATGGAGTCGCTGGGCAAGCTCGACAACTCGACGCCATACCAGTCCAGGACCTCGTGAATGTCCAACCGGTAGATGGCGCAAAGGGAGTAGAGGCGGTAGAGGGTGGGGACCGTCCCTTTGTTCTCAATGTCGGCCAGGCGGCTGAGGGCGATGACGAACTCGTCGTTCTTGTGCCGCTCGGCGATGCGGAGGCTGGCTTCCTCGACGTCGCGGTAGCGCAGATTGAGCCGTTCACGGACCCGCTTGAGTCTCTGCCCCGCTTCCTCCATAATGAATACTTCTCCCGGCCCGAACGCCCCGGGAGGCCAGCCCCGCTAAGGGCTTACACGTAATCCTCTCGAATTGAATTATAGCGATGCCGGCCGGATAGAGCAAGCATAAATTACTAGTTTTGTTCTGAATTCAGAACAGAGATCGGAGGAATCGGTCATTGTGAGAACAATCGTTGCCATCACCGGGGCCAGCGGCGCCGTTTACGGGGTCAGACTGCTGGAGCGGCTGCGCGGGCGGGGAGGCGTCGAGACCCATCTGCTCATCAGCCGGTCCGGGGAGCGCACCCTGTACCTGGAGACGGGCCGAAAGGCGGCCGAGCTCAGGGGGCTGGCGGACTACCATTACCCGATCGACGATGTAGGCGCCCGGCTGGCCAGCGGCTCTTACCCCATCGACTCCATGGTGGTAGCCCCGTGCTCGATCCGCACCATGTCGGCAATCGCCGCCGGCATCAGCTCCAACCTGCTGCTGCGGGCGGCCGACGTAACGCTGAAGGAGCGCCGCCGGCTGATCCTGATGGTGCGCGAGAGCCCGTTTCACCTCGGGCACCTGCGCACCATGGCCGCGCTGACCGAGATGGGGGCGATCATCGCGCCGCCGATTCCCGGCTTTTACCACCGGCCCCAAACGGTGCTGGAAATCGTGGACCATAGCGTGGAACGGGTGATGGACCTGCTGGGCGTGCCGACCCCGGACGCCCGGCGCTGGGACCCGGGCGGCGCCGCCGAAGGAGGCCTATGAAGAAACACGAACTGGTCGCCTTTCAGGGCGAGAAGGGGGCCTTCAGCCAGGAGGCGATCGGCAAACTGTTGGGCGGGCGGGCCGAGGCGGTCCCGCGCCCGAGCTTCCAGGAGGTCTTCCACAGCCTGAAGGACAAGACGGTCGATGCGGCCGTGATCCCGATCGAGAACACGCTGGCCGGTTCCGTCCACGAGAACTACGATCACCTGCTGCACTTCGATTTCCCGATCGTCGCCGAGACCAGCGTGCGGATCAATCACCACCTGATCGCGCTGGCCGGTGTGCCGTTCGGCAAGATCCGCCGCGTGTACTCCCACCCGGTCGCGCTGAACCAGTGCCTGCACTTTTTCGCGCGCCATCCGCGCCTGGAAAAGGTCACGTTCTATGACACCGCCGGAAGCGTCAAGATGATCGTCGAGGAGCAGGTCAAGGACGCGGCGGCGATCGCTTCGGCGGTGGCGGCCGAGATCTACGGCGCGCGCATCCTGAAGCGCTCGGTCGAAGACGACCGGCAGAACTTCACGCGGTTCTTCCTGCTGCGGCGGGCCGAGGACATTCAGCGCCGGCCGCCGGCGGCAGGGCGCAACCGGGAGTGGAAGATCTCGCTGGTGTTCACGACGCGCAACGTGCCCGGGGCGCTGTTCCGGGCGCTGGGAGCGCTGGCGCTGCGCGACGTCAACCTGACCAAGATCGAATCCCGGCCGCTGCGCGGCAAGCCCTGGGAGTACCTTTTCTACCTGGATTTCATCGGGAAGCTCGACGAGCCGCGCGTCAAGAACGCGCTGAACCACCTGGAGGAGCTGGCCGACTTCCTGCGGGTGCTGGGGTGTTATCCGCGGGGGGATTAGCGCGCGGGGGGCAGAGGGCCGAATTGGCTTTGCTTCGTAAATTTTAATGTTTGAGAGCCGGGGAGGGCGGGGGACGCCGCCCATCGCGCGGAAAACTGTGGCGGAGCAGGACATATTCCGGTTTCAGGATAGCGGACGGCGGCACGGGCCGGACGGGGCGGGTGCGGCAGTTCGTTGAAAGCAAAAGGGAAAAGAGTACGAGGCGGAGGGGATCAGCTC
>JBBTDS010000606.1:0-21152 GCA_038060875.1 Acidobacteriota bacterium | reverse complement strand
CCGCTGGATCCCGGCCGGCAGCCGGGTGCGGGTGGACTACTGCGCGTTTTTTGCCAGCGCGGCGGCCATTCCGGAGGAGGTCCCCTGAGCCCGGTTGACGCCGCTTCCCCCGCCTCTTACAATAGAAGGGACAAAGGAGGCCCGTATGCTGCGGTCTATTGGGTTGCCTGAGCTCCTGATCATCTTGGGAATCGCCGTGCTGATCTTTGGCGGCAAGAAGATCCCCGAGGTGGCCAAGGGCCTGGGCGAAGGAATCCGTAACTTCAAGAACGCCCTCAAGGGCGAGGACAAGACCGAACAAAAGAAGCAGGCGTAGGCTTCCTGGAGCCGCCCGCAAGCTGGGCGGATTCAACTCGGCCTTAAAGAAGAAACCCCGCGCCCGTGCGCGGGGTTTTTCATTCTCAAGCTTTCGTGCCGACCGACTACTTCTTCTTCGGCACGAGCGCGTCTTTGACCGCTTTGGCCACCCGGAACTTCACCACTTTCTTAGCCGGGATCTTGATGGCCTCGCCGGTGGCGGGGTTGCGCCCCATGCGCGCTTTCCGATCGGCGCGGACCAGCTTGCCGATGCCGGGCAGCACACTCACGCCGGTCTTCTTGGTCTCGCGCACCGCGAGGGCCGCGTAGGCTTCGATAAGCTGCTTGGCCACCTTGTTGGCGACTCCGCAGGCGCCGGCCAGTTCCTTTACCAGTTGCGATTGCGTCATCCTTGCCGTTTACCTCCTTCTGTATTCTCCCGATTGAACCAGCCCGAATCGCCGCGCGCGGCGCCGGGCACAACATCGAATCGCTTTAATGATAAGGAATCGCGCGCCTGATGTAAAGAGAAAAGTGCGCGAAACGCCCGTTTTTAGGGCTTCCGACACATTAGGTGCGCTCTTTTTCCCCAGCGCCGCCCCTCAGCCGGGGGCCGCGGCCGCCTGGCGCGGCTCCGGCGACGGCTCGCGGACCGCCGCCCCGCCGGGCAGGCCGAGCAGCTTGCGCAACTCGGCCTCCAGCCGGTCGCGCGCGTCGGGGTGCTCCTTCAAGAATTGCCGGGCGTTCTCCCGCCCCTGCCCGATCCGCTCGCCCCGGTAGCTCAGCCACGAGCCGCTCTTCTCGATCAGGTTGTGCGTCGTGCCCAGGTCCAGCAGGTCGCCCTCGCGCGAGACGCCCTCGCCGTGAAGCAGATCGAACTCCGCCTCGCGGAAAGGGGCGGCCACCTTGTTCTTGACGACCCGGGCCCGGGTGCGGGCGCCGATGACGCCGTCGTTCTCCTTGATGCTGGACAGGCGGCGGACATCCACCCGGACCGAAGCGTAGAACTTCAGCGCCCGCCCGCCGGTGGTGGTCTCGGGGTTGCCGAACATGACGCCGATCTTCTCCCGGAGCTGGTTGATGAAGATCAGGCAGGTGTTGGTCCGGGAGACCGAGCCGGCCAGCTTGCGCAGCGCCTGCGACATCAGCCGGGCCTGGAGCCCCATGTGGCTGTCGCCCATCTCCCCTTCCAGCTCGGCCTTCGGCACCAGGGCCGCCACCGAATCGATGACCACCACGTCTACCGCCCCGGAGGCCACCAGCGCCCCGGTGATCTCCAGCGCCTGCTCGCCGTAGTCGGGCTGGGAGACCAACAGGTTGTCGGTGTCCACGCCCAGCCGGGCCGCGTAGCCGGGATCCAGCGCGTGCTCGGCGTCGATGAAGGCGGCTGTCCCGCCCGCCTTCTGCGCCTCGGCGATCACCTGCAAGGCGATGGTAGTCTTGCCGGAGGCCTCCGGGCCGAAGATCTCCGCGACGCGGCCACGGGGAAACCCGCCCACCCCGAGGGCGGCGTCGAGCGAAATCGAGCCGCTCGATATGACCGTTACCGGCAGAACGTTCCTGGACCCCAGCCGGAGAATCGAGCCCCGGCCGAACTGCTTCTCGAGCTGGCTGAGCGCCAGGTCAATGGCGCGCTGCCGTCCATCCGCGACAGACTCCTTGGGCATCACTATTTTGGTGGCCGGCAGGGCGACAAATTCTCAATGAAATTGGGCTAACGGCTCCGAGCGGCGGCTGGCGCGGGTTTGGCGGCCGCTTCGGGCGGCGGCGTCGCGCTGGCCGGCTGCGGGGCCCGGATCAGCCCCAGCGCCTGGCGCAGCTCGGCTTCCAGCCGGGCGGCGGTTTCGGGATTGTCCTTGAGGAACTGGCGGGCGTTCTCGCGCCCCTGGCCGATGCGCTCGCCCTTGTAGCTGTACCAGGAGCCGCTCTTCTCCACCAGGTTCTGCGCCGCGCCGAGGTCAATAAGGTCGCCCTCGCGCGAGATGCCCAGGCCGTAGAGGATGTCAAACTCGGCCTCGCGGAACGGCGCCGCCATCTTGTTCTTGACGATCTTGACCCTGGTGCGGTTGCCGACCACCACATCGCCCTCCTTGATGGCGGCGATGCGGCGGATGTCGGCGCGGATGCTGGCGTAGAACTTCAGCGCCCGCCCGCCGCTAGTGGTCTCGGGGTTGCCGAACATCACCCCGATTTTCTCCCGGATCTGGTTGATGAAGATCAGGCAGGTATTGGACTTGGAAACGATGCCGGTGAGCTTGCGCAGCGCCTGCGACATCAGCCGCGCCTGCAAGCCGACGTAGGCCTCGCCCATCTCCCCGTCCAGCTCGGCCTTGGGCACCAGCGCCGCCACCGAGTCGATGACCAGCACGTCCACCGCGCCGGAATTGATGAGCGTGTTGGTGATCTCCAGCGCCTGCTCGGCGTAGTCGGGCTGCGAGACCAGCAGGTTGTCCACGTCCACGCCGAGCTGGCGGGCATAGTTCGGGTCCAACGCGTGCTCGACGTCGATGAAGGCCGCCATCCCGCCGGCCTTCTGGGCGCTGGCCACGACGTGCAGGGCGATGGTGGTCTTGCCCGAGGCCTCGGGGCCGAAGACCTCGCAGACCCGGCCGCGCGGGAAGCCGCCGATGCCCAGCGCGGCGTCCAGCGAAACGGCGCCGCTGGGGATCGAGGAGACCGGCACGATCGCCTCCCGCGAGCCCAGCCGCAGGATCGACCCTTTGCCGAACTGCTTCTCGATCTGGCTCAGGGCGAGCCCCAACATGCGGGCGCGTTCCTTTTCGTCCATAGTTGACCTCTCTCTCGGGGGAACCACGATTATAGCGTGTGGCTCGTGGCTTGTGGCTCGTAGCGTGTCGCCCCACGAGCTACAAGCAACAAGCTACTAGCTACAGCCTGGGGGCGTAGTAGCCCTTGCGCGCCCGCACCACCAGGTCCTTGCGGCCCTTCACCTTCAGGTCCACCGCCTGGTACTGGCCGTCGGTCTTCAGCGGCTCGGGCCGGTAGAAGATGTTGTACTGGTGGCGCAGCTCGTTGGCGATGTTCTCAAACGACTGGGCCAGGTCCTGGACCTTGAAGGGGAACAGCGCCAGGCCGCCGGTCTCGGCGGCGAAGTACTTCAGCACCTTGTCGCCGTCGGTTTCGATCCGGCTGATGTTGGTGGAGATGGTGTAGATCACCGCGTCGGCTTTCTGCGCCATCTCCAGGGCCTGGTCGCGCGAGACCCGGCTCTGGTTGTCGTCGCCGTCGCTGATGATGATCATGGCCCGGCGGTACTTGTGGCGGGGCTGCTCCTGCATCAGCTTGTCGCGGCAGGCGTAATAGACGGCGTCGTAGAGCGAGGTGCCGCCGCCCGGACGCAGTTGGCGGATCGAGCCGGCCATCTTCTCCGGGTTGTCGGTGAGGTCGGCCACCAGCTCGGCGGTGGTATCGAAGCTGACCACCAGCGCCTTGTCGTAGCGCGGCCGCACCACGCTGTTGAGGAACTCGATGGCCGCCTCCTGGATGAAGCGGAAGCGGTCGCGGACGCTGTTGCTGGTGTCCACCAGGATGCCGATGCGCAGCGGCAGGTCGCTCTCGGCGGCGAACTCCAGCACCTTTTGCGAGCGCTTGCTCTCGACGACCTCGAAGTCGGCCCGTGCCAGGTCGGTGACGAAGCGGCCGCGCCGGTCGGTGACGGTGAACAGGATGTTGACCCGGGTGACGTCCAGGATGATGCGGAGCTTCTCGTCGTCGGTCTGGCGGGCCTCCGGCGCGGCCTGTTGGGCCTTCAGCGCGAATCCGAGCGCGCCTAGCGCGACAACCGAGGCAAGCAGGCGGTGCATAGGGACTCCCACCTTCAATTATAGAGGTAACGCGAACAGCCTGACCGCGTTGCCGCCGCGGATCCTGGCGCGGTCGGCTTCCGAGGCGAACTCGAACATCTGGTCGAGCAGCGCCGCCTGCTTCTCGAAGTCGGCCATGCTCATGCCCAGCCCGCCCCAGATGATGCGCTCCGGCCCGAAGGCGTCGAACACCCGGCGCACCAGCGGGCGCGCGTCGCGGTGCGGGTAGTCCTGCTTGGAGGAGTAGCGCACGGCGGAGTACTTCATGTAAACCCGCGGCAGCTTGGCCAGCTTCAGCACCTCGCCGTACTCCGCCTCCGTCCCCTGCCCGGCGCGCGCCAGGTGGTCCAGAATCACCGCCACGTCGCGGAACTCCGAGGCCAGCGCGAAGATCTGCGGCGCATAGTAGGGGATGAAGTGCATCTGGATGGCCAGCCCCAGCGAGCCGGCCTTGCGCCACGTGTCCTTCATCGCCGGGGCGCGGAGGTCGCGGTCGCGGATCGCCCCCGAAGTGGTGGGCGGCGCCTTGGGGTCGCGGTTCACATGGATGCGGAGCGTGACGATCCGCCCGGGCAGCTTCTTGGTGAGCGCCTCCATGCGGGCCGGCGTCTCCGCCGCCACCGGGTCGAACAGGCACGTGCCCTTGAAGAAACCGCGGCGCGGCTCGTGCGCGAAGCAGTACTCCAGGTACGAATGATCGTCCTGGTATGGCTCCGGGTGCACGATGATCGAATGATCGATGCGCGCCTCGGCGACGAACTTCACGTAGTCCTCCAGCGTCTGCGCCGGGGGCCGGTAGGTCGCGTTGGGGTGATACGGGAACCGCTTCGGGTCGAACAGGTGGATATGGGTGTCCACCAGCACGCCCTTGGGCCGGGCGGCCAGGCCGCCGGCGCTCGCCAGCAGCCACTCGCGTCGGGAGTATCGGGCAGTCATCGGGGCCAGTGTAGCAAGCGGCTACCCGCCCCGTTTGCGGGCGCTGCGCCCGGGCCTTCCCATCAGTTGGTGCCTCCTTCTTGCTCGGTCATCGTGGCGATCCTGAGGCTGTCGGTACGACACGTCTGCACTTCGCCGAGAGTTGCGCTTGCGATTACGTGGCGTTTCAAGGGCGCTTCGCTCTGATGCCGCCACTGCGTAGACCGGAGAAGTACGATGCCGTTGCGAACGTTCTGTTCGTGATGGATCTCGCGGCACACGTCGCCGTAGCCGTGTTCTGCCGGGTGGGATGGTTTGGCATCGTCTTGCTGGTACTGACGTATTTCTGCTTCGGCAGACTGGCGAGACGACTGGCAACAGGATGCGCACTGAGGGACATTCTCCGGATTCTTGGGGAACGTGAACCAAATATGGACCCCGAGGAGCGCGTGCGACTTGCTCACACAATGCTGGAGCAACGGCGACAGGCATTTTTCCGGGGCAGGGACCCCGCCTTCAGTTGACCCTCGGCCCAACCCGGCCCAGCCTAAGGCCACTACAGCCTTCAAAGCGCCCCCTCTCCACCAGACTCTGCTCGATGCGGCCACGTCACGAGGGAACCCAATTCCGCGTTCACTGCAATGATGACGCGCCGGTACTCGTCCGGGACAATGGACGCGGCTTCCCTGTGCAGCCAGCGGTTCAGGCGTCCAGACGGCAGGGTTTCATGACCGGGCGATTCTGGCCAGCGCCGCGCGGCCAGCGTCACTGCCAATCGCGACGACGGGGCGGGGTGTCAGCAAACCGGATACACTTGAGGTGTGCAAACTTTCTTGACACGCTGAGAGAGGGTTCACGGACTGTCCCAGAAGAAGCGGCAGCGATTCGCAGCGCGCATGTTCCGTATCACTGGGCGATGGAAAAGCGGAAGCACCTTCGAGGCGCGATGGCAACGTACGGCGTAGATGCGATGCCGATTCCCTGGCCGTGATCTTGTATCAAATCCTTCGCCTCCCGGAGAAGTTGTCCGTTGCGCATCCGCCTTCACCCCGAAGATGGGAGTAGTGGTTCAACATCTACTTCGAGACGGGTCCGGCAATACCTCAGATGGCGTTCATCGGGCCGCGCCTCACAGTCGCCAGCTTTTGGGCAATCTTGGGTAATGCGCGCGGGGAGCGGTGGCAATAATGGCGCGTGGGGCAACGAAGAATCTGCAACTTGCGGTTTCCAAAAAACCTGTCAAGGTTCGACCCCAACCTCTAGCACCAAGCCCACCCTTTCGACGTCGGATAATGTGAGCAGGAGAGTGTAGCCATGCCCCAAATCGCGGAGGCAGTCTACTCGGGCGGAGTGCTGAAGCCCACTGTGCCGCTACAGCTTGCGGAGTCACAGCGTGTGCGGCTCATCATCGAGCCAATTTCTGAGCGGCTTCCACGGCAAAGGAGCGAAGCACTAGAGCGCCTGCGACGGGGCATCCAGGACATGAATTTCCGGTCGCAAGGCCGACTGCCAACCCGCCAGGAACTTCATGACCGCGCTTGACACCAACATCCTGATCTACGCGTGCGACACTGCTGATCCGGTCAAGCAAGAAAAAGCCCTTCAGGCCATCGAGACGGCCGCGGATGGAGTTGTCCTCTGGCAAGTGGCCTGCGAATTCCTCGCCGCCTCGCGCAAGTTGGCCGCGCAGGGGTTTACTCCGGACCAAGCCTGGGCACGACGCGGCGACTTCCTTCACCTGTTCCCCCTGATCCTGCCCGGCTCCGGCGTGCTTGATCAGGCGCGGGCACTGCATGTGGGCCGCGGCCTGTCGTTTTGGGACGCGATGGTGGTAGCCGCCTGTCTTGAATGCGGCGCCGAGCGCCTGTTATGGGAGGATATCCCAAGCGCGCCGAGACTCGACTCGCTCGAGATCCTCAATCCATTTGCCTGAACGGACTCGCAATCCCGCGTGAAGCAGCGGTAGCCTGCCGGCGGGTTTCGACCCGGCGTTCCACAGGCCAGGCTGAGGCCCGCCTGCAGCCTGAAAGGCTGCCCACGATTTCAGGGGAGGTAGAATGGGGTGGATGTCCACAGTCGTCTATCGCTCCGAAGTGCGCATCGAGCGGATCAAGGGTCCGGTGCGGCGGGCGTACCTGCCGGCCGAGAGCGAGCCGGTGACGTTCGGCGTGCACGGCGCGGTAGCCGCCTACTACAAGACGCCGTCCGACCTCTATGCGCCTCGCGCCACCACGATCGACTACGTCGTGGCCGCCGCCGCCGGTTGACTCACCGGCGCCTTCGGCGGCGCGCTGGAGGCGCGCGGGATTCCTGCTTCGCAGGGCCGCCTGTGGGCCGAGGCGGCGGGCGAGATCGAGACCGAGAACAACGTCCTCATCATCCGACGGATCCACGTCCGGCTGAAACTCAAGGCCGATCCCGCGCACCGCGAAACCGCCGAGCGCGTACACGAGGTATTCGCCGAGCGCTGCCCGATCTATCGCTCGCTTCGCCCCGCGATCGCCATCACCACCGAACTGGTCTTTGAGACGATGGGCTAAGCGCCCCGCTTGCCCATGCCGTTGCCGGAGTTCGACCCGCTGAACCTGGCCGGGATCATCCTGCCCGGGCCGCGGCTGAGCGCACTGGCTGGCGGGGCTCTGCGGCTGCGGGACGGTCTTCCGCAGCCCGCGGCGGCCCCTGGCCTGCACTCGTTGCGCCGGCGAATAGCCGGGCGATCTCTTCCAACACCAGCCGGATCCGGGGCCGGTGCTGGCGGGGGTCCTCCAACAGCATCTCCAGCGCGCGGGCGCGCTGGCTGATCGGCCACAGTCCCAGCGTTGCCCCTACCGCCTCCCAGCGGCGCGCTGTCCGCTTGGCGGCGGCGTCGTCGAGGCGCGCCCCCAATCGCCGGACTTGCACCAGGCCCTGCCGCAGGAATTCCCCGCGCAGATCAGCCAGCAGGCTCTCGGTGCCTTCCGACAGCCGCGGCGGCCCCTCGGCCAAGCTCGCCCGGACGGCCTCCAGCACCGCCTCGCCATCCCGTGTCGGCTCCACGAGCGCATTGGCCCCGCCGCTCCAGGCCAGGCGGCGCGCCGCCTCCCGGAGAGGGCCAGCCGACATCAACACCACCGGGATCGAACGAAGCCCCGGGTCCTGTTTCAACGCCCGGCACAGCTTGAAACCGTCCAGCCGCGCCAGCGACACGCCGGCCACCACCACGTCAGGAACCGAATGCCGGGCCTCTTCCAGCGCCTCCACTCCATCCCGAACGCAGAAAACAACGTAGCCGGCCTGGGTGAGTCGGACGTCGAGCCGCCATTGCTGAACCGGGTCGTGCTCAGCAACCAGGACCACCCGCGGATGCATGCTTCACCTCCGGTTGCGGCCCGTGCAGGTGAGCGCGGACTAGCGCCGCCAGCGAGCGGGTGTCCACCGGCTTGGTGACGTAGCCGTCACAGCCGGCCCCGCGCGCCTTCTGCTCGTCGCCTTTCATGGCATAGGCGGTGATCGCCACCACCGGGATGTCGCGACGGGCCGGATCCGACTTCAGTTGCCGCGTCAGCTCCAGCCCGTCTATGCCTGGCAACTGGATATCCATCAGGATCAGGCGGGGCCGGAACTGCTCCAGCACCGCCCGTGCGTGCTCCGCATCCTCCGCCGTGCGCACCTCGAACCCCTCACCCTCCAGCAGGACGCGGATTAGCTTCAGGCTCAGAGGGTTGTCTTCCACCACCAGGATTGGTTCCCGTTCTTCTCGCATTTGCTCCATGCTCCGTTTCCGCCCGCCCTCGGGCCAGCCGGGCGCTTCGCCCGGCGCCGCTTCCGGCCGCCGCCGCCCGCGCCTCACGGGGAAGGACGGCATAGAACACGCTGCCCGCGCCGGGCCGGCTCGCGACTCCCACCTGGCCTCCCTGGGCTTCCACGATCCGTTTCGTGAGCGCCAGCCCGAGGCCGCTGCCCTGGTACTTCTTGGCCGTACCGGAGTCCAGTTGCTGGAACTCCGCGAACAGCCGATTGATGTCCTCCGGCGCAATGCCGATGCCGGTGTCCTCCACCTCCAGGCGGAAGGCGTCCGGCCCCTCCGGTTTCGCACGCACCCAAACGTGTCCCTCCTCTGGCGTGAACTTCAGCGCGTTGGAGAGGTAGTTGTACAGGACCTGCCTCAGCTTGGCCAGATCGGCCACCACGCGGTCCGCTTCCGGGTCCACTTCCGTCTGGAGCTGGATTCCTTTCTGCACCGCTACCGCGTGCAGCGAGTCGCTCACCTCGTGCACCAGTTCCCCCAGCGAAACCCCTTCCGGCTCGAACTGGAGCCGGCCCGCCTCCACCCTGCTCAGGTCGAGCACGTCGTTGATGAGCCGTTGCAGGTGCCGGGCGCTGCTCAGAATGTCGGCCAGGTACTCCTTGTGCTCCTCCGAGACCGGGCCCAGCTTGCCATCGTGCATCAGCTCGGAAAAGCCGACGATGCCGTTCAGCGGTGAGCGCAGCTCGTGAGACATGTTGGCCAGGAACTCGTCCTTGGCCCGGCTGGCCGCCTGCGCCTGCCTGTACTGCTTCCGCAGCTCCTCGTTCTTGTGGCGCAACTCGTCCGCCAGGCGCTTCCGGACGGTGATGTCACGGACGATCAGCGAGGCTCCGGTGATTTCGCCCTTTCGGTCCCGCAGCGGCGACACCGTTATCGACACCGCGATCGGCTTGCCGCCCTTGCCCAGGTGCATCGTCTCGTAGGACTGGATGCCTTCGCCGTGCCGGATGCTATCCACCCGCAGCCAGGCTTCATCCAGCGCCCGGCCGGCCGTCAGCAACGAAAGCGAACGGCCCACCGCCTCCGCCGCCAGGTAGCCGTACATCCGGGCCGCGCCGGCGTTCCAGGTCGTGATAATGCCATCCAGGTTCACGCTGAGGATGGCGTCCCGCGAGGATTCCACGATCGCCGCCAGCCGCGCGATTTCCTCTTCGGCCCGCCGCCGCGCCTCCTGCTCTTTCTGCTCCTCCAACGCCCGGCGCACCGACACTGGAAGCCGCGCCAGCCGGTCTTTCAGCACGTAATCGGTGACACCCTTTTTCAGGCACTCGACCGCGATGTCCTCGCCCAGCGTCCCGGTCACCAGGATGAAGGGGAGGTTCTTGCCGCGCGCCCGCAGGACGGTCAACGCATCCAGGCCGCACCAACCCGGCAGCTTGTAGTCGGCCAGCACCAGATCGTAGACGCCGGATTCGAGCCGCTCCTCCAGTTCACCGGGCGTCTGGACCACATCCATGCGGGCCTCGATGCCCGAACGGCGCAGCACGCGCGACACCAGCTCGACATCGGCGGGGGTGTCTTCGATGCAGAGAATGCGGAGCGGCTGGGCTGACGACGCCGGTTGATCCGCGTTGGCCTGGGGCATCGGGGCATTTCCTCCACGGGCGCTCCCATTGCGCCTCCATGCCCCCTACTATCGGCGGGTCAGGCTAAGGTCTTTAGGGTGGTGCGGGGGCCGCGATTGCGGAGTGCGGCTCACCCCTTAATCACCGCCATCGGGCGGAACCGGGCCACCTTGCGCGCCAGCCCGGCGGCGTGGACCACCTCGATCACCTCGTCCACGTTTTTGTAGGCTTCGGGGATCTCCTCCAGGATGCCGTCGCGGCTCTCGCTGCGCACCAGGATCCCCTGCTCTTCCAGCTTGTCCTGGACCTCGCGGGCGTTGCGTCCCTTGCGGGCCGCCGTGCGCGACATCAGCCGCCCGGCCCCGTGGCAGACGCTGCCGAACGTCTCCTGCATCGCGCCCTCGGTCCCTACCAGCACCCAGGAGGCCGTGCCCATGCTGCCAGGGATCAGCACCGGCTGGCCGATCCCCCGATAGGCCGCGGGGATCTCGCGGTGGCCCGGCGGGAATGCCCGCGTCGCCCCCTTGCGGTGCACCAGCACCGCCCGCTTCTTGCCGTCCACCACGTGCGTCTCCTGCTTGGCGATGTTGTGGCAGACGTCGTAGATCAGCTCCAGCCGCGCGCCGGCCCCGAAGATGCGCGCGAACGAGCCGCGGGTGAAGTGCAGGATCGCCTGCCGGTTCGCCCAGGCGAAGTTCGCCGAGGCGCGCATGGCCGCAAGATACGCCTGTCCCTCGGGCGACTGGATCGGCACGCAGGCAAGCTGCCGGTCCGGCAGGGTGATGTTGTAGCGCTTCATGGCCGCGCCCATCTGGGCCAGGTAGTCGGTGCAGACCTGGTGCCCCAGGCCCCGCGAGCCGCAGTGAATCAGCACCACCACCTGGCCGGCTTCCAGCCCCATCACCCGCGCCGCCGCCTCGTCGTGGATCCGCTCGACCCACTGGACCTCGATGAAGTGATTGCCGCTGCCCAACGTGCAAAGCTGCGGCTGGCCCCGCTCCTTGGCCCGGGCCGAGACGTGCTCCGGATCGGCGCCTTTGAGACACCCACTCTCCTCGGCGAACTCGGCGTCCCGCTCGGAGCCATACCCGTTCTTCACCATCCAGCCGGCCCCCTCGACCAGCACCTCGGCGAGCTGCTGGCGGCTGATTTTGACCGGGCCTGCGCCGCCGGTGCCGCAGGGGATGTCGCGGAAGAGCTGGTTGAGCAGATCGCGCAGCCGCGGCCGCACCTCGGCCTCCGTCAGTGTGGTCCGCACCAGCCGCACGCCGCAGTTGATGTCGAAGCCGACGCCGCCGGGCGAGACCACGCCCGTTTCCACGTCGGTGGCGGCCACGCCGCCGATCGGGAAGCCGTAGCCCTGATGGATGTCCGGCATGGCCAGGCTGGGGCCGACGATGCCCGGAAGCGTGGCCACGTTCATCGCCTGCTCCAGCGAGAGGTCCTTGCGGATCTGGTCAATCAGGGTCTGGCTGGCGTACACCACTACGTGGGTGCGCATCCCGCGGCGCTCGTCGCGGGCAATCCGGAACCGGAATGCGTCGATCGGCTCGAGGTTCACTAGATGTCCAACACCACCTGGGCGTACCAGCCGCCGGCCCTTTCCTCGACCTGTAGCTGGTGGTAGGTGACTCCTTTGACGATCAGTTTAGCGCGGTGGCGGGCCGGATTCCAGCGCTCCCCCCAGCCCTGGCCGGTGATCCTGGCCGGGGTGACCTCGCTGACCTCGAACCGGCGCAGCGGGGTGCGCTTTGCGTCCAGCGCATAGAGCACTTCGCTCAGCCAGTTCACCATCAGCGACTCGTAGTCGAGTCCCTCGGCCGCCAGCGGGTAAGGCTCGCGGGCTTCGACCGTCTCGATCTCCACCGCCACGGCCATCAGCGCCCCAGCCGCATTCTCGAAAAGCTCGGCGGCCGTTTTGCCCCAGGTACGAAAGCCGATGTCGGCGGTATGCTCGATCAGCTCAAACATGGCCGGCGGCTTCAGGTCCTCGTTCACGGGCCTCGGGAACCATCTCTTCAGTCGGATCGATCCGCAGCCACAGCAGCGTGCTGATCGCCAGCATCCCCGCCATCGGGAACAGCGGGGCGTTGTAACTCCCGAACCACCGCACCAGGTAGCCGAACGCTACCGAGGAGAGGAACGAGCCGACCTGGCCGGCGGTGTTCATCGCGCCCGTCATCGCGCCAGCGTACTTGCGGCCCACGTCCAGGCAGACCGCCCAGGCCACCGGCAGCATGAAGTCCGAGCCGGCGTAAGCCAGGCTCAGCAGGATAACCGCCGCGATCTTGTGCCGGACCAGTGCGGTGGCGAGCATGAAACACGCCGAAGCGCCCAGCCCGGTCATCGCCACCGTCCGCCGGCCCCACTTGAGGCCCAGCTTCTTGATGAGGTGATCGCTGGCGAAGCCGCCCGAGAAGTTGGCCAGCGCTCCGCAGATGAACGGCAGCGGCGACCAGAACTGGAGTTCGTCGTTGGTGTAGCCGCGCCCCTTGGCCAGGTAGGTGTGGAGCCAGGAGAGGAAGAAGTAAGAGCCCCAGCAGTAGGTGTGGTACATCAGCAGGATGGTCCAGAAGTTGCCCTTGCGCAGCACCTTCCGCCACGGCAAGCCGTGATGCCTCCGTGCCGGGGCCCCGCCGGCGCCCTCGATCTCTTCGATCTCCGCCTGGCTGACGCCGCGCTTCTCGCGCGGGGCGTCCCGATACCACCTGTACCAGAACAACGCCCAGATCACTCCGAGGAAGCCGAAGGCCCAGAACGACGCCCGCCAGCCCCAGCGCACCTGGATGGGGATCACCAGCAGCGGCGAGACCGCCCCGCCGATCCGGCTGGCCATCCACACGAAACCGTGAGCGCGGGCGCGCTCGGCGACCGGGAACCACCGCGAGATGCTCGACGAGCTGTTCGGGTAAGCGCCCGCCTCGCCGGCGCCGAACATGAAGCGCACCAGCAGCAACAGCCAGTACTTCGAGACGGCGCCGGTCAGGCTGGTGAAGGCCGACCACCAGATCACGATCCGCGTCAGCACCTTGCGCGCCCCGATGCGGTCCCCCATCGCCCCGCTGGGGATCTCGAAGGCGGCGTAGGAGATGGCGAACACGCCCACCACCCAGCCCCACATCTCGGGGGAAATGTCCAGATCCTTCTGCATGGCCGGCCCGGCCACCGAAATGCACACCCGGTCGATGTAGGTGATGATCGACAGCAGGAACAGCATCGCCAGCACGCGGTGCCGATATTTCATAGCCCGTCAATTATCCAATTTCGGGGACAGTCTACACAACCTCGAAATTCGCCGTGGCAGGCGGGCGAGCTGGAAGACGCGGCGGCTGAGGCGCCCGACGGCGAACTTGGCGGTGTCAGCCACGGCCATGACGGCCATCACGCGGGCCTGGACCGGGTCGGTGGCCACGATGTCGGCGGCGTCGCGCACGCCGCCGGCCATGCCGCCGGTAGAATGGATGAGCAGGGAGCCATGAGAGGGATTCTCTACGATTGGAAGCGGTTTTGGAACCCCAGGGAGGGCCGCGTCAACCTATCAGACGGGGGCTTCCTTGTGGACCCCGACCAAGAATGGGGCAGCGCCATGAATCCGGACGTGGTGCCTTTCCCCGCAATAACCCGCTTTCCCTGCTTGATCCTGCTCGGTGAGCCTGGGATCGGGAAATCTACGGCCCTGCGATCTGAACACGACCGGGCTGAGCGCGGGGCCGCGATGCCGGGCGTTAAGAGCCTGTGGGTGGATCTCGGAGCGTACCAGACCGACTCCTTGCTGCACCAAGATGTCTTTGAGTCGGCGGCCCTCTGCTCCTGGCGGCAAGGAACCGATCACCTGGACCTGTTCCTCGACAGCCTTGACGAATGCCGAATGCGAATCGAGAACGTCTCAGCGGTCTTGATCAGAGAGCTCGAACGGCTTCCCACCGCGTGTCTGTCTCTTCGGATCGCCTGCCGTACGGCTGAGTGGCCGAGCCACCTGGAATCCGCCTTGAGGCGCCTGTGAGGCAACGACGCCGTCAGGGCGTTCGAGTTGGCTCCTCTTCGGCGGGTTGATGTTGCAGAGGCAGCAAGAGTCACCGTGGAGGATCCAAATGCGTTCCTAAGCGAACTCGAGCTAAGGGAAGCGGTTCCTCTCGCCATAAAGCCGGTAACGCTCGCCTTCCTCTTGAACACGGACCGGCGCCGACAGGGCTTTCCGGCCAGCCAGGCGCAGCTCTACGCCGAGGGATGCCGATTGCTTTGTGAAGAGACCAGCGAAAGTCGCCGCGGCGCCGGGCTTCTTGGCGACCTGACCGCCGATCAGCGCCTGGCCGTCGCCGCCCGTATCGCAGCTATCACGGTTTTCTGCAACCGCTACGCGATCTGGACGGGGGTGGATCGAGGCGATGTTCCGACCGACGACATCCTACTTGAGGACCTGATCGGCGACACCGAGGGGGCGAAGGATTCTGCGGTCGCGGTAAGTCAGCGCACGATTCGGGAGACACTCGACACCGGCCTCTTTTCCTCGCGAGGCCTCGATCGCATCGGGTGGGCGCACCAGACTTATGCGGAGTTCTTGGCGGCACGCTTTCTTGTCGAGCACGGGCTCCCGGCTGATCGCATCATGGCCCTCATCCTCCATCCCGACGGGAAGATTGTTCCGCAACTCCGTGAAACGGCTGCCTGGCTGGCAAGCATGGTGCCGGAGGTCTTTCGATGCATGGTGGCGTCGGATCCCGTTGTCCTTCTCCGAAGTGATGTTGCGACCGCCGACGTGAAGGATCGGGCGGATCTTGTCGGACACCTTCTCCGGCTCTGTGACCAGCGCGAGTTCTTGGATCGCGACTTCACCCTGAGGTGGACGTACCACAAGCTAAAGCACGCGGGCCTGGCGGAGCAGCTTCGTCCCTATATCAGAGACAAGGGGAAAGGGATCGTCGTTCGGCGCGTTGCCATTGATATTGCCGAGGCCTGCGAAATCCTCTCCCTCCAGGAGGACCTCGTCGAGGTTGCGCTGGATGAAACCGACTCTCATGCGGCGCGCGTACAGGCGGCCTGCGCGATCAGCCAAATCGGCCACGATAGAGCCCGCGCCATGCTGAAGCCGCTCGCCATGGGGCAAGCAGGAGATGATCCAGACGATGAGCTCAAAGGCTGCGGACTCATCTGTGCCTGGCCTCGGTTCTTGACGGCCGCGGAGCTTTTCGCTGCGCTTAGCCCACCGAAGCAGCCCCACCTCTTTGGGATGTATCAGCGGTTCCTGCGTGGCGACATCGCCGATCACCTTCAGCCCTGCGACCTCCCGCTCGCGCTGAAGTGGGTCGAGGCACAGGCAGCAGGAGGTGTGTCGGTGACTTCGCTTGCCGAATTGGCTGAGGCCATCGCAGCGAAGGCGCTGGACCATCTCGATAATTCCGACGTGCGGCAAGCCCTTGCCGCAGCTTCGCGGAGGTGGTTGCGGATTGAAGGGACGATCATTCGGGGCCGGGACACGTCCACCTTCAGGACGAAGCTGGCTGAGAACGTTGAGAGGCGACGCCGGCTCGTTGAGGCCATGCTGCCGCTGTTCTCTGATTCAGAGGATGGGCTTTTCCTGATCTGCCCAGGGGAATTGATCGACAGCGGCGATACTCTCTGGTTGATCGACCGCCTTCATGAAGCGGGACAGGAACCCATGCAGCGGCTTCTGGCGACATTGATAGCGCGTGTGTTCGACCGTCGGGACCTGGAGCAACTGGAAGCGGTCATACTCGCCGGCCGGCAGAACAGGGCAGCCGCCGAAGAACTGTCGTGGCTTCTGGAGCCTGTAGAGCTGGACTCACCCAGGGCCCAGGACATGCGGGCGCAGTATGACCGGATGAAAGCGCTGGAGGAAAGAAGAACCGCACGACCCCGGGTGGATCCACCACCTGAGCGACGCATCGCGGTTCAGCTCGAGCGGTTTGAATCTGGCGACATGGCCGCCTTCTGGCAACTTAACCGGGAACTCACCCTTGAGCCTGACAGCACTTATTACGGTAACGATCTGGAACCGGATCTGACTGTGCTTCCGGGCTGGAAGACAAGCGACGCGGGGACGAGAGCGCGGATCATCGCAGCGGCAAAGCAATACCTGAAAGCCTACAGCCCCGAGGCCGAGAAATGGCTCGGCACCGGTAGGACTCCATATGCGGTGCTTGCGGGCTACCGGGCACTGGTGTTGTTACTTGCGGAAGCAGCCACCTTTGTTTCGTCTCTTCCACATGGAGTCTGGGAAAAGTGGGCGCCAATAACCCTGGCGTTCCCGCTCGCCAGCAGTTTCGGCGAAGACAAGCGACACCAGCACCTGATGACGCTGGCCTACGAGCGGGCACCAAACGCTGTACTAAACACGTTGCTCACGCTGATTGACGCCGAGAACCAGAAACACGGGACGGTGTTTGTGCTCCAAAGGATGGAGTCAGTCTGGGACCAGCGACTGACGGAAACCCTTCTTGCAAAGGTGGCGGACGAACGACTGAAGCCAGGGAGCTTCGGCGTGCTCCTCGGGGCATTGGTGAGACATGATGTGCCGTGCGCGAGGGAAATCGCGGCATCATCGATTGGCCCCGTACCTCCATCGGGCGGCGAGGATCGAGAACGGGCGAAGGTCGCCGCCACGGCGCTCCTGGTGAACGCCAGAGACGCAGGCTGGGAAATAGTCTGGCCGGCAGTGCAGCAGGACATCGGCTTTGGCTGCGACGTCTTCTCGCGCGTCGCTGATGTTTCCCCAGCGCATGGGGTGCCGGTGTCCCGACGGCTCACCGAAGATCAGTTGACGGATCTCTTTGTCTGGCTGGCCCGCAATGTCTCCTTTGGGGATGATCCGGAGGGCGAGGTCAGCTCAATGCAGACCCTGCGGTGGTGGCGTGCCGCCATTCTAGACCAGCTCAAAGGGAGGGGCACTGCGCAGGCTTGCGAGGGAATCCGACGCGCTATGACGGAACTGCCTCACCTGGACTGGCTCAAGTGGCAGCTTCAGGAAGCACAAGAGGTGGCGCGCCAGCGTTCGTGGGTGCCGCTTGAACCCAAGCACCTGTTGGAGATGGTGGCCCAGCCGCATCGGCGGATCGTGCAGACCGGCGAACAGCTTCTGGAGGTCTTGATCGAGTCGTTGAAGCGTCTCGAGGTCGAGCTTCAGGGTGAAACCCCCGCAGCGATCGACCTGTGGCAGGAAGTACCGTTCCGACCGAGAAGCGAGTCGCGGCTGTCGGACTACATCAAACGCCACCTGGAGCGGGACATCGGGGGCCGGGGTATTGTTGTCAACCGCGAGGTCGAGATCCGACGGGGCGCGGGATCGAGTCCGGGGGAGCGAACCGATATCCATGTGGATGCGGTCGTGAATGAACCAAGCAGCGGTTCCCATGACCGGATCTCGGCCATCATCGAGGTTAAGGGCTGCTGGAATCGCGACCTCAAGGATGCCATGGAGACGCAACTGGCAGAACGATACCTCAAGGACAACCGTTGTCCGTTCGGCCTCTACGTCGTCGGGTGGTTTGCCTCCGGCCAGTGGGACGCCGAAGATTATCGGAAGCGGCAGGCCCAACAGCTCAGCCTTGCCGAGGCGCAGGCTTTCTTCGATGATCAGGCGCGAAAGCTATCTAGCGGAACTCGGCGCATCAAGGCTCTCGTGCTCAATGCCGCGTTGCGGTAACGGGCCGCGTAGCACTTCTCCCGCGCCGCCACAGGGTTGTTTGACGAGGATAGGAGATGGCGAACACGCCCACCACCCAGCCCCACATCTCGGGGGGAATGTCGAGGTCCTTCTGCATCGCCGGCCCGGCCACCGAAATGCACACCCGGTCGATGTAGGTGATGATCGACAGCAGGAACAGCATCGCCAGCACGCGGTGCCGATATTTCATAAGGGGTCAATTATCGCACGCCTTCACCCCCTGCGGCCGGGCGCCGCGGCTCGACTATAATCGCTACGTGCCGCCTCCGCGCATGAGCTACGTTCGCTGGTGGACGCTGGCGCTGCTGTTCTTCGCCACCACCATCTGTTACCTCGACCGCATCGTCCTCTCCTTCCTCGCTCCGGTGATCCGCCAGGAGATCCACCTGCCCGAGGAAACCTACGGTTACGTGACCGGCGCCTTCCAGTTCGCCTACATGATCGGCTTCCTGTTCGCCGGCAAGTTCATCGACCGCTACGGCACCCGCCTCGGCTACGCGGTAGCCATCACCTGGTGGTCGATCGCCGCCGCCCTGCACGCGGTGGCTGCCAGCGCCCTCAGCCTCGGCTTCTGGCGGGCCATGCTGGGGCTGGGCGAAGCCGGCAACTTCCCGGCAGCGATCAAGTCGGTCGCCGAGTGGTTCCCCAAGAAGGACCGCGCCTTCGCCACCGGCATCTTCAACGCCGGCGCTAACGTCGCCTCGATGATTGGCCCGCCGGCGCTGGTTTTCCTGACCGCCCGCTACGGCTGGCGCGGCAGCTTCTTCCTGACCTCCACGCTCGGGTTCGTCTGGCTTGCTCTCTGGCTGATAACCTACCGCCTGCCGGAGAAGAACCCGCGGGTCAGCGAGGCCGAGCTGGCCTATATTCGCAGCGACGCCGCGGTCTTGGAGAAGGAGCCCACCATCGGCTGGACCGCCGCCTTGGGGTATCGCGAGACCTGGGGCTTCGCGGTGGCCAAGTTCCTCACCGACCCGGTGTGGTGGTTCTACCTCTGGTGGCTGCCGCTCTACCTGGCCGACATCCGCAAGCTTACACTGGCCGAAACGGGCTGGGCGCTGCCGGTAGTCTACCTGATGGCCGACGTCGGCAGCGTGGCCGGCGGCTGGTTCTCGGGCTTCCTGATCCGCCGCGGCTGGCCTTTGAGCCGGGCCCGCAAGACGGCCATGGCCATCTGCGCCTCCGCCATGCCGATCTCGGCGATGGCGGTCTTCATGCCCAACGCCGCGGGGGCCATCGCGCTGGTGAGCTTGTGCACCGCCGCCCACCAGGGCTGGTCGGCCAACCTGTTCACCACCACCTCGGACATCTTCCCGAAGCGGGCGGTCGCCTCGGTGGTCGGCATCGGCGGCTGCGCGGGGGCGCTGGGCGGTGTGCTGTTCTCCTCCCTCATCCCCGGCTTTGTGATCGCCCGCTTCGGCTACAAGCCGGTCTTCTTGACGCTGGGCTGCTTCCACCTCACCGCCCTCTACCTGGTGCACCGGCTGATGGGCAAGATGGCGCCGGTCGAAGCGCCGGCCGTCTGAAGGACGAACATCATGGATACGGCGGACATGGTCAACTTCTTCCGCGTCGTGGCGCCTTACTACGACGCCGACTACGCGGCCATCAATTACACCGCCGACATCGGCTTCTACGTAGATCTGGCCCGCCAGTGCGGCGGCCCGGTCCTGGAGATGGGCTGCGGAACCGGCAGGGTTCTGCTGGCCACCGCCCGCGCCGGCGTGCGCATTCACGGCCTCGAGATCTCGCCCGACATGCTCGCGGTGCTGCGGGACAAGCTGTGCGAGGAGACGCCCGAAGTCCGCGAGCGCGTCGCGCTCACCGAGGGTGACATCTGCTCAGTGGATCTCGGCGCCCGGTTCCCGCTCGTCACCGCGCCCTTTCGCGTTTTGCAGGCGCTGGCGGAGCGGGCGGATCAGCGCGCCTGGCTGCGCAACGTGCGCCGCCACCTGGCGCCGGGCGGCGCGCTCTCGTTCGATGTGTTCCAGCCGAACTACAGTTTCCTCAGCGAAACCCGCGGTCCCAGTGTTGACATGGACCGGCCCGACCCGGCTACCGGCGGCCGCATCCGCAGGTTCTCCAGAACGATCCCTCACAACGAACACCAGAAACTAGAAGTCCACCTCCAGTGGGCGCACGAAGATGCGGCCGGCAACCGAATGTCGGAATCATCCGCCCGCGTTGTTCTTCGCTGGTTCACCCGTGCCGAGTTGGAGAGCCTGCTCGAGCTGGAGGGCTTCCGCATCACCGATTACTGGGGTTCGTTCGCGCGCGAACCCTTCGGTCCGGGCTCGGGCGACCAAGTCATCCGCGCGGTGGCGGGCGTATGAACGGCGGCGCCGTCCGCGCCGCCTGGCGAGTCGATAGCCACCCCCGGTCTTCGCGCCGCTGGAGCAGTTCGGGAGGCCGGGCGCTGTTTCGGACGAAGATCGCCAGTTCGCTCCACAGGTGAAAGGGGCCTGCCCAGTTGGAGAACCCGGTCCTGCTCACTGATGCGCTCCGGCAAACCACACCATCGGCATTGGCGTCGTGCCACCCCGTTCCGGCGCCTTGCGTCTGCCGCTGGTTGACGCCCTCCGGGTAGTCGGCCGCAAAGCCGGCGGCGGCGATGCCTGCTTCAGTGGCGACATCGATGGGCGCACCCGTACAGCGGATCCTTCCAGCCCCGGCGCACGACCCGGTAACTCGCGGGCTGATCGTAAACAACCACCCGGGGAGCACTCATCCCTGGTAAGCCAGCGCGGCTTCGTATCTCTCGGCTACCTCGCCGATGCGGCCGCGCAAGATCCAGTCTAGTGCACGCTCACCGCCGAACACCTCGGCGGGGCGCCGGATGACCTGCCGAAGCCTGTCCGGCTGGAAAATCTCCAGCAGCCTGTTCAACGCAGCGGCGGCGGACTCCATTTCGGCGAGCCGGCTGTCGGGGACCCGGCTCGCCCCTCGCAGCCACCGCCGGACGGTTTCGCCGGCCACCCCAAACATCCTGCCCACCTCATCCTGGCCAAGATTCAGATGCGCACCAAGCTCTTGAGAGTACGGGGTTCCAGCCTATCAGGTAGCCTTGGGTTCCGCAATCCGCA
>JBBTDS010000605.1:0-4106 GCA_038060875.1 Acidobacteriota bacterium | reverse complement strand
TGGCCGGATGATCAACCCCAGCAAGCCGGGAGCCAAAGGTATCCATACCCACGGATTCCGCGCCGCCAATACGCTCAGCCGACCCGGAAGACGCCACAGCAGGGCCGAATAATACTCCGTCTCCTCTTCCCGCAGCAGTCGAAGCTCCTGCCGAAGCTCCTCTGGGTCTCGCAACCGCACAGGCATACTTTGCTCCTTTTCGAACGCCAATCGCGCCGCCGCTGCCGGGCCGCAACTAGTGTGGTGTCACGATACGGCCTCACCACCGCCGGCCGCCGCCGACCGGCGAAGACGAACCCGATCCCCCCGGCGACCCGCTCCGGAAGGAACTACCACCCACGTAGCCCCCGCCCGAGCCTCCGGAACCTTTAGCGCCCACGATCACAAGCAGCAAGACGACGCCCAAGCCAATGACGATCCACCAGAACAGTGACATCTCTGCACTCCTTTGCCCACCCACGGTATAGCAGCGTTGAGTGGCCTGTCAAGGCTTTGCCCGGTCTGACGGCCGTTAAGGAGCACCGGCTATGCACTGCCAACAGTCTCAAGCCGTCCTGGACTTGCAGGCAACTAGTAAGTAACTCAACTTACTCAACCAAACTGCCAGCCCCCGCTTACTCTGGCTGTCCCGCCACAGCTCTATCTGACTGAAAAATCGACTGGTCCCTTCGGCGCGACGCGCCGCCAAGTCTTGGCCCGAGAATTGCCTTCCGATAAGGCTGGCGGCAACGGGGCGCCGATGGGCGCCGCTGGTTGCTGCCGGGAAGATAGGAGGAACGACAATGCTTATGCTTATCATTGAGATCTGGTTGACGGTGGCCGCCTGGCGCAAGGGGTGGCGTGGCTACGCCCTTCGGCCGGTGGCGTTCGCGTTTGTGGCCGGCCTGTTTATCGGCATGGGTGCGGGCACTTCGGGCCGTACACTGGCGGACATTCTCCCGCTGGCCGTGCTGCTGGACCTGGCCTGCATCGGCGTGTTGATCCGTCTGGCCATCCGCGGCCCGCAATCGGCGGAGGTTCTCAGTTTCGCGGCCGCGCCGGCGGGTGTCGCCCTGCCTGACGACGCCTAGAGGCCGGCGGCCTAAGAGGGCTGGCTACGGCCAGCCCCCGCCCCGGCCCCGCTGCTCTGGCCGCCGGGAGGACTAACATAGGGAAGAGGAGAGCGCCGACTTGACGGTGCGAAACGCTAACTTCGGCATCGATCTGGGGAGGAGCAAGTGCGCCATCGCCGTGGCGAGCGGAACAGATGTCCGCCTCGTGCCGAATGCGCTTGGCTCGTTCTTGACGCCCTCGCTGATCGGGGTGGATCCGGCGGGGATCGTGCGTGTTGGGGCCCCTGCCCGGGCACTGCAAGCGGCGGATTGCCGCAACGCGGCCGCCGGCTTCGACGCCCTGCGGTCCGAAGAGCTTGCGGTGGAGCTACTGAAGTCGCTAATGGCCGACGTTCGCCGGGAGACCGGAGAGGCGGTTAAGGCGGCGGTCATCGCGGTGCCCCCGACGTTCGACGCCTCCCAGCTTGAGGCCACCAGGAAGGCGGCCAAGCTGGCCGGGCTTGCCGTCAGCCATCTGTTGCCGGACCCGCTCGCCGCCGCCTGGGCTTACCGCTTCCAGGACCAGGACAAGCGCGACACCGCATGGATGGTTTACGATTTCGGCGGGGGATCTTTCCGGGCGTCCATCGTCAGGCTCCGCGGTGAGGTGATCGAGGTAATCGCCCATTCGGCTGATGCCCGCTCGGGCGGCGGCCTGATGGACAAACAGATCGTCGAACAGTTGCTGATCCCCGCGCTGGCACGGGGGCGCGGTCCGGCCTTCTTGACAGCGGAAGTTCGCGTCCAGCTCGAGTTCGCCGCCGAGGAAGCGAAGATTCGACTATCTCACGACGATTCGGCCACCATCCGGATACCCGCGCTGCCATTCGAATACGAACTCGAGCGCGCGGAACTCGAACAACTGGTTGAGCCCCTAATCGTCCGGTCCCTGGACATCTGTAGAGCCTTGCTGCGCCAAACCGGCCTCGCGGCTGGCGATGTTGAAAAGGTGATCCTGGCAGGCGGGTCCACCCTTATGCCGAGATTGAGGCGCAGGCTGGCCGAGGGCCTGAGCATTCCGCTGGAGTTCAGCCTCGACCCGCGGACGGTGGTGGCGCGCGGCGCGGCCGTCTTTAAGGTGGCGGAGATCCCTGAGAGCCGGAAGAAGCCCGAGGAGCGGGCTGCGCAGGCCGCGCAACCGCGGCCGCTCGACGAGAACGTCCAGTTCACCGTGTATCGGCCGCGAACGGTCCGGCCCGGCAACTGGCATCCTCTGCTGGCGTTCGCACACCTGGCCGAGCGTCCGGCGGATGCGCTGCCCGACGAGCCGGACCCGATCGCGGAGGTGAAACGGCAGGCGCAACAGATTCTGGGCGAGGAGGTGACCGCGTTTGAGGACCGTACCCAGGACAGCACTCAGCCCATTCCCCGCGAGGGCGAGATCACCTTCGTGCCCGAAATCCCCGGGGTGGAGTTTAACCCTGCCCGCCGGAGCTTCTTGTGGCAGGAGCAGGTCCACCGGGAGGAGTTGGCTGCGGGCCTCGGCGGAACTGGACGGGCGGGTGGCCAGGGGCCGGATGTCGGTCTTCCTGGGCCGCATCCTGGTGGCTGAGGTAGCGCTGAGCCTCCGCGTGGACAGCGGCGCCGTTCAGCCGGCCCTGGCCGCGCCCCCGGAGCGCAGCAGCGCTCCGGTCTACCGGCGAATCTTCGCCTCTTACTCCCATCGGGACGCGGCGGTGGTCAAGGAGTTCGAACGCTATGCGCGCGCGGTCGGGGACGAATACATGCGCGACCTGGTCCACCTGCGCACCGGCGAGGTGTGGGATGAGCGGCTGAGGGAGATGATCGATCAGGCCAACGTCTTCCAGTTGTTCTGGTCCTGGAACTCCATGTGGTCCAGGTTCGTGGAGCAGGAATGGCGCTACGCGCTGACGCTGCGCCGGCCGAACTTCATTCGTCCCGTCTACTGGCAGGAACCTCTGCCGGCCTCGCCGGAGAAGAACCTGCCTCCCGAGGAACTGCTGCGGTTCCATTTCCAGCGGGTGTACATCGCCGGGGCGGCGTCCGGGCCAGCACAGCCGCAAGGTACAGACGCTGTCAGAACGCGCGGCGCGCGGTCAGGCAGGCGAAGAATGGTGACGATTCCACTCGAGGAGCGGCCACACGGGCGCCTGTATCGCGAGCTCAAGAGCGCGGCGAGACTGTCCCATCCCGGCATAGTCGCCGTCTACGACCTGTCGATCGACGGCGACAACGCGTATATATCGATGGAGCACGTCACCGGTTCCGATCTCAGCCGCCTCTTGAAGACCGGCGAGCCACTGGACCGGGAGACCATTTTTCGCATCTTGTGCCAGGCGGCCGCCGCACTCGACTATGCGCACCAGGAGGGGGTCGTTCATGGCGACCTCAACCCGGAAAACATCCTCCTCGGAGAAGATGACACGGTGAAGATCGCTGATTTCGGGCTGGCCGCCATCGGTTCCTCCCCCGGTGACCTGGTCGGCACCCTGGCATACATGTCGCCAGAGCAGGTGCAGGGGCTGGAGGTGGACGGACGTTCAGACCAATTCGCGCTGGCGGTGATTGCGTACGAGATGCTGGCCGGTGAGGCGCCGGGCACGGGCGAACGCCCCACGCTCGGACCGGAAGCGGACGAAGTGCTGCGAAAAGCTCTCGCCAAGGATCCACGGAACCGCTTTGCGACCTGCACCGAATTCGTCGAAGCGTTGAGGGGGACAGCCTGCGTGTTTCCTGCTTAGAAAACAGGGAAACACGCAGGCTGTCCCCCTCAGATGCGGGAGAAGTCCGGCGTCTCCTCGCCCTCGCCTGCCGGCTCCTTCTTTCCCAGCAGCTTCTCCAGCAGCGCGCGGACCGGCCCCGGCAGCGTCCGCCCGAGCGCCGTTCGAAGGAGGTCGCCAGGGTCGGCCTCGCCCGGATCTTTGCCCGTTTCCATCGCCGTCTTGATACGGCTGATACTAAGGTCGATGGCCGGAAAGAAGTTGTGGAGCATGCGGGCGAACTGCTGCTGGGTCATCGTGCCGTCCATCAGCCAGATGTCCGCATAACCGACGA
>JBBTDS010000604.1:20444-26542 GCA_038060875.1 Acidobacteriota bacterium | reverse complement strand
CAACGCCTCCATCCCGGCCACTGGAGCGTCGTTCTAAAGTAGCCACACCCAAATGAATGGTGCAGGGTTCTTGCCGTCTCCCCTGCTTTGCGGCACTCCGAAGGGGCGTTAAACCGCCCATCAGAACAGCCTGGGGAGGCCGACACAGAAAGTCGCCCGGGAGGTAGCAGCATAATTCCTCAAAACGCAATTGGGAAAGAACACCCGTGAAAGCGTCATTGACGTCCGGAAACAAATGCCGGAGATCTCGCGGACTACCGTCTATCGTGTCCTGGAGACGTTGGTTCGCGTCGGCATCGAGCGAAAAGTGCGCCACCCAGGCGCGGCGGCACGATACGAGGTGGAGACACACCGTCATCACCATCTCGTCCGCCTAAACCGAAGTTACAGGCCACGCTGTCGACTATCCCAACTGATTCTGCACAGGAAGGCGTGGAATGGCGGTCCCAGTTACTGCCTACAAGCCGAGAAGCTGAAGCGCACGGGCCTGCAGCGCGTGGCCAAATGGTGGAGGAGCGTGGGGAAGCTTTGCACCGGCAGGCCGTCGGCGGTGAGGCGGGTGACCTTCTTGTTTTGCGCTGACGCGGAGCATGCGGCGGGCGCGACCGGGTCGCGCCGGCGGCGGGGCTGGCGCAGGTCTTCGTCGTCGAACAGCAGCGGCGCGCAGTCCGAAACCTACGGCGGCGTGGAGATCGTCCTCAAGCGGGACAAAGAGCCGATGGCGGTGGCGTTTCTGAAAGAGGGGATACTGGTGGCCGGCGACCCCGTGGGCGTGTGCGGCGTAATCGCCTGGCAGGGGCAGCCCGCCCGCCTCGCGCCCGGCTTGAGGCAGAAGGCGGCCGAGCTCAGCGCCGGCCGCGATGTGTGGTTTGTCTCGACGGTGCCGGTGGCCGAGGCGGCCGCGCAGGTGCCGAGTCCGCAGATGAAGAGTGTTCTCCAGGGAGAGACCCTGAAGTCGGTCGAGCAGGTCTCGGGCGGCCTGCGCTTCCTCGTCGGGCTGGCCCGCTCGCGCCAGCCGGCCGCGGCCTCGTTCACCGAGGACCTGAAGGTCACTGGGCGAACGATGAACCTGTCGGTGTCGATCCCCGAGGCGGAGGTGGAGAAGATGATCCTGGCCACGCGCAAGGCCGCGCCAAAGGCCGCCGAGCCTGCCAAGCCCGCCGAGACCGGCATCACGGTTTACTCCTCGCCCAGCGACATGGGCGTGGTGAAGATCCCGCCGCCGAAGAACTGAGACCCAGCTTTCGGTTCACGCCGGGTGTATAATCCCATCCAACAGGAGGAACTATGCGCCTCATGCTTGCCTTCTTGCTTGCCCTGCCGCTCTTTGCCCAGTCGGGCCGCGGCACCATCCTTGGCACGGTAACCGATCCCACCGGAGCCGTAATACCGCAGGTCGCGGTGACGGTCACCAACACCGAAACCAACGTGAAATCGGCGGCCACCAGCGACGAGCTCGGCAACTACCGCGCGCCGTACCTCATCCCGGGCCCGTACGCGGTCACCTTCGAGAAAGAAGGTTTCCGCTTGCACCGCCGCGACGGCATCATCCTGGTGCTGGACGCGACCGTGCGCGTGGACGCGGAACTGGCCGTGGGCGCGGTAGGCCAGAGCGTTGAGGTCATCGCCAACGCCTCGCTGCTCGAAACCGAGACCTCGACCGCCGGCACGGTGGTGCCCAACGTCATCGTGGTGAACGTGCCGGTCTGGCAGCGCTGGGTCAACACGTTCGCCTACCTGTCGCCCAGCGTGCGGCCGGCCACCTGGCAGGGCAGCCTGGGCGGCATCAGCGTCAACGGCCAGCGGAGCAAGGACACCAGCTTCAATTTCGACGGCACCTCGGCGCAGTCCCCGCACACCAACGTCGAGACCATCGCGCCGTCAATCGACGCGGTGGCCGAGTTCAAGATCACCACCGAGATTCCCTCGGCCGAGTTCGCCCACGCCGCCGGCGGCGCCATCAACGTCTTCATCAAGAACGGCACCAACGATCTCCACGGCAGCGTCTTCTTCTTCAACCGCACCAAGATGCTGCGGGCGCTGAACTACTTCGACCGCGGCCAGCCGCCCAACTGGAACTTCCACCAGTTCGGCGGCACCGCCGGCGGCCCCATCTACTTCCCCAAGCTCTACAACGGCAAGAACCGCTCGTTCTTCTTTGCCAGCTTCCAGGGCACGCGGCACCCCTACGCCAACCCGCAGGTGCTTTCGCTGCCCGATCCGAGGTGGATCGGCGGGGACTTCTCGGGCTACCGGCAGATCTACGATCCGCAATCGAGCACTTACGACGCGGCCACGAACCGCTGGTCGCGCGTGCCCTTCGTCGGCAACCAGATCCCGGCCAGCCGGCAGGACCCGGTAGCGCGGAAGATCGCGCCGTACTTCCCGGCCCCCAACCGGCCGCCCACCATGAACCCCTGGGGGCCGGCCAGCAACTTCCTGTGGAACCCGGTAAACAGCTTCGACCTCGACGCGGTGGACTGGCGGCTGGACCACAGCTTCAGCGACTCCAGCAAGATCTTCCTGCGCGAATCCTGGAACTACCAGCGCGGGCGCACCTGGCTGCTGTTCACCGAGCCGGCCGCCGACGACCGCCAGCGTTTTGCACCCACCCACCGCGGCTCCTGGACGCTGGGCCACAACCAGACTCTCAGCGCCACTAAGTTCAACGAAGCGCGCCTGGGTTACATGCGCCGCCGCTGGCAGTCTCAGCATCCCTCGCAGGGGCAAAACTACGCCGCCAAGATCGGCATCCCCGAGAAAGGCCTGCCCAACTTCGGCTGGGCTTTCCCGCGCTTCAACATCGACAACATGGAGGCGCTCGGTCCCGCCACCGGCTCGGTCAACATCGACCAGGTCGAGGAGAACTACCAGTTCACCGAGAACTTCACTTTCGTCCGCGGCGTCCACACCCTCAAAGCCGGCTACTTCCTGGAGCACGTCAGGCTCTCCAACTACGGGCTGACCGCCGGCGGCTCCAGCCCCTCCGGCGTCTTCAATTTCAACGGCGGCCAGACCGCCTTTCCCAGAGACACCGCCTCGGGCATTCCCTTCGCCGACTTCCTGATGGGTACGCCTTCCTCCTCCAGTTTCGGCATGATGCAAAACCCCTGGCGGGTGCGCTATTGGAACCACCAGCTTTATTTCCAGGACGACTGGAAAGTGAACCGGCGGCTCACCCTGAATTTCGGCCTGCGCTATAACCTGGACCTGCCGCGCACCGCCGTCGGCAACCACCAGTCCAACTTCGACCCCGACGCCATGGACTACATCATTCCCCTGCCGTACTCCGCCACGCCGCGAAAGGGTACGGTGGCGCACTCGGAAGTGGACGGCGTGCCCAAGCGGCTGGCCAAGATCCAGAAGCTGAATTTCAACCCGCGCTTCGGCTTCGCCTACCAGGCGACTTCAAAGACCGTGCTGCGCGGCGGCATCGGCTTCTACAACTCCCAGTTCCATCCCAACGGGCTGAACCAGCTTTTCGACGAATACAACACCGGCTTCAACTTCTCCGGCAAGACGGGCGGCGACCCCACTTACTGGTACCGGCTCTCGGAAGGCCCGCTGCCGTTCACTTACTCGATCAACCAGCACGGCTACACGCCCTACGCCGGTTCCATCACCGGAAGAAACGTTAGCTGGTGGGACCGCGACATGAAGATGCCGTACACGATTAACTGGACCTTTTCGATTCAGCGCGCACTGCCCGGCAACATGCTGCTGGAGACCTCCTACGTCGGCAGCTCCGGCGTGCGGCTGATCAGCAACGTCAACATCAACCAGATCCCGGTCGAGATGACCAACGAAACAGTCTACCAGGACCGCCAGGGTTACAAGCCGTACATCCAGTTCGGTAACATCACTTACTGGGGCAACATCGCCCACTCGACTTATCACGGCGGGACCTGGAAGCTGGAGAAGCGCTTCTCTCACGGGCTGAATTTCGTCACCCACTTCACCTTCAGCAAGTCGATCGACAACGCCTCGGGCGACGGCTTCTCGGGCCGCACCGCTTACAACCTGGCGCTGGAGCGCGGCGTCTCGGACTTCGACACCAAGCGCCGCTACGTCATCTCTGGCGGCTACCAGTTGCCGTTCGGGCCGGGCAAGTTCTTCGGGCGCCAGAGCCGTGGCCTGGTGGCGCGGCTGATCGAGGGTTATGAGGTGCACACGATGGGCATCTTCCAGTCCGGGCCCTGGCAAACGCCCTCGATGGGCTTCCAAGGCGTCCGCACCACGCACGGCGGCAGCACGCGGCCCGACCTGGTGCCCGGCGTGCCCGTCCGCCTGCCCAACTGGAACACCGGCGCGGACCGCTTCGACTTCGCCAACCAGCCGCGTTACTACAACGCAGCCGCCTTCAAGGCGCCGGCCAACTTCACGCTCGGCACCGCCGGCCGCAACATCCTGCCCTCGCCGCCGCTGCGCTACGTGGACTTCGCCATCCAGAAGAACGTGACGCTGCGCGAGCGCCTGAAGCTGCAACTGCGGGTGGAGCTGGAGAACGCCTTCAACACCTCGATCTTCCAGGCCCCCAACGCCAGCGCCGGCTCCTCGACCTTCGGCCAGATCACGCGCACGCTGGGCAACTGGGGCGACCCGCTCTCGGCCCAGCTCAGCGGCAAGCTGATGTGGTAGATCCGGGGGCGGACGGAGTCGTACCGTCCACCGCCGGCAGCGGCGATTCGTTCACCGTCAGCCGGAAAATGTCCGGCCGCGCGTAGTGGCCGACCACGTCCAGGTCGTACTTGCCCTCCACGATCTCGTCCAGGTTCAGTTCCGCGCGCAGAATGCATTCGCCGTCGTAGTTCGGGCCGGCGAGGAGCTGCCCCAGCGGGTTGACGATGACGCTGCCGCCGCGGATCAGCACGGTGGCCGGATCGTCGCCCTGGATGGCGGGGTAATCGGCGGGACAATCGCCGCGGCGCAGGTACTGCACCGCCGAAAGCACGAAGCAGCGGCCCTCGAAGGCGATATGGCGCATCGACACGGCCCAGGTTTCGCGGTCGTCCACCGTGGGCGCGCAGTAGATCTGGATGCCCTTGCCATACATCGCCATCCGCATGGCGGGCATGTAGTTCTCCCAGCAGATCACCGCGCCGAGCCTGCCCAGCCCGGTTTCGAGCACCGGGAGCGTGGAGCCGTCGCCGAACCCCCAGACGATGCGCTCCATGGCCGTCGGCATTACCTTGCGATGCTTGGCCGCCAACACTCCCTGTGGCGAGAAGAACAGCACCGTGCAGTAGAGCGTGCCGCGCTCGCGCTCGATGACGCCGATGACCAGCCAGACGCCGGCTTCCTTGGCGGTTTCGGCCAGCAAGGCGGTGTGCGGTCCGGGGACGTCCAGCGAAGACTCGTAGTACCGCCGGAACATGGCCCGGCCTTCGGGACTGCGGCCGCCGCCACCAGCGCGCGGACCTTTTCGAGCGTGGCCTCACGGTCGAATACCACCGGGGCGGCTTGGACCACGGACACCGATACGGGGTTCGGCATGTTTCCTTAATTTCGGTGACAGGCTACACAACCTCGAAATTAATCTCCGGTGAGTGACGCGAGTTTCGAGGTTGTGTAGCCTGTCACCGAAATTATCGCCGCTGCCGGTACAGCGACGAATCGATCTGGGCCAGCATGGCCGCGCGGTCCAGGGGCGTCTCCAGAAAGCCCAGCACTTTGTCCAGTTCCTGCTCGGGCTGCTGGAGCAGCCGGCGATGGTGGACGTGGCAGACGCGCATGTGGGGCTGCTTCTCCAGCCACGCGGTCACCTGCCGGACGTGAACCTCCAGCGCCGCCGCCATCGCCGCCGGCGCCAGCCCGGCGCCTTGCGTGCCCCGCCGCCGGAGCATCTCGGCCTGCGAGGCCACCACCTCGCTCATCGGCCGGTGCATGAACAGCATGCGGTACTCTCGGCCCGGCGGCAGCGCCATGAGCAGCGAGGAGATAATCTTCACGGCCTTTCCTTCCGCCTCAGCGATGCGCTCCGGCGCCTCGGCCAGCCGCTTGGCCGGCTCCCACTCGAAGTAGCCGCGCGGGTTGTCCGCATCGGCCGCACGCACCACATCGGTCAGCAGTTCCATGCCGCCCGCGGCCAGCATCTGCAT
>JBBTDS010000604.1:11777-20344 GCA_038060875.1 Acidobacteriota bacterium | reverse complement strand
GAGTCCGGCATGGCCAGGGGGCGGGTAGCGCGCACGTTGCTGTTGGTGGCGCTGGGACTGCAGCTTGCCTACATCGGCCCCGGCGCCGGCTTCGCCGTTCTGGGTTCGTTTCTCTCCGCGCTGGCAGGTCTCCTGCTCGGCACGGTCTCCTTGTTGCTGTGGCCGTTCCGGATGCTCGGGCTGGTGGTGCGCCGGCGCCGGGGCTTCCGGCCCGCCAGGATCAGGAAACTGATCTTCCTGGGACTGGACGGGCTCGATCCCAGGTTGACGGAACGTTTCATGGACGAGGGCAAGCTGCCCAACCTGGCCAGGCTGCGTCAGGAAGGGGCCTACCGGCGCCTGCGGACCACGTGCCCGGCGCTTTCCCCGGTGGCCTGGTCCACGTTCGCCACCGGAGTCAGTCCCGCGCGGCACAACATCTTCGATTTCCTCAGCCGCAACCCGAAAACGTACCTGCCGGAACTCTCCTCCGCCAGGGTGCGCGCGCCGCACCGGGTGCTGAGGCTGGGGCGGCTGCGCATTCCGCTGGCGCGCTCCTCGGTCGAGTTGAGACGGAAGAGCCAGACCTTCTGGAAGATCCTCGGGGAACGCCAGATCGGCTGCACCATCCTTCGCGTGCCGATCACGTTTCCGCCGGAGCGGTTCAACGGCAAGTTGCTCTCGGCCATGTGCACGCCCGATCTCAAGGGCACCCAAGGCAGCTTCGCCGAGTTCACGACACGTGCGGTGGAAGCGTGCTACGAAGGCGGGACCCGCTATCCGCTCCAGCGCGCGGGCAATCACCTCGAAGGTCTGATCGAGGGTCCGGAGGACGCTTCCATCGAGGGACGCGGCTCGCTGACTGTCCCATTCCGCTTCGTGCCGCGCGACGCCATCCTCGAGATCCAAGGGCAATCCATCCCCTTGCGGCTCGGCGCCTACTCGCCGTGGATCAAGCTCGAGTTCCGCACTGCCCTGGGCGCCAAAGTAACCGGCATTGCCCGCTTCCTATTGAAGGAAACCCAGCCGGAGTGCACGCTGTACGTCTCGCCGGTGAATCTCGACCCCGAACGCCCGGCGCTGCCCATCAGCCACCCGCGGCACTACGCCGTCTACCTGGCCAACCTGTTGGGGCCTTTCGCCACGCTGGGCATGCCGGAGGACACCTGGGCGCTGAACGAAGGCATTCTCGACGAAGAGGCCTTCCTCCGGCAGGTGGAGCTGGCGCAGGAGGAGCGCGAGGCCATGTTCGTTCACGCGCTCGAAACCACCCGGCGCGGCGTGCTGGCCTGCGTGTTCGACGCCGCCGACCGCGTGCAGCACATGTTCTACCGCTATCTCGATCCCCGGCATCCGGCCTTCGGCTCGGATGGCAAGCATGCCCTGGCCATCGAGGAGACCTACCGGCGGATGGACGCGACGGTCGGCGTCGCGCTCGCCTACGTTGATCCGGGCGCCGTTCTTTTCGTGCTTTCCGATCACGGCTTCTGCGGGTTCCGCCGCGGGGTGAACCTGAACGCGTGGCTGCACCAGAACGGCTACCTGGCGTTGAAGGACGGCGCTGCCGCCGGCGCCCGATATCTCCAGGGAGTGGACTGGAGCCGCACCAGGGCGTACGCGCTGGGATTGGCCGGCCTCTACCTCAATCTGCGAGGCCGGGAAGCACAGGGCGCGGTAGAGCCGGGCCGTGAGGCGCAGGCGCTCAAGCGCGAGCTGATCGCAAAGCTCTCGAACCTGCGGGACGAGGAGCGGAACGAGGTTGCCATCCGCCGCATGTACGCCACGGACGCGCTTTACCGGGGACCTTATCTCGAGGGCGGCCCGGACTTGATCGTAGGCTTCAACGAGGGCTATCGCACTTCCTGGGGAGCGGCGGTTGGCCAGGTCACTGACCGGGTCTTCGAGGACAACACCAAGGCGTGGAGCGGCGATCACTCGGTCGATCCGGCGCTGGTTCCGGGCGTGCTGTTCTCGAACCGGCGGATCGACGCCGAAGCGCCGGGCCTCGAAGATCTGGCGCCCACGGCGCTGGCGCTGTTTGGCGTCGAACCGCCCGAGTGGATGGAAGGGAAACCGGTGTTCGATTTCTCGCGGGACACAGGCAAGTCATGAGGACGCGTCTCGCGGCCGGCTGTGCCGTGCTCTTTCTCGCCCAGACGGCCTGCGGTCCATCCGAATCGCGGGCGCGGGGCAAACGGGTGATTGTTCTGGGCATCGACGGGATGGACCCCCAGTTCCTGGAGAGACACTGGGACGGCTTGCCGAACCTGGACCGCTTGCGGCGCGGCGGCGATTACAAGCGCCTGGCCACCAGCGTCCCGCCCCAGAGCCCGGTGGCGTGGTCCAGTTTCATCACTGGCGCCGAGCCGGGCTTTCACGGCATCTACGACTTCATTCATCGCGACCCGGCCACCCGGATGCCGTTCTCGTCGATGGCGGAAACCGTGCCTCCCAAGCGCCACCTGAGCATCGGCCCTTATCGGATTCCGCTTTCGAGCGGCGCTGTCCGTTCCTTTCGTCGCGGGAGGGCTTTCTGGCAGATGCTGGAGGAGCATGGCATTCCGGCTGCCGTGCTGCGTATGCCCATCAACTTCCCTCCGGTCGAATCCAAGGGGCCGACGCTGGCCGGGATGGGCACGCCGGACCTGCGCGGCACTCTGGGAACGTTCACCTTTTACACTGACGACCCCGGCGAACAGACGCGGGTGGTTCCAGGGGGCCGCATCGTCCGTGTGACTCGCAGCGGCAGCGATGCGACGCTGCGGCTGGAAGGACCCGAGAACACGTTGTTGAAGGCCCGGCCGCCAACAGAGGTCACCCTGACGGTCCACGTGGATCCCTCCCAGCCGGTGGCGCGCTTCGACGTGGACGATGCCCAGGTCGTCCTGCGCGAGGGCGAGTGGTCGGAGTGGATCCCGGTGCGGTTCCCTCTGATTTGGGGAATCAGGAGCGTCTCGGGAATCATACGGATCTACGCGCAGCGGTTCCGGCCGCGGTTCCGTGTGTACGTCACCCCGGTGAACATCGATCCCTCCGCGCCGGCGCTGCCGCTCTCGACACCCGCGTCGTACAGCCGCGAGCTGGCCGAGGCGCTGGGGCCGTATTACACGCAGGGCATCGCCGAGGACACGGCTGCGCTCCGGCAAGGGGTGTTCAGCCGCGCGGAGTACCAGGCCCAGAGCCGCCTGGTGGCGCGGGAGCAGTTGGCGCTGCTCCAGCATGCGCTGGACCAGTTCGGGGAAGGGCTGCTGTTCTTCCACTTCATGGGTCTCGATCAGAACTCGCACGTGTTGTGGGGCCGGCACGAAGATGAGCTGCTGGAGACCTACCAGCTCGTGGACCGTGCCATCGGACGAGTGATGGAACGGGCGGCCGGCGCGACACTGATCGTGATGTCGGACCACGGGTTTGCGGCGTTCGACCGGGCGGTCCATCTCAACACCTGGCTGTGGAGAGAGGGCTTCCTGGCGCTGGACGCTCCGGGGAACGCGAGCGACGAGGAGCTGTTCCCCCACGTGGACTGGTCCCGCACGCAGGCGTACGCGCTGGGCCTGACATCCCTCTATTTGAACCAGGCGGGCAGGGAGCGGGACGGTGTGGTAACGCCCGGTCCCGAAAGCGAAGAGGTGATCGCGAGAATCAAGCAGCGCCTGGAGGAGTACCGCGACCCGGAGACCGGCAAAGCGGTGGTGGAGAGCGTTCACGACCCGCGCACGGAGTGGCGCGGCTCGCAGTTGGCGGCGGCGCCCGACCTCATCGTGGGCTACGCGCCCGGCTACCGCGGCTCCTGGCAGACCGCTCTCGGCGCGGTTCCCAGGGCGGTCATCGAGGACAACAAAGATGAATGGGCCGCCGACCACTGCATGGCCGCCAGCCGCGTGCCCGGGGTGTTCCTGAGCAACCGGCGCAGCCGCGTGGCTGACCCGCGGTTGCCGGATGTGACGGCCACCGTGCTGGCCGAGTTCGGCGTCCCGCTGCCGCCGCAGATGACGGGGCGGCCGGTGTTCTAAAGGCGGAGCTAAGCGTATGTTGCGACCGAGCATCAAGCTGGACAAGAACCTGTGGGAGAGGGTCAAGCGTTGCGCGCGCGCGGCGGGCTACAGCTCTCCCCAGGAGTTGGTGGAGCACGTGTTGGAGAAGGAGGTCTCCCGGCTCGAGGAAGCGGAAGCCAACGAGCAGGTAACGAAGCAACTGAAGGGGCTGGGCTACCTGGAGTAGGAGCGCGTGAATCCGATGGAAGGGCTGTTGAGTCTGACGCTCATCGGTGTGCTGGCCGGCATCGCAATGCTCTGGACGGTGCGCCGCTTCTCGGACCAGGCCGCGATCCGGGCTACCAAGCGGCGCCTGCGCGCTCACCTGTATGAGCTGTGGCTCTTCGCGGATGAACCCGCGCTGATGTGGCGCGCGCAGCGGCAGTTGCTCCGGTACAACCTGCGCTACCTGAGGCTGATGCTCCGCCCGGCGCTGGTTCTAGCGCTGCCCATGCTATTCCTGCTGATTCACCTGGACGCCTTTTACGGTCGCGCGCCCTTGCCGGTGGGCGAGGCGGCTGTGGTCACTGTGCAGATGAAAGCCTCAATGAACCCCCATGCGCCGCCGCCGGCGCTCGAAGCCCCCGCGGGAATCGCCGTTGAAACCCCGGCCGTGCGTGTGGTCCGCGAGCGCCAATTGAGCTGGCGTGTGCGCCCGCTCCGGGAGGTGTCCGGCAGCCTGCGCATCGTCTTTCCGAACGCCACCTTCGAGAAGCAGGTCGAAGCCGGCCAGGGCCGGCGCTACGTTTCCACCCGCCGCGCCAGTTCGCTCGCGGAGCTGTTCACGCACGCCTGGGAGAAGCGTTTGCCGGCGGGAGACCTGGAGTGGATTGAAGTCCGCTACCCATCGGCCGGGGTTTCGGTGTGGGGGATCGAGTTTCCCTGGCTGGTCTGGTTTCTGCTGGTCTCGGTGGCCACGGCGTGGGCGCTGAAGGGACGGCTCAGCGTGTCGCTTTAGGGCCTTGACAGGTACCCACGGCATCGGCTAGCCTAAGGCCAACCGTGATCCCACCTAAGGAGGTGCAGTTCAGCCATGCGGGGTAACATGTCTCTGTCGTTTGTGGGGAGGCTGGTGTGTGCGCTCGCCATCGCGGCGTTGCCGCTGGCGGCGCAAACCGGCCTGGGTATTGTTCGGGGCACAGTCCAGGATCCGACCCGCGCGTCGATCCCCAATGCCGAGGTGACTTTGACCAGCGTCGCCACGGGGGTGGCGCGGGCCACGCGGAGCTCCGAAGTCGGCATCTACTATTTCAGCGCCGTCCCTCCGGGGCGGTACACGCTGGCGGTCGTAGTCACCGGCTTCAAGCGCTGGTCGGGCACGCTGACGCTGGAGGCGGGCCAGACGGCGGTGGTCGATCCGACCATGGAAGTCGGCACCCTTGAGGCTACCGTCGAGGTAACCGGCGTCGCGCCGGTGATCACCACCGAGGGCATGGAGGTTGGTGACGTAAAGGACGCCCTGCGCATCGAGCAACTGCCGCTCAACGGGCGCGCCATCACCAACCTGTTCACCCTCACGCCGGGAGTGGAGGGGGGCGGCAGCCCGCGCGTCCACGGCATGAAAGTGGGCTCCACCGACATGGTGCTGGACGGCATCTCGCTGGTGGATCGCTTCGGCGGCGGAATGGCGCGGGTCCAACCAGGGCTGGATACCATCCAGGAGTTCCGCATCGAAACGGTCGGCTCCAACGCCGCCAGCTCGCGCCCGGCCACCATCTTCCTGGTGACCAAGAGTGGGACCAACGAATTGCACGGCAGCACGTTCTGGACACACCGCAACAACTTCGGCGGCTTGCGCGCCCGCCGGCGGCAGGACGGCAACGTCGCTTCCCAGTACATCCGGAACGAGTACGGCGCCTCGGCCGGCGGCCCCTTCATCAAGAACCAGATGTTCTGGTTTGTGGCCTACGAGGGCTACCGGCAGCGCCAGTCCGGGTTCGCCCGGGCCTCGGCGCCGACGCCCGCCATGTGGGACGGCGATCTCAGTCTGGCCATGACCGAGAACAGCGAACAACTGATCCCCTACGATCCGTATTCAACAAGAGCGGACGGGACACGCGTTGCCTTCCCCAACCGGAGGATTCCCTCGAACCGTATTTCCGAGTTCTCCCGCACCATGCGCAGCGTGTCTCCCGAACCCACCAGCGCCATGAATCCTTTTCTGGGGTCCAACTTTGTCACCTACTACCCGGACACCGCGGACATGGGCAACCTGACGGCGAAAGTGGACCACGTCTTTTCCAGCAAGGACAACCTCTCGGGCCGGTTCACCCGCGCCCCGTACGCCTACAAACTGTTTGGCGGCCGGTTCGGCTACCCCAAGCCCGGAAGCAGCGACGCCGGCGGCACGGGCCGCAACAATGCCAGGCTGTACTCGGGCTTCGTCCGCTGGAACCGCGTTTTCAGGCCCACCTTCCTGAACGAGTTGCAGGTGTCCACTAATCGTGCTCCCAAGAGCTCGGGAACGCTGGCCGACGATACCGACTGGCCCCAGAAACTGGGTCTGCCCAACCCCTTCGGGGCCAGGGGATGGCCCACCATCTGCTCCGACAGCCCGTTCTTCTACTGGGGCTGCTGGGACGCCGACAACCGCAAGGATGAGATGCTGACCGCGCACCAGGCCGAGAACAACGTCACCTGGATCCGCGGGAGGCACTCGATCCGGTTCGGCGGCAAACTTCGCTACGAGTACAACAACATCCGGGAGTTGCAGCAGGCCCACGGAGCGCACGATTTCTACAGCGACTGGACGTCTCTGTACGACGTCAAGAACGACGACTTCACCGCCTTCACCGGCGTCGGATTCGGCAGCGTGCTGATGGGGCTGCCCACCTACCTGTCGAACCAGTACAACCGCGGCTACTTCTACTTCGAGCAGCAGGAGACCGGGCTGTACTTCCACGACAGTTGGAAGGTGCATCCGCGCCTGACCCTCGAGCTGGGCCTGCGCTGGGACATGTGGACGGCCTACGAGGAAAAGTACAACCGGATGACCAACCTCGACCTGACGACCTATGCCAGCAAGTTCGAGGTCATCACCCCCAAGAATAAGCGCATGGAGGAGCTGCCGGGCATCCCGCCCTCGGTGCTGGCTTCCTGGAAAGCGCGCGGGCTGACCTGGACCACGGCGAACTCCCTTTCCGGTTACCCCGGCAATCTCATCAAGAGCGACCATAACAACTTCGGCCCGCGGATCGGCGCGGCCTTCCGGCTCACCAACAAGTGGATCCTGCGCGGCGGCTACGGCGAGTATTTCTGGACCATGCCGCTGGCGCAGATCCTGCAAAGCGCGCGCACCAATCCCCCGTTGAACCTGAGGTTCTACAACAGCATCGCCGACCAGAACGGGAGGGTGGACTTCTACTCCTTAAAGAACGCTCCCGGGCCCAACGATCCCGTGGGCAAGGCCACGGTGCCCACCGAGGGCATCGTGCCGATCAGCACGCGGTCGCAGTCGATGATGCCCTGGGATGCCAACAAATGGTCGGACAACCGCATGCAGTCCTGGCACTTCACCGTGGAGCACTCGCTGATGAATGAGACGGCGCTGCGGCTCACTTACACCGGCAATCACGGCCGCGACCTGGAGCAGCGCTTCCACATCAACGCGGTGGAGTCGGAGTGGAACTACCAGGCGCGCACCGGCAAGGCCCGGCCCTCCAACGCCGACCTGCGGCGCGCCAACCCCAACTGGAACCTCTCGCCGCTCAACCACACCGGCTACTCCAACGCCCATTCGCTTCAGGCGGAGGTGGAACGCCGTTACCACAATGGCCTGGCCTTCCAGTGGTTCTATACGTTCTCCCGCTCGTTGACCACCAACGACACCGGCGGCTTCACTTTCGGCGGCAACAGCATCAACGCCACCGACGGCCAGTGCGGCGTGCCGGAGAGCATCCAGATGATGGGCGCGCCCAACCTCGGCTACGAGCAGCGGCAGCGCTTGTGCTACTACAACTCGGGAAGCGTGCCCGCGCACCGCATCCGGTGGAACGGCATCTACGATCTGCCGTTCGGGCGCAACCAGCGGTTCGCCGGAAGTGTTTCGCGCGGCCTGGACGCCGTCATCGGCGGCTGGCAGCTTGCCACCATTGGCGACTGGCGCAGCGGAATGTGGTCGAGCGTGGGCGCCGGCCGGTTCCTGTTCGGCGACCCGACCCTGAAGGCCTCCGAGCGTCTGGAGATGGACATCTTCGGCCGCCGGCAGCGCTTGTGGTTCAAGGGCGATTTCGACCCCAGGCAAGCCACCAACGTGGATCAGAGCAAGCTCCAGCAGTTGATCCCGCTTGACCGGTCGCAGCGGGTGCTGACGTCGGTGGGGTCGGACTTCAGCAACCGGATTCCGCAGCGGCTCGCGGACGGCAGCACCCGGCTGACCACGGTCACCGACATGGTCAACTGGAACGCCAGGAATTTCTTCTTCGGACCCGGCGCCTGGAACGTGGACCTCTCGCTGTTCAAGACCTTCAGCATTACCGAGAAGGTGAAGACCCGCTTCACGGCCGACTTCTTCAATTTCTTTAACCACCCGCTGGACGTGGGGCCGAACTCCACCAC
>JBBTDS010000604.1:0-11677 GCA_038060875.1 Acidobacteriota bacterium | reverse complement strand
GCCGGTAGTGTGGAAGGACTTCCTCACCGAGCGGGACGCCACCTGGATTCTGCTGCGCGGCCGGATGGGGCTGCGCCGCGGCGACCTGGTCTTGCAGGGCGACGAGGGCACGCCGGTGATCGTCTCTCCGAAAGAGACGCCCATCGACTGGGCCCTATACGAGAGCGTGTCGATCCGCATGATGGCCGCGGGCGGCGAGGAGATCAAGATCAGGATCGGCGACCTCGAGCTGAAACAGAAGCTGGGACCGCCGGGCGAGTATCAGGTTTACCGATTCGACGTTAACCTGGACGTTCCCAAGGGCAGCCGGCCGCTGGCCATCATGCCCACCGACAGCCTGACGGCCCTGGTGGCGATCGATTTCATCGAATTAGTGCCGCGCAAAACGCACTTCCCGGCGGCGGCGGGCCGCCTGAAGATCGGCAAGCAGGAGGAGTACCGCAACGCGCTCTATGTGCACTCCCCCTCGACCATCATCTACGAAGTGCCGGTTCCCAAAGCCGGGCGGCTGCACTTCGGGGTGGGCGTAGCGGAAAGGCAAAAGGCCGTGACCTTCCGCGTCGTCGCCCATCCGGGAGGACGCGAGATCCATCTCCGGACCCTCGACAACCCGGACCAGTGGGAAGACGCGGAGGTGGACCTCTCGGCGTATTCGGGCCAGACGCTGAAACTGAGCTTTGAGACCAGGGCCGACTCGCCGGGAGCCGTGGGGCTGTGGGCGAACCCGCTCATCACCACGAGTGGACCGAACCGCCAGCCCAATGTCCTGGTTTATCTGGTATGCAGCCTGCGGCCCGACCACACCAGCCTCCACGGCTACCACCGGGACACGACGCCCTTCCTGAAAAAGCTGGGCGCTTCGAGCGTGGTCTTCGATGACTGCCACGCGCAGGCCCCCTGGACCAAGGGCTCGGTGCCGTCCCTGCTCACCTCGCTCTATCCCTACACCCTTGGCATCGTCCAGGACGCGGACACCATTCCCAAGGGCGCGGTGACCCTGGCGGAGCGGCTGCGGGCCGCCGGCTACGTGACCGCCAGCATGGTGACCAACCCGTTCGCCGGCAGGGTCAGCGGGCTGGACCGAGGGTTCGACTACGTGATGGAGTATCCGGTCATCCACCGCCAGCGCACCGAGGAGGCGGACCGGGGCACCGACTCGGCGGCGTTGAATCGCGTGATCTTTCCCTGGCTGGAGCGGCGCCGGCATCAGCCGTTTTTCCTGTACGCTCATGCGACCGATCCGCACGCGCCTTACCGGCCGCCGGCCGAATTCGAAGCCCGGTTCGCCAACCCGGCCGAGACGCCACAGTTCAACCGGGACTACGCCAAGCTGCGCGACCAGCGCCAGTACGGCGGGGGCGCTACCGTCAGCCGCGCGAACTGCACTGCCAAAGGCGTCAACCCCGACCTGTTCATCAAGCGGGCGATCGACCGCTACGACGCCGAGATCGCGCACAACGACCGGAGCATCGAGCGGTTGGTGGAGAAGCTCAGGCAACTCGGCCTTCTGGAGAACACGCTAATCGTGGTGCTTTCCGACCACGGCGAGGAATTTCACGAGCACGGCTGGACCGCCCACGGGCACTCGCTTTACCGGGAACTGACCCAGGCGCTGTTCCTCATGTGGCACCCCAAGCTGCTGCCCAGTCCGAGGCGGGTGGCCGAGCCGGTGCAGTTGCTCGACCTGACGCCGACGGTGCTGGACCTCGTTGGGATCCGCAGCGAGGAGATCTTCCAGGGCCAAAGCCTGGCGCCGCTGGCGCGGGGCTTGCCTTTCGCAAGAAAGGCCGCGGTGATGGCGTCCCGGTTCGCTCATCCGAATGCGCGGGCCACGGGGTTCGTCCCGGAGTACCGCACGGGCACGTTCGCCCGAATCGACGCCGAGTGGAAGCTGATCTACCGCGATCAGGCGGAGAAGGTTGGCCTCGACCGCGTCGAACTCTTCGACCGGCGCGCGGACCGCCGCGAGACGAAGAACGTCGCGGCCCAGCATCCCGAGGTGGTCACCCGGCTGATGGCCGACGTGTCGCAATGGATCGAAGGACAGAAGCAGGTCCGCAAGCTGCTGGGACCCGGCGGGCGAGCCACCCTGGACCCACAGGCGCTGGAGCGGCTCCGCAGCCTCGGCTACCTCGGCGGGAAGCCCACGCGGTAGGCCGGGGTTACTTCTCCTGCGTTTGGTATACTCGCTACCGCAAGTGGGCAACTCTCGTTACCAATGGAGGAGGCATCTATGCGATATAGATCTGCGCTCGCGTCTTTCGCCGTGGCCATCGTGCTGCTGGCGGCCGCGGGCCTGGCGCCGCTGAAGGCCCAGGTACTCTACGGTTCGATCGTCGGCACGGTGGAAGATCCCACCGGGGCGAGCGTCCCCGGTGCGGCCATCACCCTGAGCAGCGCCGATACCGGCGTCACTCGCGAGGTGCAGCCGGACCAGCAGGGCCGCTACTCGATTCTCAACGTGCCGCCCGGCGTCTATTCGCTGAAGTTCGCCGCGCAGGGCTTCCGCATGCTCACCCGCACCGGCATCGAGGTGAGCATCAACACCGTCACCCGCGTGGACGTGCGTTTGGAGGTCGGCGCAGTCACCGAGCAGGTGACTGTCTCGGCCCAGGCGCTGGCGCTGCAAACGGACAAGTCCGAAACCCGGACCGAAATCTCGACTCAGGCGATTACCAGCCTGCCGCTGCCGAACTTTCGGAACTATCAGAGTCTCATCGACCTGGTGCCCGGGGCGACGCCCTCCGGATTCCAGAACACGTACATGAGCGCCCCGGGGCGCGCGCTGACGACCAACGTGAACGGCACCAACCGGAACAACAACAACACGCGGGTGGACGGCGCCAGCAACATCTTCCTCTGGCTGCCCCACCACACCGCCTACGTGCCGGCGGTGGAATCCATCGAAACGGTCAGCATCAGCACCTCCGCCTTCGACGCCGAGCAGGGCATGACCGGCGGCGCGGCCATCACCGTGTCCACCAAGTCCGGCACCAACGATCTGCACGGGGCCGCCTTCTGGTTCCACGACAACCAGCACCTGAAGGCCCGCAACTACGGCTACCGGCCCTACGCCCGGCCGGCGCTGCCCAAGACCGTCAACAACATCGCGGGCGGAGCGCTGGGCGGTCCCGTCGTCAGGAACAAACTCTTCTACTTCGGGAGCTATGAGCGCACCGTGCAGCGGCTGGGCGTGACGGGTAACTTCAGCGTGCCGCCGCTGGACATGCGCACCGGCGACTTCTCGCGATGGTCGGCGCTAACCACCATCTACGATCCGCTGACCGGCAGCCCTGACGGCCGGGGCCGGCAGCCACTGGCGGGCAACATCGTCCCCGCCAACCGGATCAGCCCGATCATCGCCAACATCCAGAAGCTCGCCCCGCCGCCGAACCAAACCTCCGACGACATCTGGGGCTTGAGCGCCAACTACGGCGTCTCCGGCACCCAGAAGCTGGACCGCAACCAGTACGACTTCAAGACCAACTACAACCCGACCGCGAAGCTTGCCATCTGGGGCAAGTACGCCCGCATGGGCGCGAGCGTGTCCGGCAAGGCGGCTTTCGAGGAGCTGATCGGTCCGGGCGTCGGCGGGGCCGACCCCGGTTGGGGCACCACCACCGTTCAGGTCCCGAGCGTCGGCTTCAACTACACCCTCTCGCCGACTTTCCTGTTCGACGGCGTGTATGGTTATACCCGGCTCGACCAGCCCGCATTCGGTTTCGCCTACGGCAAGAACTACGGCACCGAGGTGTGGAAGATCCCCGGCACCAACGGGGGCGCCCAGTACGCCAACGACATCAAGTACAGCGGCATGCCGGCAATCTACACCGGCTTCAGCGGCTGGGGCGAGTTGAGCACCCCGCTGCCCTGGTGGCGGTGGGAACGCAGCCAGACGTACTCGACCAACTTCAGCAAGATCTTCATGGCCCACGAGCTGCGCTTTGGTTTCGACCTGGTGCACCACGCCATGACCCACTGGCAGCCGGAAACGGCCAACCCGCGCGGCGAGATCAACTTCTCGGGCAACACCACCATGATCGCCGGCACCACGGCCCGCGGGCCCAACACTTACGCCGCGGCCTTGCTCGGGCTGGTGTCATCCTACAACAAGTCGGTGCAGTTCCTGATGATGGAGACGCGCGAGTGGCAGTTCGGCTGGTACCTGCGCGACCGCTGGCAGGTGACCCGCCGCTTCACGCTCAACCTCGGCGTGCGGTACGAGTACTATCCGCTGATGACCCGCGGCGACCGCGGCATCGAGCGTTGGGACCCCGAGACGAACCTGGTGACAATCGGCGGCCTCGGCGGCATCCCGAGAAACAACGGCATGACGACCTCGAAGAGGCTGTTCGCGCCGCGGGTGGGCTTCGCCTACAGGTTGAACGACAAGACCGTCGTCCGCTCGGGCTATGGGATCAGCTTCGACCCGCTGCCCTTCTCCCGGCCGTTGCGCGGCCTGTACCCCTCCACCATCACTGCGTCGTGGGTGCCGGTCACGGTGACCGGCTACGAATACTACGGCAAGCTGGCCGACGGGATTCCGCCGGTGCCGACGCCCGACATCAGCAAGGGTACGATTCCCTTGCCTCCCACCATTGACATGGGCCCGCGCAGCCCCTGGGCCGGCGAAATCCACCGCGGCTACATCCAGAGCTGGAACTTCACCCTCGAACGCCAACTGCCTTACGCGATGGTGGGCGCGGTGGGGTATGTGGGCAACCACCACGTGCACTGGCTGGCCGACCGCGACATCAACGCCGCCGCCCCCGGTACCGGCACGGCGGGCCGGCCGCTTTACGCCAAGTGGGGCCGCGCCATCGGAACCAGCATGTGGGACGGCTTCGCCGACGGCAACTACCATAGCCTTCAGGCGAGCATGAACCGCGGCTTCGCCGGCGGGCTGTTCGTCAAAGGCTCCTACACCTGGTCGAAGGCCATCAACCTGACCGACGAAGACGGCTGGGCGGGCATGCGTTACTTCAACTGGGAGCCGGTGATTCGCCGCAATCGCACCGCCGCCGGCTATGACCGCCGCCAGATGTTCACCATGGCGTTCGTTTGGGACATCCCCGCCGGCAAGGGCAAGCGGTTCAATATCGGCTCGAAGGTGCTGGACGCGATCGCCGGCGGCTGGACGCTGAGCAGCGTCTTCTACGCTTACACCGGCACGCCGTTCAGCGTTAGCGGCACGGGAGCGTCGCTCAATGCGCCCGGCAACTCGCAGACCGCCGACCTGATCGCGCCCGTCCGCAAGATCGGCGACTTCGGCCCGGGCCAGCAGTACTTCGACCCGATGTCGTTCCGCGACCCGAACTTCAACCGCCCGGCCAACGTTTACCGGTTCGGCACCATGGGCCCGAACTCGCTGTACGGCCCCGGCTTCTGGCGCGATGACGCCAACGTTGGCAAGAGCTTCCGCCTCACCGAGCGGGTGGAGGCGGAATTCCGCGCCGAAGTGTTCAACCTGACCAACACCATCCGCTGGGGCAACCCCAGCTCGGGTTCGGCTTCCATGCAGCTCAATGCCGACGGATCGCTGCGGAACGCGAATAACTTCATGTCGATCACCGGCACCCCGAGCGGTTACGAGCGCCAGTTCCGCTTCGGCCTGCGCTTGTCGTTCTAAAAGGCACGGGCGTCGCCTTACAGTTTGACGAAGATCTTGCGCCGCCAGAGCCAGTAGCACAGATACCACAACACCAGCAGCGTTGCGCACGCCTGGGCTACCGGAGCAAGCGTGCCGATGAATTCGAAGTTCCGCGTGAAAACGGCAAGGGAGCGCCGCACCCAGCCGCCCAGAACGAACTTGAACGAATAGATGAAGATGCAGTTCATCCCGACGACTACCATCGGAAACGCCCACTTCCGGTATCCCTTGACCTCAATCAGCCAGACGAAAGCCAGCATGCCGAGCAGCACCCAGCCGGCGCTGAACAGCGTGAACGACGCCGTCCAGATCCTCTTCACCATCGGGTTGAACGGGGTCAGCGCCAAACCCAGCGCGAGGCATCCGAGCGTGAAAGCCGCCAGGATTTTCAGCTTCTGCCCCTGCTTCCGCTCGCTTCGCAGCAGCATGGCGGTCCAGACGCCGAACAGGGTCGTCACCGTGCTGCTGATGAAGTTGATCGTTATGTAGTAACCGGAATAGGTCTTCCCCAGCACCGCGAGGTCCACTACCTGGCCGATATTGCCGGTCCGCGAGAACGGGCCCTCCGGGCCGGGCAAGAGGGCGAACAGCGCCCAGTGCCCGGCCAGAATCAGCCCGGCCGTGGCTGCCTGCCAGCGGAACTGCATGTGCATGATGAGGAAGCAGAAGAAGTACGTGAAGGCGATCTGGCACAGCACGTTGATGAGCTGGAACCGCGGCTCGCCCGCCGAAACCGATGCGAGGACCTGGCTCAGCAGAAGCAGCTTCAGGGAGCGGCCGCCCACGTGCCACAGGTTCTGGCGAAACGTAGCTCCGCGCTCGATGCGACGCGCGATCGCAAAAGGCATCGCCGCCCCGACCATGAACATGAAGGCGGGCTGCACCAGGTCCCAGAACACCATGCCCTCCCACGGCACGTGATCGAACTGGGCGGCCATGAGGCCATACACCGGGTGGCCTTTCAAAGCGCCGAATCCGAAGCCCACCGAAATGAGCAGGATCATGATGAGGCCGCGATACGCGTCCAGTGAGACGTAGCGATCTTCGGTCGCTGCCTTCGGTCGCCCCGCGGCTGGCGCAGCCGCCGGCGTTTCGGCAAGGATGGTGGCCATAATCGTCTCCGGGCAGCCTAACAGACTACCAGACGAACTTCAAGGCGAACTGGATCTCGCGCGCCGCACCGGCGCTCCGGATCTGGCCGAAGGTGCGCGAATTCACCGTGGCGTCGGGGTCGTTCGCGCCGCCGGTGGTTTCTCCGGAGCCCAGTACCACCTGGTTAAAGATGTTGAAGAACTCGGCGCGGAACTGAAGCCGGCGCCGCTCGGTCAGCCTGAAACCCTTCATCGCGGAAAAATCCATATTGCTCCACCTGGGCCGGTCGAGGATGTTCCGCCCCGAGTTCCCATACAAGCCGCGCGGGACTTCATTGGTCGGAATGAAGGCATCCGTGTTGAAGTACCTGGCGATCATGTCGGCGCGGCTCGAGTGCTGGCGAGTGAGCGGCCCGGCGTTCGCTTTCAACATCGCGCGCTGCCGGCTGCCGCTGCCGTCCAGCGCCACGTCGTCGCCCATCCGGAAGGAGAAGGGCGCCCCGCTTTGCAGCATGTTGATGCCGGTGAACGTCCAGTCCGCCAGGATCGCGTTCTGCCAGGCGCGGCCGAAGTTCCAGGCCGGCGACCACAACCAGGAGGCGACGAAGGCGTGCCGCCGGTCAAAATCCGAACGTCCCCGGTTGTCCCGGTAGTTGAACGGATTGTCCAGCCGCCGGTTGAAGACGTTGGTCGAGACCATGTCCAGCGACTTCGCCAGCGTGTATGATGCCGACAAGGAAAACCCCCGGCTGAACCGTTTGATGACCTCGCCCTGGAAGCTGTGGTACCAGCTCCGGAAGCTCGTCTCCAGCCAGGTCACGTTCGGCGCGAGAATGCCCGGCGCGAGGGCGACGCGGTTGTTGACGTTTTGCAGCGACGGCGGGTTGCCGGTGATCGGATCGTTGACAAAGCGGGCCGGGTTGAAGTTCCTCCACCCGTCCAGCTTGATGCCCATCTTCCCGACATAGGCCCCCCGTACCATGAGGTCGGAAGTCAACTGGCGCTCCAGCGTCAGGTTCCAGCTCGGAATGTATGGGGTCTTCAGGTTGCTGTCAACGAACAAGCCGGCGAAGGGGACCGGAAAACGGCTGCATCTGACACCTGGGAACGCGGGGATGTCAACGCAGCCGAAGCCGTCGCCCGCCGGCGCCATCGGTGGAGGAATCAGCCCCAGGGAACCGAACGGATCCTCGGCGCGGCCGTTGAAAATCTGGAAGTTGCCCGCCCACGGAGCGCCTTCTTGCGAGATCGCGTCGGCCTTGATGGAGTCATAGAAGATCCCGACCGAGCCGCGCACACTCGTCCGGCCATTGCCGAAGACGTCCCAGGCGAAGCCGAATCGCGGGGCGATGTTGTTCCTGTCCGGTCCGGTGATGCCCCGCGGGACGCCGGGATCGCCGCCGAACAGAATGCCCGGAGGCGCGTCCGGGAACCTCTTGGAACGAACGTTGGTCCCGATCGCTTTCAGGCTCGTCAGCCGATCGTACTTGTCCACCCACGGGAAGAAGGGTTCCCATCGCACACCGTAGGTCAGCGTCAGGCGGGGATGGAGCTTGAATTCGTCCTGGAAGAAGAGGCCCGGCGCATCCTGGATGTCGTCGTTGGTCCGAACACCGAAGCCGCCGCTGACTTGCCGGAAGGCGCCCAGCAGGAAGTCGGCAAATTCATGCCCCGTCCGGCTGCCGTTGAACTGCATCGACGTCGAACCCAGGAAGATCTGGAGGAAGGTCAGGTGCAGCCACTCGCCGCCGAACTTGAGGTTGTGCCGGCCCTTGATCCAGTTCACGGTGTTACGGAGCTGCCAGTTGTTGCTTACGAACAGAACCCTGCCGCCGCTCGTGAAGCTGATGTTGCCGATCGTGACGCCCAGCCGGCCGGATTCGGGGTAGAACGGGAGGTTCTGGACCCCGATCTGGTCGTGGGTGACGGTCTTGTAGGAATTGGAGGTCGAAGTGGACCGCAGGAAGGTCAGTGAGGCCGTGTTCAGCAGCGTCGGACTGATGGTGTAAGTGTCATTCAGCGTAACCATCGTGGTCTGCTGCTTGGTGAAGCGGCCCACGTACCCGCGAATGTTACCGCCGGAAAGCTCCGGCCGGTCCAGCTTGTTCTTGTCGATGAGGACATGGGCGGAAACGACGTTCTTGGCGCTCTGACTCCAATCGCCGCGAAAGATGAACATCTCGCCGTTCTGCGGTTGCGGGTCGAGCACCGTGACCCGGCCGGCCGCCGATTGTGGGATGAATGGCAACAGGTTCTTGGCCACCGGGCCGATGCAGCCCGAGCTGACGACGTTCCCCGAGATGCACGGCCTGCCGGCGGCGTCGGTAAAGGGCCTGCCCGTAAGCGTGTCCACCGGGTTGGTGAGTGCTCTGGCGAAAGCCCGGAAGTCGCCGTTGCGTTCCGCTTCCGAGGGCACGACCACGGTCGATGTCACCGCTTCACGCCGCACCCGGAGGCCCTGGTAGGAGCCGAAGAGAAACAATTGGTTCTTGCGGATGGGCCCGCCGGCCGCGGCGCCGAACTGATTCTGCGCCTGGTTCGGCCTGCGGGAAGCGAAGAAATTGCGCGCGTTGAAGTTGTCGTTGCGCAGAAACTCCCAGGCCGAGCCGTGAAATTCGTTGGTGCCGGACTTCGAAACCACGTTGACTTGCGAACCGGCGTTGCGGCCGTACTCGGCGGAGAAGCTCGCCGTCTGGATGCTGAATTCCTGGAGCGCGTCCGGAGGCGGATAGTTCATTCCGGTGTTGCGCGACGGATTGAGGAAGATGCCGCCGTTGAAGGTGAACAGGTTCTGCGTGTCCAGACCGCCGTTGACGTTCATGATCGGGCCGCTGCGGGCGTCGGTCAACTGCTGGGGAGCCTTCACGCTCAACACCCCCGGCAGCGTCACCGAGAGGGAAATCACGTTGCGGCCGTTCAGAGGCAGGTCCTGAACCCGGCGGTCATCCACCAGGCTCGATAGCGAGGGAGAGCGCGTGTCCACGAGCGGCGCAGCCGCCGTCACTTCCACCATCTGCGTCAACTCGCCGAGCTCGAGCGAGAGATCCACGCGCAGGTTCTGGTTGACAGCCAGCGCGATATTCGTCCGGACCAGCCGCTGAAATCCGGCCTTCCCCACCTCGATGCGGTACTCCCCTGGCGGCAAGGCGTTGAAGACGTAAGACCCCAGCTCGTTTGTCGGCGCCGTGCGGGAGACGTTGCGCTGAACCAGCGTGGCCGTCACTTTCGCCTCCGGCACCGCCGCCCCGGTGGGATCGGTCACGAAACCGCTCAGCGTGCCGGTTTGGGCCTCGAGAACCGGCGTTAAATTGAACACAAGCCCGCCTATGAACAGGGCTGCGCAAACCATCCTGTAGGTGTCTAAACGTTGCATTGCTGTCCCCTGTTGACCAGGATACCAGTCCTCCATATGCCGAGCAGATCGCGCCGGTGCGGACTCAGGGTAGCTTCTCGGCGGCCGGGTCGAGCACCGTGAGACCCTCGCGCTCGGCGGCGCGCAAGAGCTGCTGATCGGAGCAAACGAACGACGGACGCTCCCTCAGCCTCGCCCGCAGCGAAAGACAGCCTGCCAGTTGCACCGCGTCGTAGGCTCTGAGAGGATGCCGGTCCAGAAGCGCGGCTGCTTCTTCCACGACCTGTTCCGTCACTGGCTGCACCAGGTACAGGCTTTGGAGGTGGCTTTCCATCCTGGCGATCAGCCCCTCGGCTGCCTCGTGCGGCACGTCGCCGGTCCGCTCCCGTAGTCTGAGGGCGGCTCGGAACTCCACTCGCGCTAAACCGAGAATGGCCAGCGTGTGACCGCTGGAAGGGTGCGCAAGGCGAAGCATCTGCTCGGTGCCTGGCTCGCGCACGTACAGCTTCACCAGGGCGCTGGTGTCCAGGTAATAGGCACCCAAAGGTTACCTTCGCTCCCGCAAAACAGTTTCGGAGAGGCGCTCGCCGGGGATGGTGATTGGGGCGAACGGGGAGGCGAAGCCCGCCTCTTGATCCAGGATCCTGCGCACGTCCGCCAGCGGCCGATTGACCCGGATAGCCGTGACCGGATACTGAGGGTTCTTCGGGTTCGCAACCTTGCTCGTCAGAATCCACCCCCGGTTAATCGCCTCCACCAACACGCGTTGCCGCGCGTCCGGCGCAACGTCCCAAGCATGGCCCTGCCGCGGAAGGTAGGTATCGCGGAACCACTTCAGCGAGACGAAACCGAGTTGGGGGTCCTGCTCGGCCCTCGCCAGAGCCAGCATCAGATCCCGAGCGGGATCTTCCGCGCGTGGGGTCTCCATGGCAACTGCTTCCTCAACGGCAGAAGTGTCGTAGGAAATGGACACCAGGCCGGAATCCGGAGACCAACTCTCGGCAGGTGCATTCCGCTTGACCTGCCTTTGGGTCCTGGCATGACGCAGCGAGACTTGCGCCCGCGCGCCCTTGGACGGAGCGAGTCTGACCAGCGGCCTGAGCACGTCGGGGAGTTGGGCTTCAAGACCAGGAAGACGCTGCAAAGCCGTCTCAATCTCGGATTGCACTTGCAGAATAGTCTTGTCGGGGTCCATCGTTAAGTTCGACCACCAGCCCGCTGGTCGGCCCAGCTATAGCTATAACACGAAAGCGCGCCAGTGTCAAGGATTTTCTTGCTCCTCCAGCGATTCCGCTTCCAGCCCGGAAGAGCACAAGAAAGTTGTTGAGAGGACGGCTTTTGGCGTTTCTGCCGGCCTTTGAGCAGATTCGGAGGGCGGTTTGGGCGGCGGAAGTCGGCTGGAATCGGCCTGAAAGAGACCCTACTGGCTGGAGCGGCGACACCCGGCCTTACGGAACCGAGGCGCGACCAAAATCAAGATGCACGGCCAAGAGACGAAGGAGGGGATCTCACGGCGAACGAGCCGAGGTGGGGTGCTTAACCGCTTTGGGGATCACGACCTGGGACCATGTTGTACGCTTCTGC
>JBBTDS010000603.1:0-4101 GCA_038060875.1 Acidobacteriota bacterium | reverse complement strand
CGTCGTAGATCCTTACCGTGAGCGCAGCCTCCCGGCTCACCTGGGCGGAGTGGATGAGCGCCAGCAGAAACAGGCCCGCCAGCCCAAGCCGCAGCGCGTGGTGTCCAGCCACTGGGGAAACCTCCCTTCCTGCACCCGCAAGTATACAGGAAACCGGGACAGCGACCCATCTCCCCCACCGCCGCGCCAGCGGCTGATCGCGGCGCTGTAGGCGACCCCCTCGCTCGCTATAATCCCTGTGAGGGATTTGGCATGCTCCGGAGCATCCAGGTGCGTGACCGCCAGTGACTGCGACCCTTACGCGCCGTCGCTGGTTTCGCTTCCTGCTCGTGCCGGCGGCTCTATTCGTCGCACTGCTGGGCGCTGCCGGCTTCGCTGTTTTCTGGTTTCAGTGCGGCCCCGGGCTCGCAAAAGAGGCTGACCGGCTCGCCTCCGTGGTGGAATTGCGTCCAGGGCTGACCGTTGCCGACATCGGAGCCGGCAGAGGCCGCATCGCTGTCCGCCTGGCTCGCCGCCTCGGCCCGTCGGGCCGCCTCTACGCGACCGAACTGGGGGCCGCCAAGCTGGAGACTCTGCGCCGCGCCGCCGCCGGCCTCGCCAACGTCAGCGTCCTCGCGGCCAGCGAACATTCCACCGGCCTTCCCGATGCCTGCTGCGACGTCATCTACATGCGCCGCGTCTACCACCACCTCACCGACCCCGCGGCGGTCAGCAAAGGCCTTTACGCCGCCCTGCGCCCCGGCGGCCGGCTCGCCGTCATCGACATGCTCTCCCCCCGCTGGATCTTCTTTCTCCATCACGGCATCCCGCCCGATGTCCCGCTCGGCCAGCTCTCGGCCGCGGGCCTTGTCCTCGACCGCCGCATCGACGGCTGGTCTCCCATCGACTACTGCCTCGTCTTCCGTAGGCCGCCCGAGCCGTAACCGTAAGGCGTCACCCGTCCTTTAGGGCCATCATTGGGAACGTATTTCAATCAATTACCGACGCTCCACACCGTATCCGTCCGGATAAGGGTCGTACACGAAGCTCCACGTTCTTGTCGTTACACCACGCTCAGCCGGCCAGCCCGCCAACCCCGGCCTTCGCCCTTCCCGCCGAAGCTGTGGTGATCACCTCCACCCCGCGCCTCTTTCCACCCGCTTTTCAGCCACTTGGCTGACGCACCGCCTCTCTCCGGCCCCGGGCGCCCGTACCCTGGTTTTGTATGGGCTTCGTGTTGCGTCTCGCCCCGGCCGATGGGCAGCCGCCGGGGCTTCCAGCCCGCCTGCGCGCCTGCAAGATTAAATTTTACGAAGCAAACCCAAATCCGTGTTGTAAACAAAGGGCTTGGGACGCCTCGCCACAAAAGCAAAGCCAATTCCGTTTCCGCGCCACCCGGCCCACCACCCCCCGCAACCCCTCCCCCGCGCCACGGTGCCCACCGCGCCGCATGACACAATCCCCGCCACGATGCCCGCCGCCGAGGCCCACCACGCCGGATGCTATAATGCTCTGTCTGTCTCCAAGGAGCACCTTGCCCCTGCAATCTGCTTGCCTCCGCGCGCGCGACCTGGCCGGGCGCTGGTTTTTGGACTCCGGAATCCAGGAGCCGTTCGGCGGGGTGGCCCGCTACTACCGCTCCGACCTCTGCCGCAACCTGCGCGTCTCGACCGAAATCACCGGCTACGCGGCCGCCACGCTCGCCTGGCTGCACGCGCTCACCGGCGAAAGGGCCTACCTGGAGGCCGCCCTGCGCGCCGGCCGCTTCCTGACTCGCACTGCCTGGGACCGCGCCGCCTTGCTGTTCCCCTTCGAGTACTCCGTCGATGGCGATGTGGCCCCGCCGCTGGCCTACTTCTTCGATCACGGCATCACCCTGCGCGGCCTGCTCTCGCTCTGGCGCGTGACCGGCGACGCCGAGTTCCTGGAAACGGCCACCCGCTCGGCCCCGGCCATGGCGCGCGATTTCGACGCCGGCCGCGAGTTCCACCCCGTGCTCGCCTTGCCGGGCAAGGAGCCGGCTCCCGGCGACGCGCGCTGGTCGCGCAAGCCGGGTTGTTACCAACTGAAGTCGGCACTGGCCTTCCGCGAGCTCTTCGCGGCGACCGGCGAGGCCCGCTTCCGCGAGGCGTACGATCGCGTCCTCGACTACTCGCTCGAAACGCACGCTTCGTTTCTCGACGCGCCCCCCGGTCCGGCGCTCATGGACCGCCTCCACGCTTACTGCTACTTCCTCGAGGGCCTGCTGCCCTGCGCGAACCGCCCGGAGATCGCTCGCGTCTTCGCCGCCGGCATCGAGCGCACCGGGCGCCTGGGCGAGGAGCTTGCGCCGGAGTTCGAGCGCTCCGACGTGCGCGCCCAGTTGTTCCGGCTGCGGCTCTTCGCGGCGCGGCTTGGCCTGGCGCCGCTCGCCGCCGATGCCGCCGCACACGAAGCGGCGCGAATCCTGGAGTTCCAGCTTGAGCGGCCCGATGCCCGCCTCCGCGGCGGCTTCTGTTTCGGGCGCCGCGGCTCCCAGTTGCTTCCATTCGTCAACCCCGCCTCGACCGCCTTCTGCGTCCAGGCGCTCGAAATGTGGCGGGCGCACCAGGCCGGCCAGTTCGAGCCTGCCTGGCAGGTCCTGATTTGAAGCCGGCCGTCAAGGTTGCCTTCGCCACCGGCGACGACTCCCTCAACCGGCAGCTCATCGATCGCCTGAAGGCGCTTTACCCCGAGCTGCCCCTCTACGTCGTCTCCGAGTTTCCGCCCGCCGAAGGGCCGTGGATTCCCTACCACCCGCTGCGCGGCTTTCGCGAGAACCTGGCCCGCTGCCGCGCCCCGCTGCGGGGCAAGCGGATTAGGCTGGCCGGCGTGCTGCTGCAGCCCAACGTGCCCTATCGGCGGCTGCGGCTGATCGCGCTGCTGCTCTCGCCCCTCGGCTTCATCGCCTACAACGAGAACCTCGATCACTTCATGCTCCGCCCGCGCAGCCTGCCGACGATCTTTGGCCATTTCCTCTGGCGCGGGAAGAACCTGGTCCGGTTCGAGCTCAATCCGGGCGGCCACCTCTACACCTTCTTTTGGCGGCTGGCGCGGCCGCGCGAGTGGCGGCGGCCGCTGGCGCACCTGGCGGCGATCGCGGCCGGCTGGAAGGTGGCTCTGTTGAAGGCCCTGCTGCCCGCGCGCCGTGACTTGTCTCTCCTGGCCGACCCGTCGGCCGGGATCTCGGTGGTGATCCCCTCACGCAACGGCCGTCAGCTTCTGGCGTCGCTGCTGCCCGGAGTGGCGAACGAGCTTGCGGGGACGGCCTCCGAGATCATCGTCGTCGATAACGGCTCGGACGACGGCACGGCGGAGTTCCTCGGCGCGGACCACCCCGAGATCGCGATCGAGCACAGCGCCACGCCGCTCGCGTTCGCCGCCGCCGTCAACCGCGGCCTCCGCCGCGCCCGCTACTCGCGTGTGTGCCTGCTAAACAGCGACATGACCATCGAGCCGGGCTTCTTCGCCGCCCTCGTCCGCGCCTTCGATGAGACGCCGGAGCTGTTCTGCGCCACCGCGCAAATCCTGTTCCCCGAGGGCGCGCGCCGCCAGGAGACCGGCAAGGCGGTGATGCCGCCGCCGGCCGCTCGCGCCCGCGCCGATTTCCCGGTGCGCTGCGAGCCGCCCGTTCCCGGCGAGGACCTGAGTTATGTCCTCTACGGCAGCGGCGGCTGCTCGATGTACGCCGCCGCGAAGCTGCGCGCGCTCGGCGGCCTCGACGAGATCTACGCGCCGGCGTACGTCGAGGACCTCGACCTCGGCTACCGCGCCTGGCAGCGCGGCTGGCCCACCGTCTTCGTCGCCGGCGCGCGCGTCCTGCACCAGCACCGCGCCACTACGTCCCGCTATTACACGGACGCGCAACTCGACACGTTCCTTGAGACCAACTACCTGCGCTTCCTGGTGCGCTCGGCCGGCTCCGCCCGCATCTTCCGGCGGCTGTGGCGCGAGGCCATCCGCCGGCTGAACGCGCGCGCCGCATACGGCCACGCGCCCAGCCGCACCGCGCTCGGGAGCGCGTGGCGGGCGCCGTTCTGGATCAGGCGCACCGCCCGCGCCGGGCCGCTCACCACCGCCCGCGCCGGGCCGCTCACCACCGCC
>JBBTDS010000602.1:0-3234 GCA_038060875.1 Acidobacteriota bacterium | reverse complement strand
TGGAGCAACGGATCGTCGCAGAGATCGACCGCCGAAGGCGTCCCGGTCGCGCCGGTTCGGCCACGACGCGGGAACGCGGCGCCAGCCGTCAAGTTGCTCCCCGAATACCCAGGAATGGTTGTGCCGGCATGGGCGACTAGGTGGCCAAGCCGGTCCAGTTCCTGGAACTTCGGGAGAAGATGGACCGGTTGGCGCGTCTGGCGGAGACAGGTCGGGAGACCTATCCTACGGGGCCGGTGCTACCATGAGGGATTAGCACCGGTCATGCAGGCGTTACTGGAAATCCTCAAGCGCGGCGAGCCGGATTGGGCGCTGGCGAGCCGGCTGGACCCGCGGCGGCTGCCCCGCCACATCGCCATCATCATGGACGGCAACGGGCGCTGGGCCAAGCGGCGCAACCTGCCACGAGTGGCGGGACACAAGGCCGGCCTCGAACCGGTGCGGATGACGGTGGAGACTTGCACGCGGCTGGGCGTGGAGGTGCTGACCCTCTACGCGTTCTCCATCGAGAACTGGAAGCGGCCCCGCACCGAGGTCCAGACCCTGTGGCGGCTGCTGCGCACCTATCTGCGCCGAGAGCTGCCCGAGTTGCAGCGCAATGACATCCGGCTCAACGCTATCGGCCGGCTGGCCGACCTGCCCGAAGCAGTACGGCGCGAGTTGCTCGAGGTGGTCGAGACCACCGCTTCGAACCGCCGCCTTCAGGTGAACCTGGCGATCAACTATGGCGGGCGGGCGGAACTGGTGGACGCCGTTAACGCCGCCCTGGAGCAGGCCCAAATTGGCGGGCGCAGCCGCGGGCTGCGGCTGAGCGAAGAGGACATAGCCGCACACCTTTACACCGCCGGGCAGCCGGAGCCGGACCTGTTGATCCGCACCTCGGGCGAGATGCGCGTGAGCAACTTCCTGCTGTGGCAGATAGCCTACGCCGAGTTGTACGTTACCCAGACGCTCTGGCCCGATTTCACGCGCGCCGACCTGCTGCGGGCCATCCTCGACTACCAGCAGCGCGACCGCCGCTTTGGCGGACTGAAATCCGCTTCCGATTCTCGCTCCGCCGGGGAAGCGCTGGTCGCCAGCGTCAGCCTGGCTGCCCAATGAAGCGGGTTCTCACCGCCCTGATCCTGGCCCCACTGGTCATCGCGCTGGTGCTGTGGGCGCCTGCGCCGCTGTTCCTGGCCGCGCTGGGGCTGGTGGCGCTGCTGTGCTTCCACGAATACTCCGCCCTGGTGGCGCGGCACGGGATTGAGCGGCCCGGACCGGCGGGCTACGCGGCCGGGCTGCTGCTGTTTCTCGTTCCCCGCGACTCTGTGTTGGTGGTGACGCTGCTGGCGCTGTTGGCGCTGGGACTGGCACTGGGCGCCCGGCCGCTGGAGAAGGCGCTGCCGCGGGCGGCTGCCTTCGTGCTGGGCATCGTCTACATCTTCGGCGCGTGGCGGTGCGCCGCCGCTTTGCGCGCGATCGATCCCTATTGGCTGCTGTTCGGCCTGGCATTGAACTGGGCGGGCGACACCGCCGCCTACTACGTGGGGCGCTGGCGGGGACGGCACAAGCTGGCGCCGGCGGTCAGCCCGGCCAAGTCCTGGGAGGGCGCCATCGCGTCGGTGGCCGCTTCGCTGCTGTTCGCGGTGCTCTATTGCCGCGCGCTGCTGCCGGAGGTCCCGGCGCCGCACGCACTGCTGCTGGCGGGCGCCGGCAACCTGGCCGGGCAGATCGGCGACCTGGCCGAGTCGGCGCTCAAGCGCGGCGCCGGCGTGAAGGACAGCGGCCACCTGCTGCCGGGTCACGGCGGCTGGCTGGACCGCACCGACTCGAGCCTGTTCGCGGCGCCGGTGGTCTACGCGCTGGTGATGGCGCTGCGGTCGGCCGGGTGAGGGCAGACGACAAACGGGCTCTACACCAAGAATGGGGAGACTCCGACTCGGGAGCCCGGCAATCAGTCCGGCCACGCGTCATCGGGTATCTCCGCCGCCAGCCAGCACCGCCGGGCATCTCTTGCGCGAAACGCCTCCTGTATCCCTCCCCGATACCGCTCACGGATCAGGCTCTCCAGATACCCGCGAAGATGGTAGTACAAACCTGGACCCCTGAAGCGAGGGCGAAGCTGGTTGGATGGCAGCGTCGCCAGTAGCCGCCTGTAGATGGCGACAGCACCATCCCGATTCTGCTCACCATCAAGGATTGTAGCGAGAGCGAACGACGCCTTATCATGGAGGTCTGACCAGGGAGGCCAGCTCCACTCCGAACAGGGATGGCATGGGAGTTGTTCCGTCGATTGCCCGGCGATTATCGACTGCAAGAGCGCCTTGGCCTTCCCGTTACGTCCGAAGATCAGATGCCAACGGGCTTCGTAGTATCGAGGGAGGGCCGAAGCGGGATGGAGAAACTTCAGCCTGTCCAGCAGCTCCCTGCTCCGCTGGTGATTTCGCATGTGTTGAATCGCTGGGACCAAATAGCTGTCCAAACTAGCTCCGAGCACCAAATAGTAATCTGTCTTCTGCCAGGCAGCCTCGATCTCTTCCTTGCGAAGCGGCAGAAACCGCTTGACGTCAAGTACGCGAACTCCCGATTGCTGGCCGAGGCGCTGCGCCTGAGGCGCCAAGTGGTAACTCCCGAGGATTAGCGCTACTCGCTTCCGGGGGAATTGCCGCGCTGCCTTGATGATGTTCTCGGCGATCCTGTCATCCCGACGGACCTGGTCAGGATCGGAGCTCTCCTCCTCAAGCTGTTTGTAGGCCGCGTCAATTCCGCCTGGGGCTTCTCTGAATAGCAGCCCCGCCTGCCAATCCCCGATGGAACGCGCTATTTCATCCATCTGCAGGCGGCGTGTTGGCACATCCGTTGTTTCCAGGCTATTCCTCAATCCCACGCAGGTCTCGTCATGGCCGTACAGGCTATCCGAATCCACCCCAACGACAGGAATGCCCTTTGCACTCGCGTAGGAATAAGCCACGCAGCACTCGGGCAAAAAGGTCCAGAGGCGCTTTCCGGCGGCCTGCCACTCGGGGAGGTTCTCAATGGCAATCACGTCCGGCTTCAGCTTCGTGAGCAGCGCCCGCAGGTGTGCCGGCGAGTAGTCCGGATCGTACAGGAAAGCAAGGTGGTTGCCTCCGAGCATGGCGATCTCGCTGGGGGAGTCCTCCCGAAATGCACAGCCGACAATTGTCAGAACCAGGAGAGGGGTGTGGCTACTTTAGGACGACGGCTAACCACATGTGGAATGAGCCGTTTAGG
>JBBTDS010000601.1:0-1394 GCA_038060875.1 Acidobacteriota bacterium | reverse complement strand
AAGCCATTTCCTGCCTCCGGATTCCCGAGACGTATGTTCACTCCAATTATACTCCTAATCCTTAGTAACCGTTCAGCCCCCTACCGCTGGAGGAGCGAGAGAGAGGGCTGAGCGGCGCGGTGGCGGCTCACGGAGTCGCAGAGGAACTCCAGCGCGTTGCGGCGCTGCATGACGCAGGTCCGGGCGACGGTGAGAAGACGGGCGGTGGCGACTTCCCCTTTCGCGCTCTGGTTTCCGAACGAGATCTTGCGCCAGATCACGGCGTGCCGCAAAGTACGCTCCACGCTGTTGTTGGTCGGTTCCACGCCGGGATACTCAATGAAAGCGAAGAGCCGGTCGCAATGCTGGAACATAGCCGTCGCCAGCACCCGCACTTCGTTGTCCCCACTGTCGAGATGTTGCTCGCAGAGCCGGAAGAAGCGCTTCTGCAGCGGAATCGATTTCAGGATCAACTCGGTCCGCTCCAATCCCCCGCCGCGAAATCGGTGCCACAACCTAAATAACCGCGCCGTGAGCGCCAACGCATCGCGGCAGAACCGTTCGGCGTCGGTGGTGCGGGCAAACTCCTGGATCCCCAGCAGATCCCGTTTGAGATGGGCCCAGCAGAACTGGGCCCGGCCTTTGTGGTACTTCAGGTAGGCTCCAAAGCGGTCACTGCAGAGAATCCCCGGAAAGACGGTTCCCAACAGGTGGATCAGCACTTGGGAGCTGCGGCTGGAAGCCACCGTGAAGAAGACGAACGAACTGGCTACCAGCGCCCACAACCAGCGCCGTTCGCCCATGCTGCGCCAGCCGGTCTCATCGCTGTTCAGCACCGGCTCTTTGGGCAACTGGCGCTCCAGTTCCTGGCAGGTTGCCGCCAGCGCTTCGCTGCTCTCCTCGATCAGCTTCTGGGTGCTGCCCACACTGATCTCGATGCCCAGCGCGGTCGCCAGCAACTGCTCCACGCCCCGGCGCGGAATCCGCAGTCCCACCGTCAGGTAGGCGATCAGGCCGGCCAGACGGGGTCCGAACAAAGATGACTGCACCTCGGCGGGAAGTTCAGCCCGGGTGGCCTGGCGGCAGTGCGGGCAGGCCACTTTATGGCACTGATACTCGGTGATGTGCGCCCGCAAGGGCGGCAATTCGGTGACTTGATAGCGATGGACTTCACCCCGCGTCTCGGCCTGTTCGATCTGCTGGGGCAGGGGTTGGCCGCAGTGGCGGCAATCGGCGGGCAGCACGGGAACAACTTGATCCACGCGTTCCAGCGGTTCCAAGGCCCGGTACGATCCGGGATGACCCTTTTGCCCGCCTGGCTTGCGCCGCCCGCGGCAGCGGGCCGGTTTCAATCGCCGTGCGGCGGCGGGCCCGTCGGAGGAAGGAGGCTTGGAGGAGTTGGTGGAATCCTTCTT
>JBBTDS010000600.1:0-4450 GCA_038060875.1 Acidobacteriota bacterium | reverse complement strand
CTAACCAAGCCACTCGGGTAGTGGCCGGTGCCCTCTAAACGCGGAACGGCGCCATGCCACTGATGCCGGTCAACGGCGGTAGAAGTACGAGGACGCATGGTTTCTTGCCAGCTCTGGGCGGGATGGGGTAGCGGGCCACCTGGCTGCGAGGGAACCCGGTGCCGGAGGGCGGGCTTCCGATTAATCGGGGCAAGTGCGGCAGCGGGCGCGGCAGGCGTTGAGGCGGGTGGTGCAGTCGGCGTTGCAGCGCGTGAAGAGTTGCATGCACTGCGCCTTGGTAGGCTCGCCGGGCTGCCTGGCTTTGGACATGCAATCCTCGCGGTCCTGGTCGCACTCGCGGCGGCAGGAGTCGGCGTCCTGGTTGCACTCTTGGACACACTGGGCCTCCGTGCGGGCATTAGGATCAGGGTAGCGGAGGCGCCAGGCGCCGCGGCCTTGGGTGCCGATGTAGATGCTGAAGTGGCCGCATTCGCGGTCGAAGTAGGCGTAGCGCGGCCTGGGGATGTGCGGGTTGGCGGGAGTGCCGGCGTTATCGCTGACGACGGCCCAGGCGGCGCCGTCGTTGCGGCTGAGAAAGATGCCGGAATCGGCGGCCCCGGCGATGATGGTGTTCGGGTCGTTAGGATCGAAGGCGATCAAGGTGGGCTGGACGTAACCCGCGAAGTTGGTCCACTCTGTTGGCCCGCGGGTGTTGCGGTAGCGGAACGTGCCGTTGCCGGTCATGGCGTTGTCGAGATTGGCATCGTTGGCCCAGTTCTGGCCGCCGTCCGCGGAGCGGATCATCTGGGGGCCGGCGTTGGTGATGAGGGAGGCGAACAGGCGGTTGGGGTCGTTGCGGTCAACGGCAAAGATGCCGAAGCCCGCGCCGGGACCGGCGTTGGCGGGGGGATTGACCTGTTGCCAGGTTCCGTCGGCAGCGGTCCCCTGGTAACGCCAGAGGGTGCCGGCGCCATTGCCGGAGCAGTCGTCGGCCTGGACGAAGAAGGTTGGGTTCTGGGCGGCGCCGGCCGCGAGCACGGCGCAGGCGCCGGCGGGGGTGGTGGCGGCGCCGAGTTCAGTCCAGGTAATGGTGGGGGTCGCGGTGATGTTTAGGGTGATGAAGATGCCGTCGGTGGTGAGGAGGACGTACCGGTTGGCGCCGAAGCGGTCGATCGAATCGGGGAAGATCCACCCGCGGATGTTGCCGGCAGGAAGCGGGATCCTGCGGCCGCCAGTCATGCCGCCATCCGCGAGGAAGAGGCGAGAGCGCCCGGCCCAGCAACAGGCCGTATAGAGGACCTGGCCGGGAGCGCAGGCAATGTCGAAACTATCGCAGCAATCGTGGTTATCCCAAGCCGGGGAGCCGCTGCCGGCGCTGGCAGTGGCGAAGGTTCCGTTATCTTGGGTGCCCATATAGAGGTCTTCTCTAACAGCGTCCTTGGGGCGGTCGGCGCCGCAAAACGAGTACAACCAAAGACCGTGGGGAGTGACGTCCGGCTGAGTCCACTGTGGCGTCTGGCAGGCGGGGCTGTTGGTGAGGGTGTTGCGATAGACGCCGCCGTCCGAGGAGAGGAGGACGGGGCAGGCCTCGCGTGGCCGGCGGCAATCGGCGTTGCAGGAATTGAACTCCTGGGTACAGCGGGCGCGGCAGGCGTTGAGGCGGCTGGTGCAACCCGCGTTGCAACGTGTGAACATTTGCATGCACTGGGCCTTGGTGGGCTTGCCAGGCTGCCCGGCTTCGGACATGCAAACATCGCGGTCCACCGCACAGTCGCTGCGGCAAGAGTCGGCTTCCTGGCCACAGTCGGAGTTGCACTGGTCGCGGCGCTGGGAGCAGTCCCTGAGACAAGCTGGGACATCGATGGGGTCAACATGTTCGAAGGCGATGTCGCCGGTGTCGTCGTGGGCACCGGCGGAACGGGTGAAAGGGCCGGTCCAGTTAGCGGAGGCGGGGCAGCGGGCCGTGCCGCCGGAGGCGGGGTTGACAGGGGTGGTGCAGGCGGCGCGATAAAGGCTGACATCGCCGAACCAGAGGTCGAAGTTGCGACCTGCGCGCTTGTTGGTGGTGACGAAGGGTATCCGGCCACCAAAGGGGGCGTCCCGGTTGCCGAACTCGGTATTCCAGGTCCCGCCGCCATCGTCCGATTCGAAGATGTGCCTGCCAACGGTGGCAAAAAGGACGTAGGGTTCGTCGGGGGAGACCGCGAGAGAGCAGAGGCCGGCGTTGAGTGGGGTCCCGTCGGCGCCGGCGGTCGTCCAGGTGGCGCCACCGTCGGTAGAGCGACGATGGTTGTCGTCGCCGCAGGTGTCGATGATGCCGCCGTGGTGGACGATGACGTCTGAGACGTCCCAGGCGCCGTCGTTAGGGGTCGGATCGACGAAGCGCCAATTGACGCCGCCGTCGTTGCTGATGGCGAGGCCGCAATTGGTGCCGACATAGACGTTTTGAGGGTTTTCGAAGTCGATGCTGATGCCGAAGGCGGATGGCTCATCGCGCCGGGCGGCATCGCGGCAGAAGCCGACAGGGGGGACGGCGGTGGCCGGGCGGTGCCAGGTGACGCCGCCGTCATTGCTGACGTTGATGCCGGAAACGCTATTGAGGCGGCCATCGTAAAAGGAGGTGGCGAAGACGCGATTGGGGTTTCCGGGGTCGGCCTCGATGTCCCAGGTGACCGTAGGGAGGTGGCCGTTCAGGCGCTGCCAGGTGCGCCCGGCATCGCTGCTCCTGTAAACTCCGCCCCATTCGCTTGCAGCGAAAAAGATGCTGTTGGTGGCGCGAGCGAGGCCATTGACGCGGCCGCCGGACGCGCCGTCAGCGTCGGTGGCATGGAGAGTGGACCGGCTCGGGTTAATCTCGGTGATGGTGACCTGAGCGTCTGCGGGCGGAGCCGCAAGGAGAGCGGCGGACACGAGGAGCGCGAGACCGAAGAAAGGACGAGATTCAAGGAGACGAGAGACCAGAACCAACACGAGGACCTCCCAACGCACGATGAAGCTGGAGAGTCACTTCTTCTTACCCGAGGTACGGGGCACTGCCCGGGGCACCTCCTGGCGATCAACGGGACAAATGGCGGCCCGGCAGGTGACGACGGTTCGTCCGCCCTCGAGGGTCGGGACTCGCCAGGAGTAGTTCATGCCAGGATCGACGCCCTCGACGCGGATGACGACGGATTCGGGGCTCCCCGGCTCGGCGACGAAGAGGCGCAAACGGGCAGCCCGGTTGCTGTCGCGCGAGGTAACGACGTCGCTGACGGTGAGCTTCTCGAGGCCGGGGATGTGTTTCAGAGCTACGCCGGCCGGCCGGCGGAGAGCGAAGACCGCTTTGGGCTTGACAGCGGGCAGGTTGGCGAAGAGCCCGCGTTGAAAGCCGTCGCTGTACACGGTGACGTCAACGGATTGCTGGTTGAGACGCGCGCGGACGTCGGCGGGGGCGAGGGGCCCCGGCGAGAGGCGCCAGCGGACTTCGATGACGGGCGTGCCAGGTTTCACCGGGCTGCAATAGGACTGGCAGACCAGCTCCGCCTCCGGTTCTTGGGCGAGGCTCGCCGCGGAACAAAGAGCCATTCCGGCCGCGACGAAGGCTCGAAAGACGAGGAGCCGCATTGTGACCTTACGTATGGATGACATCCGTGACCTCCCTACGAACAGGGCCGCTCGGGCGTGTTCCTTTTGGGCTTTCTCGACACCTGAAATACTACACCCGACTCCGTCACTCTGTCAACATTCCTGTTCTTGGGTTTTGGATGTGGGTTCCACACCGTGGCCATACTTACCACGCGATGTTCACCCCTGACGAAAAGGTAGTCCGCAGCTTCGCCGAGCTCAGCAAAGACACAAAGCAGTTCCTTGCGTTCTTGCGGTCCGGACCAAGCCAATAAGCACAAGCTGAGAAGCTCTAAGAGCGAATCGGTGAAGCATCAGCCTAAAGGAGAAGCGCGGACCATCTTTAGCTGCATCACGAACCTGCCAAACAGGAGCGGCGACGCGTCCGGCCCACGCCTGACCTGTTTGGTGATGCGCGCTTCTTAGCAGGTGTTGGGAGCGTGCCCTCTATCGCCTGAGAATCCCCGCCCCCCCTATGGTCGGCTTACCATGTCACCTACCTGGGGTGTTCCGTCGCCGGTGAATGTTCCCGTGGAAGTATCGTCGTTGACTTCTTTGATCACAAGCAGTCCCACGCTCTCAGTGACCTGTCGCGAAACATTGCTCCACCCTTTGCCGAAGGGGAGTTTCCGGCGGACCTGCAGGTTGTCACCCGGCTTCACACCGGACCTCGCGCCGACGTTCACAAAGAGCGTGTTCCCCGAGATATGAACGACGACGCCTGGCGGCTTCGCCGGTTCAGTTGTCGGTGCGGGTGCGCGACCCATCGGTGGAGGTCGGCGAGCGATAACGCAGGCTCCGGTGCACCTTAGATAGAGTCTGTCCCATTTCCCCCTTTTTTGACAAGAGCGCGGTGCAGATGTCGTCT
>JBBTDS010000599.1:0-1352 GCA_038060875.1 Acidobacteriota bacterium | reverse complement strand
CACCACCAGGCCTATCGCTTAGGCCAATACTTCTCCGTGGAAATCCAGGCTAGAGGCAGCATGGACTCGGCACAGCTCGATCACTTGAACACACTGCTGGAGGACTTACGCCGCGCTGACGGTGAGTTCAGAACGCACCTCGAACAGATCCTCGGTGTTCAGGAGACCCAAGCCGGGATGATCGCGAGCCTCGGGGCTCCCCTGAAGCAGCTTGCCGCGGCACTGGCGAGTCTGGCCGCGCGGGTGGACGAACTGGCCGCCAAGGTGGACCTGATCACCGACGTGCAGCGCCAGACCGACAGCCGCCTCAACGTGATCATCTCGACGGTCGACGATCTGATCCGCCGCCGCGGCCCTTCTTGATTAGCGGGCGAGGCATGCCTCGCCCCTACTGTAGGGGTCGGGCACGCCCGACCCCGGCCGGCCGGTCCCGCAGCGCGTAGACCAGCCAGCCCGCCGCCACGCCGGCCGCCACGCCGATCACTACGCCCAGCATCATCGTGTTGAACGACACCTTGGCCGTCTCCACCAGCGCGGCGTCCGGCAGCGTGGCCCCGCGCGCGATCACCGTGCTGAACGCCAGTTTCGCGCCGGTCGGCGCCAGCGGCCGCAGCAGGAAGCCCATGATGCCCCCCGCCAGGAAACCCGCGTTGCCGAAGGCCATCAGGCGGTCGAACAGCGTGAACCGGCCGCGCTCGCTGGCTGGCCGCAGCTTGCTGTGCCCGCGCCCGTAACTGAAGAAAATGATCTGCCCGATCACCAGCCAGGCGATCAGCCGGAACCAGTTGTCCGGCCCGAGCGAGTACATCATGGCCGCGCAGACCAGGATGCCTCCGATCGGCACCCACGGCACCAGCGGCGTCTTGAACGGCCGCGGCAGGTCCGGCTGCGTGCGCCGCATGATCATGATGCCCGCGCAGACGATCACGAAGGCCAGCAGCGTGCCGATCGAGGTCATGTGGCCCACCACCGAGATCGGCGCGAAGGCCGAGAACGAGCTGGTGAACAGCATGAACAGCAGGTTCGAGCGCCACGGCGTCTGCCACTTCGGATGAACGTCGGAGAAAATCCGGGGCAGCAGGCCGTCCCTCGACATCGAGAAGAACACCCGCGACTGGCCCTTATACGCCCACTTTCTGAGAAGTCAAGCATAAATATAGGTGCTCAACCAAGAACGTGCTTTGAGCAATTCGTGACTACTTTGGACTTTTGGCGGTAGGCTTTGTTGACGGCAAAAGAGATACCGTCACGGAACCCCCAAAAATCCGCCCTTTCCGCGGTTGGAGTGTGGAAGTTGGGCTAGCCTGGATTTCCACGGAGAAGTATTGGCCTAAGCGATAGGCCTGGTGGTG
>JBBTDS010000598.1:0-2152 GCA_038060875.1 Acidobacteriota bacterium | reverse complement strand
CCGAGCGGTCACGGGCTGCGAGGCGAATAGACGACGAAACGCGGAGTAGCGTATCACGTGCGACAATAGAAGAAGGCTCGCCGTGCGCCATGCCGCCCCGGACCAAAGCCTGCGCCCCAGGCATTGGCTGGTGTATAATTGCGAACGCGTTGCGAGGACCGTGCCATTCAAACACCGCTACGATCTTGAGAGACATTTTGCCAGGCACGGGCAGGAATTCGGGGCGGCAAACGCCGATGAGTATGAGGCACGCGCTGAAGCTTTTATGACGGGACCATTGCGAGAGGGAGTGTTGGAGTGCTCCCGCCCTAACGGAGACCTGGTGCGTTTCGACCCAAGGACCGAGGAGTTCGGGATAAGGGCAACCGCTGGACACATCGTGACGTTCATGATCCTCCGGCCACTACCGAGTTCTCGGCAGACGTCCTTGCAGTACTTCCGATCAAAGTGCCAATGAGGGCTGACTATTATGCACATCTGCCCGGTTTGCGGATATGACCGGCTCTCCGAGCCGCCGTCGAACTTCACGATTTGCCCCTCGTGTGGGACTGAGTTTGAATACGATGACGCTTTTGCCAGCTACGCACAACTGAGAGTCGCTTGGTTGCGAAATGGCGCGCAGTGGTGGAGTCCGTGCGATGCGCGTCCAAACGACTGGGACCCATATCTTCAGGTCGCCGCGCTCAAGTCCTCGCTCTGGTCCGTGCTCCGAAATCCCATACCAGGCCAGCAGGCCTCATGTCCGTTCGGAGATGTCACTAACGCCCAGCGCCAACAGTCCCGCCTACCTGTACCCGAGTTCCTGCGTGCTGCTTCGAAGCAGGCTGCGCAGGTCGCTGCCCAAATATGGAAATAGTCTCAATCACTCTTGCACGTGTGGTCGCCATGGTCCAGCTTCAGGAATGGGACCCGTTCGGTAAGGCCTCAAGTTTGGAAGCTATAGCGACGATCGGCAGTCGATATTCCTTCACCAAGAGTCCCACGAAGTTGGAGGACCTAGACCTCCAGAAGGGTATCGAACTTCTGGAGGGCCGGCTTGGGGATGTATGCATTGACAGAATCAGTGTTTTCCTGAATGGGATCGTGGTCGACACGCGCTCGTCTACCGAGAATTCCGAGAGGGTCTTGAACGACATTCTGGCTTTGGCGCACGAGGCTTTCGGAGCCACGCTCAAGCCGGCACGTCAAAGCTTCGCGAGTCAGTTCATATTCCGGAGCGATATGCGTCTAGCTACGCTTAATCCGGTTTTCCCCAAAATCGCGGCTGTACTTTCGGAACGAGCCTCGGCTGATCTGAAGCATCCCTTTTCGTTCGAGCCCACCGCAATCCTGCTCAATGTTGATACCTCCCAGACGAAGACCGCACCAGCCATGTTCACGATCGAGCGGCGCGCTGAGATACCGTTTGCAGAGAACACCTACTTCTCCACTGCTCCATTGCGGACGGCCGAGCACATCGAGATCGTGAAGGAATTCGAGGCATCCCTGCTAGGCTAGCCTCCCTCGACGGTCGCACTGCCCTCATGACCTCGGATCTCGGTGTCACCTGGATGCGTGGTTGCACCCAGGACAGGTACAGGGTCGAAACGGCATCACGGGGTCGAGAGTGTCCGGGCGGCTTCGCAGCCTGGCAGGTCCCGTTAAGTCATAGGGCTGTATCGGAAGCAAACCGGCTGCGCAGACCGTCGGGTTGACTCTGGCGGCTGGGCCATTTCGCTCTTGATACAGCGACCTGAAATCGGCTTTAGTCCGGCGATGCGCCTTCCAGTACGACTTGTCTGCGCAACGTCGGACCCGGAGATGTGCCGCACCTGCGAACTCTGCGATCACCCGCGAGCAACACTGTAGCGTTTGCCGATCGGCTCAGCGAACGGGTAACCCCCGTTGCTGAGATGTGCAGGTCGAACCGATCGATCCTCCTCAACGGCGAAGGGCGGAGTTTCGGACATTCTGTCGGGCGACGGTCAAGGAGGCCGTCGTCGATGTCCAAACTGCGAGAGAAGCAGCGACCGCCCAAGCGAGTCTTGGCGCTTCCCGACCTCAACAACCTCACGTCAGAGAGCGGCCAGCGGGCCGCGGTGCACGCCACGATGACGCCCCAAACCTCAGGTAAATCGGCGGCATCAGGAACAGGTTGAGCAGCGTCGAGGTG